>CAYUOB010000001.1:0-90734 GCA_964446145.1 uncultured Desulfobacula sp.
ATATTGAATAGAAGATAACCATTATTGAATTGCGGGCCTCCAATGGTAATACTGCTGTTATTCCTCAATAATACCCTGGTTTTGAAAACAGGCCGGTCATTTTTGCGGATGATGATCTGATAATTTATCCGGCCTTTGTTCATTGCTGCAGGAATCACAATCATCATTCTGTTTCCGGGAAGGCTGATCCTGCCTTTCTGGTTAAAATTCAGCATCATCTGTTGTTCGTTTATAAGACGGTATCCGGTATATTTGAATACCGATTCCAGCTCCGGAATGATATTTTTAAGGGCAGCATCAACATGGGAAGATCCAGTTGAAGCGTGAATAATTTTTACATCTGTCATCACACGGGCTGCCGCTGCCGGGGAAGACAATAAAATCAGATAAATTAATCCCGCCAGGACAGGGATGAATCTTGTGAATCTTCTGTCCATGATACTCCTTTTTATATCAGGTTTCGGAAAACCATATAATTGTATGTTTTTGTCTCTGAGTTTCAATTATCATAACCGAATCAAAATTTGTGTCAACAGATTTTACAATTGCACTGGGCCCGGCAACATGATTGACCACGGACCTGTTTACAAATAAAAAGCCGCTTGCCACTGCAATGAGAACAATGGCTGCAAATTTTAAATAAGTATATCTGCCGAAGAATCCGGGGATATGGCGATATGATTTATTTTTTGATTTGTGTAAGGCTTTCGCAAGTTTTATGCCTGCTCTGGAAGAATCAATGCCGGCGCTGTATTTTTGTGCATGTGCATTAATGGTTCTTGTTATGAATTTATAATTTTCAGCAAGTTTTTTACATTGAGGACAGCATTCAATATGGTTTTTTACTGCCTGCATTTTTTCATTGTCAAGTTCATTATCCACAAACCTGCTGATTTCTTCTGATGTATATTGTGTGCAATTGTTTCTCATCAGGTATGATCTCCTCTTTTATCTGTCCATATCAAGAGCCTGGATAAGATGTTTTCTGGCCCAGTGGAGCCTTGAGCTGACAGTTCCCTTTTTAATGTCAAGGGTAGTGGCGATCTGTTCATATGAAAGCCCTTCAAATGCATTCAGGATGAAAACAGCTCTTGTTTTTTCAGGGAGATTCCCAATTGCTTTTTCAAGCATGAATTCAAATTCCCTTTCCCTTATACCTGATTCCGGGGTGGCCTGCTGTTCCGCTTCGCGGTATAAAATTTTGTCCTGGTCGTTTTCAATGGAATCGTGGTGCCATCTGAATCTTCTTTTCCATTTTCTTTTCCAGTTCAAACACTGGTTAACCGTGATTTTTCTTAACCATGTGGCAAGGCCTGATTCCTGCCGGAAATTTTTGATATGTCTGAATACATTGACAAATACATCCTGTACGATTTCCAGGCTGTCTTCACGGTCAAGAGTTATTCCATATGCAATTTTCATAAGCCTTGCCTGGTATTGCTCCACAAGTATATTGAAAGCCCATTCCTGTCCCTTTTTCAGCCTTTCAACAAGTTGCTCTTCACTTATGGAGCCTGAATCCTGTTCTTTTGAGGTCACGGTTAATTTGAACGCGTATTTTTTGTGTTCAGATAATTAACTTGTATTAATATCTTACCCATACTTTCTCTTCTTTCCAATACCCGTCCCTTATCAGGAATCTTTCGAGCCTGCCGCTTACCCATTCTCCGCGACGGTTGTAATGACCGGGGTTCCATTTTTTTTCATAAACAGGCTCAACCCAGGTTCTTTCAACTTCCCAGTGCCCGCATGATTCATATCTGCCTGCCCTTCTGTGATGGCGGCGATGGTATCTGGCTGTGCTGCATCTGGCATATCTGCATGATTCATCGGTTGCTGAATCTGTTTCGTATTGAGAAACAGATTCAGGCCTTTTGTGGATTTCCTTTATAATGGCTGCTGTAAGCAAAGCCGCTCCCGTACCCAGCATGAATCCTTCAATGGTATGCCTGCGTGCAGCACCGGCTCTGGCAGATTCAGTGGAAAACCAGATCACGATCAGAACAATGGTTATTGTGGTAAATATTTTTTTCATTTTTTCCCTCCATGTCATAAGAGTTTTTGCCCTTGTATTGATAATTGACACCGGGAAATTAAAAAAAATCAAATTAAATTTGAAAATTATCCTCCAATGGATGTCATATGGCTTACAGGAACATTGTTTCTGCCTGTAAATTCCGGTGACAGGCCGTGGAATGAAGGCTTTTTTTTCAGAGTGTTCAGAATTATCTGTCTGAGTTCCTCGTCTGATGCTCCCTGCCTTAAGGGAGTCAGAATATCTTTTTCATAGTCATTCAGGAGGCAGGGTCTCAGATGGCCCATTGATGTCAGCCTTAACCTGTTGCAGTCACTGCAGAAATGGGAACTTATGGGAGTGATGAACCCTACAATTCCCATGGCGCCCTGAATCTTGAATTTTTTGGCGGGCCCGTCATTTGCATTCCTTTGAACGGGCATAAGTTTTCCGAATTTTGTTTCAATTTTTTCCCTGATTTCATTCGTCAGAATCTGATGATGTTTTTCAAAATCAGATTCTCCCATGGGCATGTATTCAATAAACCTTATGTGAAATGGATATTTTAATGTAAGCCCTGCAATTTCTTCAATCTCATCATCATTAATGCCTCTTAAGGCCACTGCATTGAGCTTCAGGGGGAATATCCCCAGATCATGGGCCGCCATTATGGCATCCCATACATGCTGGAACCTGTCTCTTCCTGTAATTTGCCTGAATTTATCCTTTTGCAGGGTATCAAGGCTGATATTAAGCCGTTTTATCCCGAACCCTATAAGTTTTTTTATTTTTTCACGGTTAAGCAAGGCTGCATTTGTTGTAATGGAGATATCCTTAAGGGTTTCAATGGCACATAATTTTTCCAGGAAAAGAAAAATTCCTTTTCGTACAAAAGGCTCACCCCCGGTAATTCTTACCTTTGTAATGCCAAGTTCGCAGGCAAGGTTTGTTATCTTCAGTATTTCTTCGTATCTTGCAATTTTATCGTGCTCTATCACGGTGAACGGCGAAGAGGGAACGCAGTAGCGGCATCTGAAATTACACCGGTCAGTTACGGAAATACGAAGATAATTAATGGTTCGGTTGCCTGCTATCATGATATTTTAATCCTTTTTATAAAATTTCAGCAGAGAATCCACAAGTCCGGCAATGGTATATTCTTCCGCTTCAATGTCAGGCTCAATGCCAAGGGATTTTGCCGTATCTGAAGTTATGGGGCCGATACTGGCTTTTACAACGGTTTTTAACAGATCAACCGGGTTTGCCGTACCCTCAAGCAGGGTCATGAAATTTGATACAGTGGATGAGCTGGTAAAGGTTATTGCATCGATTTTTCCGTGTTCAAGCATGGTAACAAGCTGCTGCCTGCCTTCATGGGCAAGGATTGTTTCATAGGCAGTGACTTCTTCGACATCAGCCCCCATCTTTGTCAGTTCAACCGGAAGTATTGTTCTTGCCTTTTCAGCCCGTGGAAGCAATATTTTTTTCCCTTTTATTCTGACACCTGAAAATGCTTTCACAACACTTTCGGCACGGTAGGTTTCAGGCAGTATATCTGTTTTAAATCCAAAATCCCTGAGCCGTTTTTTTGTAACAGGGCCTATGCATGCAAGTTTTAAGTGTCCAAGCGCCCTTGCATCAGATCCCATGTCAAATAATGTGTCAAAAAAGAAATTGACACCATTTACACTTGTAAAAATAAGCCAGTCATAATTTTTGATATTTTCAATGGATTTTTTTAAAGGCTCTGTATCGCTGGCAGGTATGATCTTGATGGTGGGTATTTCAATACAGTCTGCGCCAAGGTCTGAAAGCATTGAGACAAGGGCGCTTGCCTGTGCGCGTGCCCTTGTGATTACAATGCGTTTTCCAAAAAGGGGACGTTGATCAAACCATGATAATTCATTTCTAAGGGAAACAACATTACCTATGATGATTATGGCAGGAGATTTCAGGTTTGCCTCATGCACTTTGGCCACAATGTTTTCAAGTGTGCCGGTTACAGTCTGCTGCCTCGGAGTTGTTCCCCATCTGACCAGGGCAACCGGGGTCTCAGGGTTTTTGCCGTGATTCATCAGGTTCACAACAATATTTTCAAGGTTTTTAACCCCCATGAGGAATACAAGAGTGGCATGTGATTTCGCATATACGTCCCATTGCATGCTGGTGCCTTTTTTGGTCGGGTCTTCATGGCCGGTTATAAAGGATACAAAAGATGTATGATCCCTGTGGGTGACAGGAATTCCTGCGTAGGCAGGAGCTGCAATGGCTGATGTGACTCCGGGAACCACTTCATAGGCAATGCCGTGGCTTAACAGCATCTGGGCTTCTTCTCCTCCTCTGCCGAACACAAAGGGGTCTCCTCCCTTAAGCCTTGCCACTTCAAGCCCCTGGCCTGCCTTTTCAACCAGAAGCATGTTTATTTTATCCTGGGAAAGGGTATGGTCACCGCCTTTTTTACCTACATAGATGACCTGGGCATTTTTTTTTGCATATTTCAATAGAGAAGGGGATGCAAGATAGTCATAAACCACCACATCTGCGGATTCTATGCATTTTTTTGCCTTTACAGTTAAAAGGCCTGGATCGCCAGGGCCTGCCCCAATAAGATATACTGTGCCCTTTTTATTTTTCATTTAATTTCAATTGCTCCAATATTCTGTTCCCGCCTTTTGCAAGAAGGGTATCAGCCAGTGCGCGGCCTGTATTTTCAATATCATTCATGGAAGATATGGCTTGCTCACGTATTAAATCTCTGCCATTTTCAGATGCAACCACTGCAGTGAGTCTGACCCCTGAACCTTCGACCCTGCCGAAGCAGGCCACAGGGATATGGCAGGAACCCTCAATTTGTTTTAAAAAAGCACGTTCACCTTTAACACATATCCTTGTATTAAAATGATCCAGTTTTTCCATGACAGGGGCAATGGAATTATCCTCCTGCCTTGTTTCAATACACAATGCTCCCTGGCCCACGGCCGGGATCATGAGGGTTTCATCCAGGTATTGGGTAATACGGTCTTCCTGCCCAAGTCTGCATAAACCAGCAGCAGCCAGTACAATTGCATCATATTCCCCTGACTCCAGTTTTTTTATTCTTGTGTCCAGATTGCCCCGGATGGATATGATTTCAAGGTCAGGCCTGACATGTTTCAGTTGTGAGCCTCTTCTCAAACTTGATGTACCTATTCTTGCGCCCGGTTTATAATCTTCAAGCAGAAGCTCCTGCCTTGAGATCAAAACATCAAAGGGGTTTTCTCGTTCAGGGACAGCTCCGATCTCAAGGCCTTCTGGCAGTTCTCCCGGCATATCCTTCATACTGTGAACGGCAAGATCAATCTTTTTATCAAGCAGGGCACTTTCTATTTCCTTGACGAACAGGCCCTTGCCTCCGACATCGGCAAGGGGCCGGTCTGTGATTCTGTCTCCGGTTGTTTTTATTATTCTGATTTCAACTTCGATTGCCGGAAAAAATTTTTCAATTTCCGCTTTGATGAATTCCGCCTGCCACAGGGCAAGGGCACTGCCCCTGGTACCGATGCATATATGTTTTTTCATGGGTATTTATCCGATTCCGCAGGAAGAACAATTGGTGGAGGAGCATCCTGCACATCCTGAAGTGCCGGCAGATGTCTTGACCTGAGTTTCTCCGCCCGGGCCGCCGGATGATTTTGAAACAAAACCACAGGCAGACATGAGCCTGGAAAGGTCTTTGCTGTCGCATGAAGGACATTCAGGCTCTGACCCTCCCATCACAAGTGTCTCAAACTTCATGCCGCAGGCGTTGCATTTATATTCATATATTGGCATTTTTTATCACTCCGTTTTTAATCTTTAATTAATTTAAACAAATTAATATAAGGATTTAATCGAATATTTTCAAGTGCTGAAATTATCATATATTAATCCATTTTTTATGCTTGAGTTGAATCTTACTGCTTTTTTACGGTGTTGATTGTAATATGATAATTCAGGCGACTGCTCGTCGCATTGAGCCTCAATAACATTGAGGCTTTCTGATTTTGATTGAATGGCCATGACAGGTTCTAAAGGTTTTCGATCACGCCTGCAGCAATAAGCGGAATGAGAATTTCATGGTGGCCCACGATACTGTAACCGCGTCCTTTGCCGGAAACAGGCCTGTTTACCACATTGGTCATGGGGCGGTAGTGGCGTATGAAATCAAGATTGACCGTGGTGAATTCATCAAGGCAATGCCCCAGGTTTCTTGCAAGGCTTATGGCCTTTAAAAATACTTCCGGCAGTATTACAGCAGAGCCGGCATTTATAAATACCCCCTTTTCAATACCTGCAATGTGGCTGGCAAACAATTTGAAATCATGGTGTGATGCTTTGCCGCATGCACTTGCATCAAACCCCGGATGCATGTGAATGATGTCGGTTCCAATTGCAACATGAACCGTAACAGGAATTTCAAGCCTGGCTCCGGCAGCGGTGATGCTCAGATCTTTGAAATCAAAATTTTCTTTTAAAATCAGTTCGCCCACAGCTTTACCAAGCCCGATTGATTTTGTTTCTGCATTTTTTATTGCCTGATTCAGAAAATCAGAGGTTTCCCTTGCCATACCGAAATTACCGGTTCCAAGGGACTGTGCCACATCTTCGGAGGTCTTTCCTGTCATTGCGGTTTCAAGGTCATGGATGATGCCGGCTCCGTTCATTGCCATGAGAGTCAGCACTTTTTTCTCCATCAGGTCAATGAGAACAGGAGACATGCCTGTTTTTATCACATGGCCGCCCATTGCAAAACAGACCGGCCTGCGGCCTGCAGCTGCGCGAATGATTGCATTGATGACATCTCTCAGATCATTGCCTGCCAGAATTGAGGGCAGGGTATCAAGAAAATCCGAGAATTTTCCTGATTTTGTCCAGGGTTTTGCAAAATCCTTCTGGTCAACCTTGCTTTTTCTGTCATTTATGGAGTAGGTCTGAAGTTTTGAAAAATCAAGCTGCTTAAATGAATCATTCATCGAAAATCATCCTCTCTGTCAGATCACAGATAATATGGGCCAGCAGGATATGAATTTCCTGGATTCTTGCGGTTTCATTACAGTCAACGCAAAAGGCAATATCACTCATCTGCCTGAGCCTGCCGGATATGCCTGAGAATCCAATGGTGTACATACCAGCTTGTTGTGCCGACTCCACAGCTTTGAGCACATTTGGGGAATTGCCTGATGTGGATATGGCAATTGCAATGTCTCCTTTATGGCCGGTCGCCTGAATTTGCTTGGAAAAAATTTCTTCAAATGAATAATCGTTTCCTATGCTTGTGATAACAGATGTATCAGTTGTAAGTGCCACAGCCGGCAGAGGCCGTCTTTCCATTCTGAACCGGTTGACAAATTCGGCTGCAATGTGCTGGCAGTCGGCTGCACTGCCTCCATTGCCAAATAGTACAAGTTTTTTTTTATCTTGAAATGCATCTGCAATTTTTGAAGCACATGATATGATTCTGTCCATATTCTGTGCATTGAAAAACTGCTGTTTGGCAGCAATGCTTTCTGCTACACTTTTCCTGATAATGTTTTTCATCTGGTGCTCTTTTTAACTATGCTGTTTTTCAGGCAGTTTTCATCTGGCTTTTTTCAGGGCCAATGCCGTTTATTTTTTCTTCAATTGCCCACAGGCGTTTTTTAAAAACATGATTGTCAGGATCAAGGTCAATGCTTTTTCTTGCAAAGCTCAAAGCTATGCTGAGGTTCTTGTCCTGGCGTTCCAGTGCCATGGCATATCCTGACAGAGACAAGGCATCATTGGGGTTTGTCTTTATGGCTTTGTTGAATTCCATGCCAGCTTTTTCAAATTGTTTTTCCTCAAGATATATTTCTCCTTTAAGCCTGAAAACAAGGGCAGACAGCGGATTAAGTTCACCTGCCCTGTCAAGGTGAAGGATTGCCGTGTCAGGTTTGTTCTTTTTCTTTAAAAGATCTCCAAGAAGAAGCTCAATATGAAAAATACTGTTATTGACGGCATGGGCTTTGTGCAGGTATGAGACAGCCTTGTCAATATCTCCCCTGATGTGGTGCAGCAGGCCTGTATTGTAAAGTACCATTGGTTCATCAGGATTGAGCGCCATTGCTTTTTTAAATTCTTTTCCTGCCTTTTCAAGCTGTCCCATTACCCCATAACACACACCCAGGCTGTTGATAAGATTGATGTCAGAAGGGGAGATTTCAAGGCCCTGTCTGTATTCCCTGATTGCCTCGCTGCATTTGCCAAGCTGATATAGCCTGTCACCGCAGATATTAAGGGATGTTGCATCAAAGCAGATAATGGAGCCTGGCCCGAAAAATGCTGCATGATCAATGGCCTTTAGCGCATTGGCAAAGGTTTGTTTTCTGGTGAAATTGCGGAAAGGATAGTATGCGGTTCCTGCCATGATATCAGCTCTCAGCGCGGCTGACATTTTTTTCTTCAGGATTTTCACAAGATGATCCGGGTTTTCACTGCCTGACTCATCCCAGCATGCCATCACAAGAGAGTCTGGTGACAGGGTCTCAAATATAAGTCCTCTGTTTGGTCTGCTGAATTCATTGAAAAATTTTTCAATGGTTCTGACAGCATCTGGCGAACTTCTGAAAACAGTACATAAAAATCCATTCTCAGGAATATCAGCCAGATCAAGCCTTTTTTCAAATGCCTTCACATGGGCGGTTTCTGTCAGAAGGAGGTCACTGAAATAAATTTCAGGCGGTTTGAGATATGACCCGTCTGAATCTGTTTTAAGAAAGTGGATTTCCCTTGAAGAAAATTTAATGGTCATTTTTTTATCAGTATCCTGGCTAAAGTTGATGAAATGATTTTTTCCTGGCCTTTTTGAATGGTTCTTGGATCCAGAATATATCTGTTGTCTTCAATTCTGCCTATTACAGACGGAGTTGAAAGCCTCATCTGTTTTTCAAGGTTTGAAGAAGACATGGTCTTGGGATATATGGTTATACACCGGGTGGGAAGATCAAGCTCCGGGAAAGAGCCACCGCCAGGCCTCGAGTTCATGTCAGCCATGTCCATGTCTGCCACCTGGGCAATTGCCGGAATTTTGGTTTTGATTGCTGAATACAATGCATCTGCCTTCCTGCATATATCCTGAAAAGGCATTGTAAGCATGCGCAGTGTGGGGATTTCTGAGACAGCCTGTTTTTCGTCAAGATACAATTTGAGTGTGGATTCAAGGGCTGCAAGGGTCAGTTTGTCGATTCTCAGTGCCCGGGTCAGCGGATTTTTCTTGATCTGGTCAATTGCATCCTTGTTGCCGACGATAATACCTGCCTGGGGGCCTCCAAGCAGCTTATCTCCGCTGAACGTGACGATATCGGCTCCTGAGTTTACAGAATCCGCAATTGTTGGTTCATGTGGAAGCCCGTAACAGGAAAAATCAATCAGGGTGCCTGAGCCAAGATCCTCCATTACCGGAACGCCTGTGCGCCTGCCAAGTTCTGCCAGATCCTTGAGGGGCACACTTGCCGTAAACCCCTGAATTCTGTAATTGCTGGCATGGACTTTCAGGAAAAGTCCTGTTTCTTCGCAGACAGCTGATTCATAATCCCTTAAATGGGTGCGGTTGGTTGTGCCTACTTCTTTTAAAATGCATCCGCTTTTTACCATGACATCGGGTATTCTGAATGCGCCTCCTATTTCAACCAGTTCGCCTCTTGATACTATTACCTGTTTTCCCTTTGCAATGGTGTCCAGGGCCAGTAATACAGCTCCGGCATTGTTGTTGACAGCAATGGCGCTTTGTGCTCCTGTCAGTTCACATATCAGCTCATCAACAGCCTCATATCTGATTCCCCTTTTACCTGTTTCTATTTTAAGCTCAAGGTTGGAATAGGCGCTGGCAATACAGCTTATATTGTCAAGTGCATCCTTACATAAAAGGGCGCGCCCCAGGTTTGTGTGCAGAACCACTCCTGTGGCATTGATTATATTGACAAGCTTTGGTTCCATTTTTCTGCGCGCAAGTTCATGTGCTTTATCCAGAATGGCTTTGTCTGTCATGTCAGGTGACTGGCCTGTCAGTATTTTTTTTCTGGTTGCGTCAAGCGTGTTGCGCAGTGAATCAATGATAACGCTTCTTGGTATTGAGGCGAAAACAGAGCTGGATTTTGCCGATTCAAGAAGATGATCCACTCCTGGCAGGTTTTTAAGTATTTCATGTTTAGTTGAGGTGCTCATTTTTTACCTTTTTCCAGTTAAAAAATCATCAGTGTTAATATCATGGAAAGGAATGGTGTCGATCAGGCTGAAAAGGTCTTGCGCAGTGATTTTAAGATGATTTATGACATTTTCAAAACTGTCGGTCTGTATTTTGTCAAAATCAAGTCCTGTATTGAATTTTTCCATTAAAAGATCTGCAAGATAGACAATATAGACCAGATCTTTATGTTCTTTTTTTTTCTGGGGAGCATGATGATACCGGATCACATGGGAAATGCCTTCAGGAAGGTTCCATTTTTCTGCCAGCAGGCCTCCTGCTTCATTGTGGGTGATGCCGAGAATTTCTTTTTCAGCACTTTGGGAATCCCCATGTTCAAGGCTCAGTTGTCTGAAAAAAAGCGGTGCTGAATCTGCAATATACTGATCCAGTATTACTTTGCCTATATCGTGCAGAAGCCCTGCAGTATATGCTGTGCCAGGGTCTGATTTTTTGGAGAGTGCAGCGATCTTTTCTGCGGCAGACGCAACGCTGACCGCATGGAAAAAAAGCCCTCCCCTGCAAAGAGAGTATCCTGAGGTGCCTGTCTGGCTGAAATATGTATTGACAGCAGCAGTGATGACGGATTTGATGAGCATTTTTTCCCCTAAAAGCAGCACTGCGTCTTTAAGTGTTTCAACGCTGATTATTCCGGAAAAAAGGGCTGAATTGCAAAGTTTCAGGGTCTGGGCTGAAAGCACCTGATCCTTTGCAAGCTCCCTGGTTATTTCACTGATTCCGTATCTGCCGGAATGGAACATCCTTAATATCTTAAGCGCAGTCTGGGGAATGGGTTTAAGGTGTTCAATCGTGTCTTTGATGTCATCTGGTGAAGGATGTGAATTCAGGTCTGCTTTCTTTGATTTTGCAATATAGTCCCAGGCAGGCCTGATGAAGAACCTGCCCACGGACATATCAAGCTCAAGGGTACAGGCAAAAAAACCGCCGGTTTCAGACTGCACGATTTCAATCCCGGCATTTTCAAGGATGGAAATGGCTATATCTGCACTCCTTCCTCCAATGTCAAGATTGATGTCCTGGCGGTTTACAGGGCCTATGAGGGCGCCTCCTGCAATACCTGCCTTAAGATTTTCACATGAAGCCCCAATATTGATAAGGTTTCTTATAAGTCTGGGAAGCCCTGTGGATGCATATTTTTCCGGAAAATCAGCAGGGGACGATGATGGAGGTTCAGGCAGAAGAATATGGATGAGCCCGCCGACATTGGCAGTATCATCATACAATGCAACCCCGACACAGGTGCCAAGGTAAGCCTGATACACATTTTGCCCGGTTTTTCCGTATTTGATCCGGCCTGCCGGAATATGTTCTATATGTTTAAAATCCATATGTATTGATTATGCTGTTTTTAATGTATATCTAATTATGTCAGAAAAACATTATTAGATAGCATTAATTATCCGCATGTTTCAATACTTATATTATGGGCTTTTCAATTGCCAGAATCATGAATATTTATGCGCCACAAATTCAAGAGCCTCATCTATTGCACAGGCTGCCTGTTCAAGATCCTTGTGCGTGTGCCTGTGACAGATATATGAATGGTGGTAGGGGGTAAAAAAGATTCCTTTGCGTATGAGCTGGGTATAAAAATCCCTGCGTTTGTTTTTATAGGTTCCTGCCTCATTTTTTCTGAATGTTATATAGAACATTGGGCCTACCCCTGAAAGCTCTGCCCCTGTATCATGTCTGTCAATTGAATCCTGAATTTTTTTCATAAAAGCTTTTCCCTTTTTCCATATGCCTTCAAGCACATTGTCCCGTTCAAGAATTTCTATGGTTTTAAGGGCTGCCACAAATGCATCGCTGTTTGGAAAAAATGTGGAAGAGATAAACAGTTTTGATTCTGCCGCCATCATGACCTGTTTTCTGCCCGTGACAACGGAAATTGGATACCCGTTTGCCATGGCCTTGCCAAGAACACAAAGGTCGGGGGTGACATTGTACAGTTTCTGGGCGCCTCCCATTGAAAGCCTGAAACCTGTGCGTATTTCATCATAGATCAGAACACTGCCGTATTTGTCTGCAATCTGCCTTACTCCTTCAAGAAAACCCGGGCCTGGTTCCTGCATTTTTTTGTGGTTCGGGTGACCAAAAGGTGTCATGATTATGGCTGCTGTATTGTCCCCGTGTTCTTCCATCAATGCCTCAAGCTGGTCAAGCCTGTTGTACTTAAATTCAAACACATCTTCATAAAATTTGGCTGGAATGCCTCCTTTCATTTCAACGCACCAGTCGTGCCATCCATGGTATCCGCATCTCATGACCTTGAGTTTTCCGGTATGCGCCCTTGCGATCCTTATACTGGCACTGGTTGCATCTGATCCTGTTTTTAAGAATATACTCATTTCAGAGCATGGTATTATCTGTGCAAGCTTTGCAGCCAGCAGGTTCTGGAATTTCTGGGTCAGTGTGAAGCAGAACCCCTTTTTTCTTACCTGTTCAAAAACCGCCTCATCCACTTCTTTTTCCCTGTACCCGAGAATTATGGGGCCGTACCCGCACAGAAAATCAATAAATTCATTTCCATCCACATCAGTCAGACGGCAGCCTTCTCCTGAATCCAGAAAAACAGGGTATTCTCCCTGTATGAAATCACCAGGTTTTCTTGCGCCCAGCACACCGCCCGGAACAAGTTTCAATGCCTGGTCATATAATTTTATGCTCTGTGTTATGTCAAGTTTTTCAGCTTCTTTCATTTGCGGCCTCCCCTGGTTTCTTCCACGGTTTTATACTTTGTCCGGTTCAAACATTGATGATATTGTCTGGGTCTGGTGGATTTTTGCCCCTCGTTTTAAAAATTCTTCAAGAAATATGTCAGGGTCAATACATCCTTCGGGAGCCACCACGCCTTTTTGGGTTACCTGGCCTTTATCCATCATAAGCGAGGCAATGGATGCCGGAAGCCCTGTTCCTGGCGCCATCCTTCCGACCATATCTGCTGTATACGTAATTTTCCTGCCGTCTTTTTTTCCCTTTACAATGACCTTGAGTCCTGAAGACTGCGGGCCGTTATCCCTGCCTTTGGGAATTTTTTCCCATAGTTTGAGGGCAAGGTCGTATGGAGTGATTTTTATGCCTTTGATATCAAGCGGTTCTGTGCTTAAAAGGCCTGTGTCCTTTTGCTCTTTTATAAGCTCATCCACCCACAGAGGTATGAGTGCGCCCTTGATGATCACATTTTTGACTCCTTTTATGTATTTTGGAAGCGTAAGTGGCTGAGGATGGCCCACATAACGGACATGACAGATTCCAAGGGGCTCAAGAAACTGCTCTTCCACCACATCTGTGCCTCCTTCCACATGGACAAGTTCTCCGTTCAGATACTGGGGAATTTTGCCAAGGGTCATGTGCAGGCTGTGATCCCAGGCTGCCCCGGCAAGCTCTGCAATGCTCACAACCCAGTAAAGATAAATGTCGTCCACCTTATCCAGACGGTCTGCATACCATTTTACAAGCACATTGTTTGTGCCGGGATCAGAACCCATACCTGTGAGGACAGTGATACCTGCATCCTTTGCCATCTGGTCAATTTCTGAATTGAACAATATCTGAGTGCCTTCATAATCATCACAAATGTCAATATAATTAACACCGGCTTTGACAGCTGCTTTTGCAACTGGCACTGCTGTCCTGTAAAAGGGGCCTGCCGTGTTGATTACAACATCCACCTGCCTGAAAGCATCAACCATGGCGTCATGATCATTGACATCCATTCTGACCAGTTGGGCTTTGGGATTTTCTCTCAGTTTTGCTGACAATCTTTCTGGGTCAGGATAAAGGTCTGCCAGGATCACGGTTTCAACCCTGTCCTGTTTTATAAGATCCCTTGCAACTCCCTGGCCCATGCCTCCTGCGCCTCCTATTATGAGTGTTTTCATGATTTTGTCTCCTCTGGAATATGTATTTGAATATTATGTTTATTTTCCCATTTTAAGCACCAGTGCAGCCCCTGTATCACCGGCTGCGCATCCTGTGAAAAGCAGGTAGCCTCCGCCGAGATCGGCAAGTTCCTCAATACCTTCAATTATGAGCCTGCCTGCCGTGGGGGCCTGGGGATGCCCGAAAATCAGTGAAGATCCGAAATTGTTAAATGAATTGATGTCAATGTTCATCTGATTTGCCAGATAAATATCATTGGCTGCAAACGGGTTGTGGGTTTTGATAACCTTTACTTCACCAATTGATATGCCTGCCCTGTCAAGGGCCATTTGAGCAGCAGGTACAACTGCCATTGCCATGAATCCCTTTTGTGCCCTTGAAAATCCGTAAGAAATTATTTGTATGTTTTTTTCAGGTTCAGGGCTCAGTCCGGCAGCCCTGTCCTTTGTCGTGACAATAAGCGCGCAATTGCCATCGGCAGGGTGGGTTTGCGAACCAAAGGTATGAACCCCGTCCGCAAGAACCGGCTTCAATTTTTCAAGACCCTGTTTTGTGGTTACCATGATGCCTTCATCCTGTTCAATGCTCAGGGTTTCATGTTTTGAAACTCTGAGGCTGACCCTGAACATGTATTTCTTCTGAAATGCCCTGTCATTGGCAAGGGCGTCCATGTATTGTTCATACCTTCTCAATGCCAGTTCATCACATGCCTGCCTTGTTATACCCTCCTTTTTGGCCACATTTTCGGCTGTCCTGATCATGGGATTTTTTGCCCATGGATCATTGTTGAACTGATCCATGACCCAGTTTTCCGAAATCACCTGGCCGCCCGGCCCGCCGGGATTTGGCCAGACAGTGTGAGGGCCGTTGGAGCATCTGTCAGTCATGAGTGTGAATACGTTTTTAAACATTTGGGTTTCAATGCCTGTGGCTGCCTGGAAAATCACAGTGGTTGAGGTGGAACATGCCTGGGAAATCCACAGGCCCGGAATATTTTGTGCTCCCACAAGCGCAGATGCCCATGGCCCGCCATAAAATATATGGGGCTGCCCGATTGTTGCGCCCAGGATCAGGTAATCAAAATTGTCAGGGCTTATGTCCCTTGATGCAAGCCATGCAGAAGCAGTTCTGCCTCCGAGAATAATGGAATGTTCGCCGGCCATGCTGCCCTGCCATTTTGAAAATGGAGAGCTGTAATAACCCTTGTATGGAATAAAAGCTTTTGTCAACATAATAAAATCCTTTTTCAATTATGGCTGCCGCCAGCAGCAGCCCGGCTTTTCCGGGTTGTCAGACATTGAACCTGTTAAGAACTGCTTCCAGCACACTGCCTCCGATTGCCCTTGCCTTTTCGGAAATTGTTGTGCAGTATTCTTTTTTGCCCCTTGGATCAATATCTCCTATTTTCATGTTTTCTGTTACACTGGTTCCGGGCCTTATCTGGCCGCGGATTACTCCGTCTATACCTGCTGTTACAGGGGTTTTGCCCACATATCCCGTGATATCGTTTTTTTTCACTGCGGTTCCTATTTCAATATCAGACATGAATATGCCTCTGCACGGCGCCCTTAAGACCCTTTCCGCTGTGTATCCTCCTATATTGCCGGGTATGCCTGTGTCAGGCTCAGGACATCCTTTGAATATAAGCCTTCCAAGATTATGGCCGCGATTGGTTTCTATGGCAACATGTACATCTTTGCCTGCTTCAAACCCCGGGCCCAGGCCTATGACAAGGCCTGCTTCAGACATGGCAGTGCCAAGGTTTTTTTTGGCAATCATGGCATCAATGACCACATGGGGATGGATTGTTTCAATGGATTTCCATTCAGGATCGGCAATGACAGGAATGATGCCCTTTTTCCATGCAGACCTGAACTGATCGCAATCTTCTGCATTTTTCGCTTCTATGCCTTCCACGGCAGCATGGCCGTCATGGATTGCTTCACAGAAACAGACCTTTCTTCTCACTGCAAGCGGTTTTTTTATTTCCAGCATGAAAATTTTTTTAAAATTTGCCCTGTAAAGCCGGCAGGCGGTTCCTGTGGCCATTTCGCCCGCTCCTTTAATACATATGATAAGTTCTGACAGGTTTTTCATTTTTTCAATGTCCGTATGGAGTTCATGAGGTTATCTTCCAAAGGAACATACAGGGTAATGGCATACTTTGCAGTTCATGCACAATCCGCCGTGGCCCATGGCTGCAATATCGTCTCCTGTGATGTGTTCACCTGCCAGAATTCTGGGAAAAACCAGATCAAACACTGTCCTTTTATAATAAAATACACATGCAGGCAGGCTCAGCACTGGGATTCCGTTGAGATCGGATATCATGAGCATGGCTCCGGGCAGGACAGGGCTGCCGTAGAAAATCTGTTCTGCGCCGGCTTTCAGGACACCCTGGCGGGTGACGTCATCCGGATCCACTGAAAGCCCGCCTGTTGTGATTATGAGTTCGCACCCAAGCTGCTGTAATTTTTTGACGGAATCAGCAATGGCATCAACATCGTCAGATACTATGATTTTTTTGACAAGGGTACAGCCTGCTTCTGCAATTTTTTTTCCTATGGACGGGTCAAAATCATCTGTTATAAGACCGCTGAAAACTTCAGACCCGGTTACAACTGCCCCTACTTTAAGTTTTCTGTACTGTTTCACGGAAAGTATGGGTGAGCTGTCTTCTGCAAGCTTTTCAAGGTGTCTGATGTGTTTTGCATGTATTGTCAAAGGTATGATTCTTGTTGCAGCTATGATCTGGCCTTTTTCACATGGAAAATTATTTTTCAGGGTTGCAACTATTATATTTTCAAGCCTGTTGATTTCAAGCAGGCCCTGTACATTGACCTTGAGCAGGCCTGCATTTTTTGTACTGATATTGATTTTGCCTTCGGCAGGGTCGGAGAATTGCAGGCAGGAATCTGCAATTGCCTTTGCAATCCTTTTTGCAGCATCATTTTCATGCAGATGGTTTTTATCAAGCTCAAGCACATAAAGGTATTGTTTGCCGATCTTCAGCAGTTCCGGGATATCTTCATGTGTCACCACATGGCCTTTTTTAAAGGCAGGGCCTTTGAATTCTCCCCTTGTGATTCTTGTCATATCATGGGCAAGTACAGTTCCCACAGCATCTTCAACTTTAATTTTTTTCATGGTCAGGTTCCAGTTACCGGTTTAATTTTGTTTTTCATTTTTCGCTTTTATGGCTGCAAGTATCCTGTCAGGAGTCAGGGGAAACGAATCCATGTAAACCCCTATGGCATTGCTGACCGCAGCACAATACCCTTGAGCTGCGGACATGGCGATTGACATGCCGGCTTCCTTGGCTCCGTACGGGCCTTTCGGATCAATTGATTCAACTATTATATTATTGATTTTTTCAGGCATATCGCATGCAAGGGGCAGTTTGTAGTCCAGCATGGTGGGATTGATGCACCTTCCGTCCTTCCATTCATGGTATTCCGTCAACATGCCTCCCTGGCCGCCCATGGTAAGGGCGCCTTCAAACTGGCCTTCAAGCACCAGGGGATTTATTGCATAACCCACATCCTGGGCTGCTGTTACCTCAAGAACTGTCACCTGGCCCGTGTCAGGATCAACTTTGACCTCCACAATGGTGGTGCCGAATGAAAAGGCTTCGCACATCTGGCCGTAGGGGTTTTTTACCCACTCGCGTTTCATGTCAACCCTGGGCCAGTACCCGCCTTCCGCATTGACTGACTTGAAGTTCAGAAGGCTTATCCTCACAACTTTTTTAATGGGGATACATTTTTCAGGCTCATCTTTGACAAAAATCATTCTGTTTTCTGCTGCAAGCTTTGCAGGATCGGTTTTAAGCACTTCAGATGCCACCCTGAAAAGTTTTTCTCGGCATCTGACAGCTGCAATTTTTACGGCATGACCTCCCACAAAGGTTGAAACCTGGGAATATGATCCAGGGTCAGAAGAAGTGGTTTCAGTGTCAGCCGATACAAGGTGAATGTCTTCAGGCAGAAGCCCCAGCTCTTCTGCTGCAATTTGAACCAGCATGTTGTCGTTTCCCTGTCCATTGTCCACAACTCCTGACATGACAGTTGCCTGGCCGTCTTCATTGAATTTGATGAATGCCTGAGAGCCTCCCCTGATTCCCATGGGAAAACCTGTCTGAACCGAATTTGTTCCGATACCGATGCCATGCCAGGGCGGCAGTTTTCCCCATTTTTCCCTGAATCCTGATTTTTCCACTGCCTTTAAAATTGTTTCATCCATGGCGCAGGAGCCCACATAGGATTTTGTGCTGGTATAATCTCCGGGCTGTCTTGAATTGCGCAGCCTTATTTCCACAGGGTCAATTCCAAGATGTTCCGCAATCATGTCAAGCTGGGTATCTATGCCGCAGGCAAACCCTCTGCCGTGAACCCGTATCATACCCCTTATGGGCTTGTTTGTGTAGATTCTGTATCCATTGTAGCGCACACTGCCCATTCTGTAAGCCTGTTCCATGGAAAGAAAAGGGACACTGGTTGCAATGGGGCCTGTGCTGGAATAGGCGCCTCCGTCCATGTAACAGGTGGTTTCCCTGGCTATCACTCTTCCTTCTTTGTCCACGCCGGTTTTATGCGTTGTTATCATTGCATGTCCCTGACGGGTGGCTATGGTGTTTTCTTCCCTTGTGAACTCTATTTTGACAGGCTTTCCTGTCTTTTTTGCAAGCAGGGCGCATATATAGTCAGCAGGGCAGATTTCGGAGCGTCCTCCAAATGCCCCTCCTATGGTTATTTTTCTTACCTTGACCTTGTGAAGAGGTATTTTGAATGCATTGGAAAGCGGTTTTGATTTCATGTGGGGCCCGCCGTTGGGACACCATATTTCAAGGCATTCATCATCATCAAACCTTGCTGCAACAGCATATGGCTCAGCCTGAAAATAGGATTCTTCAGGCGCCACAAATGTATCTTCCCTTATGTAATAGGCTTTTTCAAAATTTTCATCCACATTGCCTGTGTCAATGTTCACATGGATATTGATATTGTCTGGAAAATCTTCATGGATCAGCTCGGTTTCAGAAGCCATGGCTTCCATGGGATCAAACACAGCAGGCAGTTCTTCATATGTGACATCTATGAGATCAAGTGCTTTCAGTGCTGTGTCCTCGTCAACAGCTGCAACCCCTGCAACTTCATCGCCTATGTATCTTACTTTTTCCGTCTGTATGAACTGCTGGTCACGGGTATAGGCAAAAACACCCCATTTGACACCTTCGGTATCCTTTCCGGTTACAACGGCCTTGACTCCCGGAAGAGCAACAGCCTTTGAAATATCAATATCAAGTATGCGGGCATGGGCGTAGGGGCTTCTTTTGATTTTTCCAATCAGCATGCCGGGCAGCTTGAGATCAGCGGTAAATCTTGCCCTTCCTGTTACCTTGGCCTTAGAATCAACCCTGGGCATACGTTTTCCCACTATAGTGTAGTCAGACATTTTTTTGCTCCTTATTGTTTATCCTTTGTCTGTGCTGTCTGCCCGGCAGTCAGGGCAGGCTGCATCCGGGCGGGAAGCATGAGCAACAGCCTTTACGATTTTTGCATATCCCGTGCATCTGCATATATTGCCTGCAAGTGCCCTGCGTATGGTTTTTTCATCGGGATCAGGATTTTCATTGAGCAGGGCATCTGCTGACATCAGCATGCCTGGCGTGCAGAACCCGCATTGCACGGCTCCGTGGTCAATAAAGGACTGCTGAAGATCGGAAAGTCCGTCTTTTTCTGCAAGGCCTTCCACAGTCCTTATTCTGGTTCCTGCGGCTTCCAGTGCCAGAGTCAGGCATGAGCGCACTGGCCTTGAATCCATCTGAACGGTGCATGACCCGCAGATTCCTTCTCCGCAGCTTTCCTTTGCTCCTGTCATATCAAGCTCGTTGCGGAGCACGTCAAGCAGGGTGTCATTGGGCTGAACCATGATTTTATGATCCCTGCCGTTAATATTGAGGGTAACCTGTATTTTTTCCATATTTCTGAGCTTCCTTTATATGTTGTTTTTCATGAATCCGATGAAACATGGGATTCTGCTGCCTGTTCAAGGGCACGCATCACCATTGGAAATACCATTGAGCATCTGTATTCAAGGGTGGCGCCCACATTGTGAACAGCAAATGCTGAAGCGCTGTCCATTGAGGCCTTTGCAGCTTTTTCAAAGGCAGAACTGTCAGTCAGGGGTTTGTTCCTGAGAATATCGCACGGGCCTGTAAGAAAAAGGGGAAGCCTGCCCATGGCGCCCACAACAATTCTGGCATTTTCAATTATGGTTTTGTCCTGCTCTGACCTGTCCAGTGCCACTGCCGCGCATACAATGGGATAGTCTATTGCAGAACGGTATGCAAGGCGGTGATACGCACTTTGCCTGTTTCTGTGTACAGGAATTATGATTTCCTTCAGCAATTCATGGGGTTCCATGGCAAATGGCATGATACCGTCTGTTGTATAAAAATTTTTGATTGCCACGGTCCTTGTATTTGTTTTTGTGACAAGCACAAGTTCTGCATCAAGAGCCATGAGCGCACTTGCTCCGTCTGACTGGCAGGTTGAATTGCACCTGTCTGAGTCATCTCTTGCATAGCATATTTTGCCTCCGTCCTTGTGGCAGGGCTGGCGGCCTGATCTGTGGAATGACGACTGGTTGTAATGAATGCACCTGTTGTCCTGGAGAATATTTCCTCCTATGGTGCCCCTGTAATGCTGTATGGTGACTGCCCCGATTTTTTCACATGCCTGGGTAAGTGCGTATGCTTTCTGCCTGATGACATCTGAGGCGATTATGTCTGCAATCGGGGTTTTAGCCCCTATTCTGATTGTGTTGTTGTCTTCTTTTATGTAGGACAGCCCACCAAGTTTTTTAAGGCTGATCAGATATTTTGGTGATAAAAGTCCTTTTTTCATTCTGACCAGAAGATCTGTCCCGCCGCCAAGGATTTTTGCGTTTTCCCTGTGACAGTCCAGAAGATCAAGCGCCTGTTCAAGCGTGTCAGGTCCTAGATATTCAAATTCTGGCAGCCGCACGGTATTTCTCCTTCAGTTTAAACATTTTAATTAAGAAGCCCCGGTAAAAACAGGACTACGTCCGGAAACACCATCATTATGATGATGCAAAGAATATAGGCAGGCAGAAAATAGGCCACACCCCTGAACACACGCTCAAGGGGCACATCCTTTGCCATGCCTCCCACCACATAGGTTGTGGCGCCCACAGGAGGGGTTACCGCTCCCAGTGTGGTGACAATTGTGATTGTAACCCCGAACCATATGGGGTCATATCCCAGTTTCATTGCCACTGGGAAGAAAATGGGTATGGTTATAAGTAAAAGCGCCAGAGCATCCATTACAGCCCCGCCTATTATATAGATCAGAAAAATTATCGCCATTATGGAAATTTTGGAAAAGGGCAGGCTCACAACCCAGGATGCTATATTGAAAGGGATCCTTGTAATGGCGAGAAATCTTCCGAATATCATGGCTCCGGTGATAATGACAATCACCATGCATGAGATTTTAAGTGTGTCAAAAATGCTGTTATAAAAATCAGTCCATGAAAGGTTTTTCTGAACAACTCCTATGACCACGGCAAAAAATGATCCGATTGCTCCGGCTTCCGTGGGTGTGAATATACCGAAATAAAGCCCAAGCATGACCACCATGAAAAGAATGAGCATTTCCACGGCACCTGCAAGTGACCTGAATTTTTCCTTGAAACCTGATTTTTCACCCACAGGCCCCCATTCAGGATAGAACCAGCACAATACATATACGGTCAGAGCAAGGAGAAGGGCAAGGAGAATACCTGCGCCAAGGCCTCCGTAAAAAAGTTTGGCAATGGACTGTTCAGTGGAAAGCCCTATTATGATCAATACAACGCTGGGCGGTATGACAACTCCGAGTGTGGACCCGCAGGCAATGGCCCCTGTGCTCAGCATGGGTTCATATCTGTATCTGTTCATCTGGGGCAGGGCAACTGTGGTCATTGTGGCGGCGGTTGCAGCATTGGAACCGCAGATGGCGGCAAAGGCGGCACATGCAAGAACAGTTGCCATGGCAATCCCGCCCCTGACATGCCCCACCCATTTGTATGCGGCTGAGTATAATTTTTCGTTTACCCCGGAATAAAAGGCAATCTGTCCCATGAAA
Organism: uncultured Desulfobacula sp.; assembly: GCA_964446145.1. Taxonomy (GTDB): domain Bacteria; phylum Desulfobacterota; class Desulfobacteria; order Desulfobacterales; family Desulfobacteraceae; genus Desulfobacula. The sequence goes on from CAYUOB010000001.1 coordinate 22,286, forward strand.
ATGAACAGGGGTATGACAGTAAGCCCGTATTTGGAAAAAGTGTCCCAGGTGACACTGGCAAGCATATTGAATCCTGCATCAGGTGAGATAATGTATGAAAATCCGCAGAAACCCACAATTCCCATGGCAAACCCAACCGGAATCCCAAATACGAAAAGTATGAAAAGCAGGGTAAAGATACCTGTGATGCCGATCATGGTAAGGCTCATTTTTCACTCTCCTTTTTAATCAGCACAGCTTTTAAAAGATCGGTGAAAAGAGCCAGGGCCAGGACAAAACATCCAAATGCCACAGCCAGGGTAAAGGGATAGTAAATGATTCTCAGGGTTTCGGACAGCTCACCTGCATTTTTCAGGGTCATGGCCTTGTTTGTGATCTGCCATGCCGCAAGGACGAAAAAGATACAGCATATTGTATGGTTGAATATGGCAACCCCGCGCCTGACAGGGGCAGGGTATGTGTTCACAAGGATATCAACACAGATATGGCCGTTGGTAAACTGGGTATATCCAAGGGCAAATGCAGTTACAACGGCTCCTGCATATCCCATCAGCTCAAATGTGCCTCTGATGGGAATATAGAACTGGCGTATGAATATATTGGCACAGGTCAGGATTATCATTGCAAGCAGCAGCACACCTCCTGTCAGGGTGAGCAGTTTGTTCAGGGACTTGTTTATTTTCATCAGAAAATTCATGTGAGGTCTCCGAAAACCCCGTGACCGGCACGGCCGGTCACGGATTGAAAATTATTTTGCAAATGCTTTTATGTCATTGATAATCGCTTCTGCCGGAAGGCCTTTGGCTTTGGCGTTTTTGATCCATTTTTCGGTGATAAAATCAAGTTTTGCATTCCATTTTGCCTTTTGTGCAGAAGAAAGGGAAATAAATTCAACATGCTGGGTATTTTTTGACCATTCAATGGATTTTTTGATCTGGTCATCCATGTAGTTGCCAGTCCACAATGCCTGCTCCTTTTTAAGATCCATCATTACTTTCTGAATGTCCTTTGGCAGTGAGTTGAATTTTGCTTTGTTCATCACAACGGCAAAGGGATAAAGAACAGTCTGGGTCATGGTGACGTATTTGCAGTTTTCAGCAAACTTGAAATCCTTCATTACCTCAAGGGAAGAAAAAAGGCCTTTGACAGTTCCTTTCTGCAATGCTTCAACCGTTGCTGGCATGGGCATTCCCACAGGATTTGCACCCCATGCCTTAAGTATCTGGGCAGCGCCGCCTGAGGCTCTTAAATCAAGGCCTTTCATATCAGCAAGGGTTCTTACTGGAACCTTTGACATGACATTGCCAGGAGCATTGGTGAACATGGTCAGCACAACAACATTTCTGAAGGCTTTGGGCCTGTATTTTTCATACAGGTTAAGAAGTGCAAGGCTGCCTGTTTTGGCATCTCCGATTCCAAGGGGAAGGCTCATGGCATTGGTGACGATGAAACGTCCCGGCTGATATGCCATGCAGATGTTTCCTATATCGGCCTGGCCAGCAATAACCCCGTCCATCATGCCTTTGGCTCCTAGAAGTGTCCCGCCCGGAAATGTGTTGACCTGAACCCTGTTATTCGTGCGTTTTTCAACTTCAACTTTCCATCTTTCCATCTGTACACAGGGAAATGTGGGAGCAGGCGGGAAATTGGCATAATTGAGTTTGATTTTTCCTGCCGATACAGGTGAAAGAAACATTAAAAGGCAGGTTGTTGAAATGAACAAAAATAATGCTGCTGAACAAAGTGATCGTTTTACCATGGCATTAACCTCCGTTTGTGGGCAGCAGATGCTGCCCGGTTGAGTGTAAAATTTAACTGCCGGCGTTTTTCTCCTTTAAAGCTGCAAGCACTTTTTCAGGGGTGATGGGCAGATCCTTTATTCTGACTCCAACTGCATCATGGATTGCATTGGCCACAGCAGGTGCTGTGGGCACGCATCCCGGTTCTCCAATGCCTTTGGCACCAAAGGGGCCGTCATCATCATAGGTTTCAAGAACAGGGGATTTGATATTCACGGCATCTCCTGCTGTGAACAATTTGTAATCCCTGAAATTGGGGTTCATCATTTTGCCCTTCCTTAAAACAACCTCTTCTGTCAGGGCATAGCCAAGGCCCATGACCACTCCTCCGCAGACCTGGCCTCTGAGCAGCAGGGGGTTTATGGCCTGGCCCACATCATGGGCTGCAACATAGTCCAGAACTTTTACCTTTCCGGTTTCTGTGTCCACTTTTACTTTTACACCGTGGACTCCGAATGTATAGGTCATGGACATGTTGCCCCTGAAATCCCTGCCAAGGTTCTCATTTGAGGGGTCATAAAAATAATCTGCAGCAAGCATGGTGCCGCCTGGAGAAAAATGGGCCTTGCGCAGAACCTTGCCTATTTCCATTGTTTTTTTAGGATTGTCCGGCACATATATGAGCCTGTCCTTGAGCACAAGTTTTTCAGGGGGTACATCCAGAAGCTCTGAGGCTATATTGACAAGCTGGGCCCTGATTCTGCGTGCAGCTCCAAGGGCTGCATTGCCTGCCACAAATGTACTGCGGCTGGCATGGGCACCCACATCCCAGGGACATACATCCGTATCAGTATGCACCACATTGACATCCTGCACAAAAACTCCAAGTTCTTCAGCCACGATCTGGGCCGTGATATTGTCAAGGCCCTGACCCATGTCGGTTCCGCCTGTGAATACGCTTACCTTGCCGTAGTCATCCATTTTGATTATGGCGCCGCATCCGTCTGATTTGTAGATTCTTGCTCCACCTCCAACATGAATGAGAGATGCAATGCCGATGCCGACCCCTTCCTCTGAGGGCCTGTCTTTTCCAAGTTCCTTTTCAACGGCATCAAGGCATAGATCCAGGCCGCAGGTTGTGATTTTAAAGTCCTGGGGGGTTGTGTCTCCGGGCCGGTTCCTGTTGATTCTCCTGAATTCAAAGGGGTCAATGCCTGCTTTTTTTGCCAGCATGTCCATACTGCTTTCAATGGCAAAGGTGGCCTGGGGGTTTCCATATCCGCGCATGGCCTGGGAATAGGTGTTGTTAGTATAGACGCATTTTGCAGAATATCTTACATTTTCCACCCTGTAAAGGGAGGTCACAGGCATCATCATGACAGATGGAGTGGTTGCTCCCCATGATGTCCTGGCTCCGTTGTCCAGGATCATTTCAATGTCCCTGAACAGCAGTTTTCCTTTTTTGTCGCATCCCTGCCTGATATTTATTATGGCAGGCTGTCTTGTTGAGGTTGCAATGAATTCTTCCTGCCTGTCAAAGGTGATCTTCACCGGCCTGCGGCATTTATGGGCAAGGAGAATGGCAATGTGTTCATAGGCATAGGTATCAAGCTTGCTGCCGAACCCTCCCCCTATGACGGGTTTTATCACCCTTACCCTTTTGTCTCCCAGGCCCAGGGATTTCATGGATCCAAGAAAATCCTTCTGCGCCAGGGAAGGTATCTGGGTATTTGTATACACGGTAAGATTACCATCAGTATCAAAGGATGCTATGGCTCCGCTTGTCCCCATGCAGCAGTGGGTAACCCAGGTTGTTGAAAACCTGTCCTCCACAATGAAATCAGCTTTGGCAGCAGCTTTTTCCACGTCCCCGTAGTGCAGTTTCCACGGCAGTTTAAGTACATTTGACTTGTGATTTTCATGTACAAGGGGGCTGTCCTTTTGCATGGCCTTTTCAGGGTCAAACACTCCTTGAAGTTCTTCATATTCAATTTCAATGAGCTCAAGGGCACGTGCTGCAATTTCAGCGGTTTTCGCGGCCACTGCCGCAACTTCATCCCTGAATGAACATACCTTGCCCTTTTTAAGGGGGGGATTGTCCTTGTAAAATCCCATCACCATGCCTTTGGGCACATCATCGCCCGTTACCACGGCATAAACTCCGGGCAGTGCAGCAGCCTTTGAAATATCCATGCTGACAATTCTTGCATGGGCAAATCTGCTGTATAATATTTTGCCGTAAACCATTCCCGGCAGTTTGATATCCTGAATATACATGGCTTTTCCCATGGCCTTGTCAGCAGCATCCAGTTTTGGGACGGGTTTGCCCACCACACTGAATTCACCAGGGCTGCGCTTGCTGTTATCGGTCATTTTCACCTCCCTTGTGTCCGGAAACAGATTTGGCTGCTGCTTCAACGGATTCAAATATCTGGATATAGCCTGTGCATCTGCATATATTTCCTTCCAGCGCATGCTGGATTTCCCTGCGGCCTGCATGCGGGTTTTCATCAAGAAGTGCCTTGGCAGACATTATCATGCCAGGTGTGCAGAACCCGCACTGGATTCCTCCATTGTCAATAAAGGACTGCTGAAGCGGGTGCAGGCTGCCGTCTTCAGAAGCAAGCCCCTCAATTGTTTCAATTGTGGTTCCGTCTGCATCAACTGCCAGAAAGAGGCAGGAATTTACGGCAAGCCTGTCCACAATCACGGTGCAGGCCCCGCATTCTCCGTTGCCGCAGCCTTCCTTTGTGCCGGTCAGGCCCATTTCTTCCCTTAAAAGATGAAGAAGTGTCCAGTGCTCCATGATTTCGCAGGAGACCTGTTCACCATTTAATATGAATGATATGTTTCTTGACATGGGTAAATATTTCTCCTAGGAATTTTTTTGGATTATATCCAGGCATTTAAGGCCCATTCTCCTGACCTGGACTTTTATCATTTCTTTTCTGTGCCAGGCTTTGCCCCGGACACTGTCCCTGACCTTTGATTCCTCACATGCCTTTTCTCCTGCCTGTGTGAGAAGTTCTTTTGTTATCTGCCTGCCTTTAAGAATCTTTTCAGCTTCATATGCCCTCATGGGAACAGGGCCTGCAACTCCAAGACAGATTCTGGCTTTTGTGCAGGTTTTTTTGCTGTCATCCAGGGAAATTAAGACCCCTATCCCTATCAAAGGCAGTTCCATGGCAGCTCTGCGCCCGAATTTTATATATGCACTGCCTGTATTGGGGCTGCACGGGGGTATGATGATTTTTGTCAGAATTTCACCGGGTTTCAGAACGGTTTTATGGGGTTCAAGAAAAAGATCTTTCACCATGAGTTTGCGTTTCCCGTCAGGCCCCTGTATGACGGCTGTACCGTCCAGGGCTATCATGGGTATAGCGCCGTCAGCAGAAGGCACTGCATTGACAAGGTTGCCTCCTATGGTTCCCACGTTCCTTATCTGAACCGATCCTATTTTTGAAACTGCATCATGAATTATGGGATAATTCTTTGTGATCATTTCAGATTTTTCAAGCATGGAATGGGTTACCATTGCGCCTATGACAAGCTCTCCTGTTGTTTCGTCCATGTTGAGCATGGATAATTGTTTTATCTTTTTCAAAGAGATGATAACCTCCGGTGACATCCATCCGTCCTTGAGCTTTACAATGACGTCTGTGCCACCGCCCATGTATTTTGCTGAATCGCCGTGCCTGCCGTACATTTCAAAGGCCTGTTCAAGGCTCTCTGGTGACAGGTAGGTAAAAGGTTTCATAAGGGTTTTCCTTTCCTTAATTTCTGTTGTCAAAGATACGCTGTGCCTTTCCTGCATATCTGGGCAGTTCTCCATAATCGCATACCACGGCATCACAGCTTACCAGGATTTTTGACTGCACAGCCTTTTGTATCATTGATTTTACGCTGCCATACATTCCGGATTCAATTCCCTGCCGTGCCTCCACTTTTATGGACATGTAATCCTTTCCGTCATTTTTGCGTTCCAGATGGAGCTGATATTCACTGCCCACTTCATTAATTGATGACAATACCTCGTCAATCTGCCCCGGATATATATTCACACCCCTTAAAATTATCATGTCATCTGACCTGCCCATGATTCTGTCATGCATGAACATTATGTTGCCGCATGAGCACGGTTTTGTGATTTTTCTTGTGAGGTCCCTTGTTCTGTAGCGGATGAGCGGGGCAGCTTCTTTACACAATGTGGTAACCACCATCTCTCCGACCTGGCCGTCCTCAACAGGTTCAAGTGTGGCAGGATCGAGTATCTCAAGTATGTAAATATCGGCCCAGTAATGGATTCCTTCGTGTTTCGGACAGTCAAGGCCTGCCCCTGGCCCGTATAATTCTGTCATGCCCGTGATGTCAAACATGTCCTCAAGGCCCAGAAGCTCCTTTATCCTGGTGCGCATGGCAGAGGAACTGCGCTCAGACCCGAATATGATTTTTTTAAGGTTGATTTTGTCCTTGATCCCTCTTTTATGGACTTCTTCCGCCATAAGGAGGGCCATTGAAGCAGTGCAGCACAGAACAGTGGTCTGCATGTCAACAAGGAACTGGCACTGCATGTCAATATTGCCCGGCCCCACCGGAACTGCCATGGCTCCAATCCGCTCGCACCCGAGCTGAAAACCCATCCCGGCTGTCCAGACTCCGTACCCCACTGCAATCTGAACCCTGTCTTCCTTTGTCACTCCTGCCATCTCATAGCATCTTGCAAACATATCAAACCATACATCAAGATCCTTTGCAGTATAGGAGAGAACCTTTCTTTTTCCTGTTGTGCCGGATGAGGCGTGAATGCGGACAATGTCTTTTTCCGGCACAGATAAAAGGGGCAGGGGATATCCTTTTTTCAGGTCATTGCCCGTTGTAAAGGGAAGGTCCTTTATATCATCAAGGCAGGTGATGTCAGAAGGCGTGATTCCGGCTTTTTCAAACTGGTCTCTGTAAAATTTTGATCCATTGTAAGCGTGTGAAACTGTCCATTGAAGCCCCTTTAGCTGATGATCCAGCAGCTGCCCTGTGTCCCTGAACTGCGGCATGAATGTTTTGTGCATTTCCATGACTCCTGGTTTTAAAGTTTATGATTTGCTTTTATCTGCTCTCTGCATTGCAGGGTTGCTTCACAGTCAAGTGTAAGATTATCAGGGTCAATTATCACTGCATAATCCTGCTTTGCTTTTTCAATACTCACATATCCATACTGCACATCCCGTTCAACTGCCTTTGGGTCCCTTTCAAACGGGTCTCCGTATCCGCCTCCGCCTGCGCTGACAAAGGCGATTGTGTCTCCGGGATCACAGAAAGTAAGCCCGCTCGGGTCTGCAGGGGTGCTGTTTTTCAAAAACCTGGCACATGCCCCGTCCTTTCCCTTGAAAATACCTGAAGGCGGGTAAATGAACCTGCCTGCCTGAACAGCAATCGTGGTACGCCCCGGAGCATTCAGAACCCCTTGCTCGGGAGACCTGATGATCATTTGCCGTCCTATGCCCCCCCTTTGCTTTCCAGGCCCTCCTGAGTCTGTTACAAGGCTTCTTTCCTCCACAATAAGCGGAGTATCGCTTTCCAGAATTTCAACGGGGGTGTTTGCACCGTTTGCCGGAAAAATGGCGCAGTGATGGCCGTCAGCCCTTGATGAGGCTCCCATGCCCCCTCCCCTTATTATCATGGTGTGCCAGGGCTTTCCGTTGGCGCGCCTGCCGTACAGGATATTGGTCTGTGCAGGTGTTCCGCCTGAACCGGCTATTATATTGTCAGGGGCCGCCTTTGACAGGGCATTGAATACCATTTCCGTCATGAAATGGCCCACCTGCATGCGTGCGGCAACTGCTGCCGGAAATGTGCAGTTGATTATGCTGCCTTTGGGGGCAGTCATTTTAACCGGCCTTATGGCACCTTCATTAATGGGAATTTCAGGGTCAAAAGCTGATTTTACAGCCATGAACACATAGGCATAGGTAAAATTGTAAACAACGTTCACACCCCAGTCAACCTGGTCTGAACTACCGTCAAAATCCACATGAATGTCAGTTCCTGAAACATTGACCGTAAGTTTTATGGTTATGTCAGGCCTTTTGCCTGCTCCTTCAATTATGCCTTTGTGCGGGTATGTTCCATCGGGAATGCGGTCAATGGCTTTTCTCATGCTTGCCTCGGTGCGTGCGATGATTTCATCCGCAAGGTCATCCAGGGAATCAAGCCCTTCATCTTCCATCATCTCAATGATTTTTTGTGCGCACACATGGTTGGCTGCAACCTGGGAACGTATGTCTCCTGTGACCTCCTCCGGTGTCCTGACATTCCAGCGTATCATGTTGAGAAGATCCTTGTTCAGGGTGCCTGCATCATACAATTTTGTTACAGGGATATAAATTCCCTCCTCAAATACTTCCCTGTTGTCGGAAGACACCCTTCCGCCTATGTCGGAATGATGGAACACACAGGCTGTGAATGCAACCGGCCTGTCCCTGAAAAAAATCGGGCTTAAAACGCATACATCATTGAGATGGCCTGCAAGAAGCCAGGGATCATTGACAATGAAAACATCTCCTTTTTTGTATTGGTCAAGGGGAATGGAATTGATTATTTTCTTTACTCCCAGCGCCATGGCCCCTGCCTGGCCGGGTGTGCAGAAGGTTCCCTGCACAAGTTCCTGGCCTCTGCTGTCCGTGAACATGCATGTATAGTCGTGGGCATCGCGCAGAAGGCTTGAGAATGCTGTCCTTGCCACTGATGCATCTGCCTCGTCCACAATGGACACAAGCCTTCTCCAGAGAATCTCAAGGGTGATCGGGTCAAATTTGGTTTTCAGGGCCTGGTTCATGATTTATTCCCCCCTTTGGACTGGTTTAAACTGATCCAGACAAAGCCGAATTTATCCACTCTTGCATCTGCGTCCTCTCCGATTACAATCGTGGATTCTCGTTCCTCAATAATGGCAGGCCCTGGAATCTGTGCCCCTGCAAAGAGCTGCGGCCTGTCATATACTGTAAAAGGAATGTATTGTTTTTTTATTATTGAAAATGCTTTGCGCCTGCCTTTAATGCATTTGTCTATGTCCCTGTTTTCCACGGTAAGCTCAGGAATGGAAAAGGGCTGTTTTGGAAGGCTTGCCCTTACCTTGAAAGTTACGAATTCAACAGGAGTTTCAGGATAGGTTCTTCCGTAAAGGCGTTTATATTGTTCGTCAAAGAGTTTCCTTATATCTTCCCTTGAATAGGAATCAAAAGCCCTGGTTTCTATGGCAAGGTCTGTTTCAGCGCCCTGTCCCACGAAACGCATCAGGAGTGTGCGTTCAAACACAATATCATTGTGTTGTGCTGAATCCTTTAAAATGGATGTTCCTTCCTTTTCCAGCTCATTGAAAAGTTTTTCGATTTCCGTGAAATCAGCATCATCAAGGCCTGCCCTGTGGCTGCGTGAAAGATCGAATGCCACGGGAGCAGTGAAGAATCCAAGTGCCGATCCCACTCCTGCAAGGGGCGGTACAAGTATTGAAGGCGCTCCTATTTTCTTTGCAAGCCCGTAGGCATGCACGGGCCCGGCACCTCCGAATGCCGACATTACAATTGTATTTGGATTGCCGCCTTTTTCAGCAATATGGGTTTTGGCTGCTGCTGCCATGGTTTCGTTAATGAGGTCATGTATGCCGAATGCAGCTTCCACCATACCTGTGCCAAGGGGTTTTGCAATTTTTTCCTCTATTGCTTTTTTTGAAAGCTCAATATCAAGCTTCATTGTGCCGCCCAGAAAAAAATCAGGGTCAAGATAACCCAGGGCAAGGTCGGCATCGGTTACGGTCGGGTTTTCTCCTCCAAGATTGTAACATGCAGGGCCAGGGTCTGCCCCCGCACTTTCAGGCCCCACTGCAAGAAGCCCGAGATTGCTGATTTTTGCTATGCTGCCGCCCCCAGCTCCTATTTCCATCAGATCCACCACAGGCACCTGAATCGGAAGGCCGCTGCCCTTTTTGAATCTTTGGACACGGCCCACTTCAAATGTTGAGACAAGGCCTGCATGGCCTTTCTGAATAAGGCATGACTTGGCTGTGGTACCTCCCATGTCAAAACAGAACATATCCTTTATATTAAACATTTTGCCGTAGTGCTGGGAGGCTATTACCGCTGCTGTGGGCCCTGATTCGATTATTCTGACCGGAAAATCACGTGCAGTGTCAACCGATGTTATGCCGCCTGATGACAGCATTATGAAAAGCCTGCCCCTGAATCCCATGTTTTCAAGGCGGTTGGTGAGTTTTTTAAGGTATCTGTATGTGATGGGTTTTACATATGCATTTACCGCTGTTGTACATGTGCGTTCGTATTCCCTTATCTGGGGCAGGACTTCAAATGATGTGGAAAGGAAAAGATCTGGTGCATGTTTTTCAATTATGGCTTTTACCTTTTTTTCATTCACAGGGTTTTCATAGGAATTGATGAAGCATACTGCAATGGATTCAATATTTTTGTTCTTAAGCAGGTTTAAAACCTGTTTTGTTTGTTCTTCATCCACGTCCCTGAGAACAATGCCGTCAGCCGTCACTCTCTCGTCGATTTCCATTCTAAGGGCTCTTGGAACGATGGGTTGTGGGTATTCACTGAAAATATCATATGCGTCATATCTGATTTCCCTGCCAAGTTCCAGCACATCCTTAAATCCCTTTGTGGTTAAAAGCCCGGTTGCAGCGCCTTTTCTCTCGATTATGGCATTTATGACAAGGGTTGTACCGTGAATGATCTCCTGCACATTGTCCATGAAGCCGGGCTTGATTTGCCCAAGTTCGCGTATGCCCTTTTCCACGGCATCTGACGGGTCAGAAGGCGTGGTAAGGCATTTGTTGGTATAAAACTGCCCGGTTCTGTCATTCACCAGTACAAAATCCGTAAAAGTGCCGCCGATATCACAGCCCAGGCGGTAGGTTGTCTGCTCCAAAATGCACCTCCTGCAAATTTTAGTAAAAATCAGGTTCGTCCCATTCACCAAATACCTGTCTGAAAACTCCTGCCATTTCGCCGACTGTTGCATAGGCATGACAGCATTTTACCAGGTATGGCATTACGTTCTTGTCTGTTTTTGCGGCTTTTTCCAGCTCAGACAGGGTTTTTGCGACTTCTCTTCCATTTCTTGTCCGCCTTACTTCTTCAAGGCTTGCTTTGGATTTCTCAGCCCATTCCTCGTTATATTCATGGAGTTCGACATCATTTTGTTCCTGGGCTGAATCCTTTGACCCGGGATTTACTCCAACTTTTTTGTATTCGCCTGACTGAAGGCCTTTTTCAAATTCATATGCCTGCTTTGAAACCTTTCTTTGGATGAACCCTTCTGAAATGCATTTTATCATGCCCCCCCATTTGCTTACTTCCTGCATTTCCTCAATGATCTTTTTCTCCATTTCAAGGGTCAGGGTTTCAATGAAATATGAGCCTGCCAGGGGATCAACCGTATCCCTCAATCCCACCTCATCCATGAGAATTTCAAGTGTTCTCAGGGACAGCAGGGCTGAACGCGGAGTGGGTATTGTATATGCTTCGTCAAATGAGCACAGCGCGGTTGTCTGGGCTCCTGACAGGGCAGCGCCCAATGCATAGTATGCGCCTCTCATTATATTATTTTCAGGCTGTTCCTTGGTCAGGCCCGAGCCTCCTCCTCCGAAAAGCCCCCTTAAAAACAGTTTTTTCTTTTCCTTTACCCCGTATTCATTTTTCAGCATTTTTGCCCATAGTTTTCTTGCTGCCCTGAACTTGGCGATCTGTTCCCACATATTGCCGTATACATTAAAATTAAAGGAAAACCGCCCCACAAAATTTTCAGCAGGTATGCCGCGTCTGACCACATTGTCTATATATGCCTTTGCAATCTCAAAGGCATAGGCTATTTCCTGGGCAGGAGTGGCCCCTGATTCCCTGATATGGTAACCGCATATACTTACGGGATTTGACCGGGGCAGGGTGGTGACGGCATATTCAATGGAATCTCCCACAAGGCGCACTCCATGCTCAACAGGGAATATCCATGCGCCCCTTCCTATCATTTCCTTTAAGATATCATTTTGCGGGGTGGTTGAAATTCTGTCTATGGGGTAGCCGAATTTTTCAGCCACTGCCTGATACATGGCCATCATGATGGTGGCAACTGCATTGATCGTAAGTCCTGAGCCTATTCTGTCCAGGGGAATGCCTTTAAATGCTGTTTCAAAATCCTTCAGAGAATCAACTGCCATTCCAACCCTGCCGACCTCACCCTGTGCCAGGGGATGATCAGAGTCGTAACCCATCTGGGTGGGCAGATCAAAGGCGACATTAAGGCCGTTCTGGCCATTTTCTATCATTAATTTGAATCTTTTGTTGGTTTCTTCGGGAGTGCCGAATCCGGTGTACTGCCTTGTTGTCCATGCCCTGCTGCGATAACTTTGAGGATGAAGGCTGCGGGTGAAGGGATATTCTCCGGGCTCACCAAGATCCTTTTCATAACTGAACCCTGCCTTTTCAAGATCATCTGGCCCGTATACCGGCTTGATCTCTATTCCAGACTGGTAGGTTACCGATTTGATTGCTCCTTTTTCATCCTTTACATATTTTGCAACGCCCATATGGTCTGCCTCCCATGTTTTTATTCAAACAGCCTGTTGATACCGGTGATAATGTCCTCAAAACTGGTTCCGCCGGGAAATACTGCTGCAACCCCCATTTTCTTGAGTTCTGGTATATCCCTTGCCGGAATTACTCCTCCCACTGTGAGGCGGATATCATGGAGGTTTTTTTCCTTCATCATGGAAAGAAGGTTTCTGCATATGGGAAGATGAGCCCCTGACATTATGCTCAAGCCTATAATATCCACTGATTCCTGAACCGCGGTATGGATGATCTGGTCAAGGCTCTGGTGCAGCCCTGAATATATGACTTCCATTCCGGCATCCCTCAGTGCCAGTGCCACAATTTTGGCTCCCTTGTCATGACCGTCAAGGCCCGGCTTTGCAATCAGGATTCTGATTTTTGTTTTTGTTTCCATTGTGTTGTTTTTCCTTTGCAGGTTTTGTCCTCAGGGTTTAATATTTTTTTGCCGGTGCAGAACCCCGATCATGTCCGCCATTTTGCGGGCTGATGTTATGGGGTCGGTAAGACCGGAATTTATTTTTTCGATTTCTGAATGGAATTCATCTGATTCTTCCATGATTTCCATAATTTTTTCCAGAGCAAGCTCCCTGAAAAAATCACGGAAATAAAAGGTTTTCATTTTCTGCATCCACAATTTCATGCGGCTGTCCGATTCCATGAATTTTCTGTGATTAAAAAAGAGGTGCACAAGCTCTTTTATTCCGGTTCCTGCTGTGGCGCTTGTCATGATCACTTTGCATTGCCATTCGTTTTCAGGGGGTTTTCTCATTTCAAGCATCATTTCAAGCCTGCGCCCTGCGGCAATGGCATCAGTTTCAGATTTATCAGCTTTGTTAACTATGAAAATATCACCTGTTTCAAGTATTCCTGCCTTGACAGCCTGCACACCGTCACCTGACTCTGCAGTGGCGACAATTGCAGTGCAGTGGACAATATCTGCAATATCAAATTCTGACTGGCCTGCTCCCACTGTTTCAATCATGATGATGTCATAACCCATGACATCCAGGACAAGGGCTGCGCTGCCTGCTGCCTGACAGAGCCCTCCTCTTTTTCCCCTTGAAGCCATTGACCGGATAAAGACATTTTCATCGTCTGCATGGCGCTGCATTCTTATGCGGTCTCCAAGGATTGCCCCTCCTGAATACGGACTTGAAGGATCGACCGCAATCACCCCGACTTTAAAACCGTAAGATCTGAATTCAGATATCAGAGCATCAATCAGGGTCGATTTTCCAGCTCCCGGAGCTCCTGTGATACCGATTACAAAGGCATTGCCTGCATGGGGGTATAATTGTTTTAAAAGCTCGAATCCCTCCGGATCACAATCCTCAATCATGCGGATCATTTTTGAACCGCATCGCTGGTCTCCTGATAATATGTCTTTGATTTCAGGCACTTTTTCTCTGGTTTTCCTCCCTTGTAATCATGTCAAGCACGGCTTTCCTGCCCTTGTCTATGTGCTGCCTTACAAGGCGTTCAACTGTGTCCGCATCTCTGGCCTTTATGGCAGCCATCATCATTATGTGGTCATCATTGCTCTGCAGAGCATATTCATCCTGCTGGAGTATGATATGCCTGAATCTTGAAATCTGGGCGCGGAGCTGGTTTATCATTTTTATAAGTTTGGGACTGCGGCTCAGCTCATAGAGAAGATCATGGAATTGCGTGTTGATTTTCTGCAGCTTTTCATAATCTTTCCCCTGTTCAAGGCAATTCTGGTATTGTTCAATCTTTTTTTCCAGGGGGCCAAGATCCCCTGGCCCGTAGTTTTCGGCTGCAAGCCTTGCAGCGTATGCCTCAAGAACACTTCTGATTCCAAATGTCTGGTCAATGTCCTGTTTTGTCAGTTTGACAACACAGAAACCGCCTGAAGGGGTTTTTTCAATCCATTCCTCCCTTTCAAGTTTGTGCAGGGCTTCGCGCAGCGGGGTGCGGCTTATGCCCAGCATATCGGCAAGCCTGCTTTCCACAAGCCTTGTTCCCGGTTCTATGGTCTGGTCTATTATGGCTTTTTTCAGGTATTCAAATACATCCTGGCCCAGTGATTTTCTTTCCCTGAATGAATTGCTCAGCTTCATCTGGATAAAATTTCCCTTGCAATTGTTGTCTGTAAAACTTCATGGGTTCCCCCGCCGTAAAGCAGAAAACGGTTGTCCCTGTAATAACGCTGCACTGCATATTCCATGGAATATCCATATCCTCCGAAAATTCTCATGGCATGGTCTGTTGCTTCACATGCAGATTCAACAGTAAAATATTTTGCCATGGAGGCTTCATTCAGACAGGATTTTCCATTGTCAATCATATGGGTCACCTTGTCCACCATGAGCTGGCCTGCTTCAAGGTTTACTGCCATATTGGCTATCTTGGCCTGTATGAGCTGGTATTTGCTGATGGGCTTGCCAAATTGTTCACGTTCCTTGCAGTATTTGATGGCATCGTCCATGGCTGCCCTGTGAAGGCCGAGAGCAAGGGAAGCTGTCATTATTCTTATTTCAGCCAGAATTTTTAAAAGGACCCCAAGTCCGCGCCCTTCTTCTCCGAGCCTGTATTCAGCAGGTATATGGCAGTCCTTGAAATAGATTTCAGACAGGGAGGAAGTCCTTGTGCCAAGCATTTCAAACGGTTTGGAAAATGAAAATCCAGGCGTTGAGGAGGGGACAAGAAAAAAAGCAAGCCCCTTGATGCCGGCAGAGGGGTCTGTCTGGCACAACACAGTGTGAAAATCAGCTTTTGGCCCGCTTGTTGACCAGGTTTTCATCCCGTTGATCACATATCCGTCTTTTGTTTTTGTGGCCCTTGTCTGGACAGCACTGAGGTCTGAGCCCGCATTGGGTTCGGTAAGCTGGAAAGCCCCCAGTTTTTCACCTCTCAGGGCAGGGTACAGAAATTCCTCATGCATCTGCTTTGTGCCGTATAGAAAAAGCCCGTTGGTTGCCATAAGGCACTGCATGGCTGTTGTGGCAGCAAGGCTCATAAGCCCCCTTGCAAGCTCCTGCATGGCAATGCAGTAAAGGGTGGTGTTTCCGCCTGAACCTCCTGCGCTTCTGGGATATCTGATCCCGAATATCCCCATCTGTCCCAGTTTTTTAAAAAGATGGTCTGGAAATTCTCCCCTGTTGTCATATTCCGTTGCAACAGGAATTACTTCTTTATCCACAAATTCCGCCATTGTGGCCCTGACCATTTTTTCCGCATCCGATCTCACAGGTTTTGACTGAATCATGATTCACCTCCACGGGAAAGCTGGCTTATGAGTTCCGGCACTATTTCATTTACATCTCCCACAATGCCCCAGTTGGCCAGCTTGAAGATGGGAGCTGAAGCATCTGAATTAATGGCAATGATATAACGGGATCCTGCCATTCCGGCTGTATGCTGGACAGCGCCTGATATGCCGCAGGCAATATAGATTTCAGGCCGGATTGTTTTTCCTGTCTGGCCCACCTGAGCGCTGTGGGGAAGTATATTTTTCTCCACAATAAGCCTTGTGCAGGCAAGCTCTCCACCAAGAAGCCCGGCAAGCTTTTTAAGCATTTCAAAGCCTTTTTCGCCATCTACCCCTCTTCCTCCTGCCACAACAACATTTGCAAGGGAGATATCTGTGCCAGGCTGTTCCTCAATGGTCTGTTCAAGCACCTGTGTTCTGATATTTTTTTCATCCACCATGCACTGGTGACGGATTATTTCAGGATTTTCAGGCCTTGTGCCCGGGCAGGCCTGCATGACTCCCGGCCTTACCGTTGCCATCTGCGGCCTTGTATAACGGCATGCAATGGTTGCCATTACGTTTCCACCGAATGCAGGCCTTGTCTGGTGCATGAGTTTTGTTTCAGGGTCTATGGAAAGCTGGGTGCAGTCTGCTGTCAGCCCTGTGCCGATACGTCTTGAAACCCTTGGGGCAAGGTCGCGGCCAAGGGCAGTTGCACCCATGAGCAGGATATTGGGTCTATATTTGTTTACAAGTTCCTCAATGACATCGGTGTATGCTATTGTCCTGAAATCCCTGAGCAGCTCGTCTTCCACAAGATACACAATATCTGCTCCGTGGTCGTGCAGGGAATCTGCAAGCCCTGATATGTCATGGCCTATGAGCACTGCGCATACTTTCTGGCCGAGTTCCCTGGCAAGCAGGCCTGCTTTTCCCAGAAGCTCAAGGCATACCCTGGCAGGTCTGCCCTGAGCATGTTCTGCAAAAACCCATACATCTTTCCGGTCTGAGAAATCGGGAACAGGCCTTGGTTCTATGTCCGATTCTATGGCATGATTCTTTGTGCAGGCATCAATGCATGAGCCGCAGGATGTGCAGCGTTCCGTGACAACTGCTTTTCCTTCCTGTATTTCAATGCCTCCGTATGGGCAGGCACGGGAGCATCTGCCGCATCCGTCACATTTTTCTTCTATAATCCAGATGGTCATTTTTATCCTCCGCAATCTTCCGGTATCTCGGAATGCTACAACCTGTGGGCAATGGTTGTGTCACTTTGTTTCAACCGGTTGATAAGGTCTGATACAATTTCCTGTGCCGAGCCTTTCAGTATTTCATTCTGCCGCCTGAAATCCGGGGCAAAGGTTTTGATAACATGGGTGTTTGATCCTTCAAGCCCTACTTCATCTGTTGTTACACCAATGTCTGCTGCATTCCATACTTTGATCGGGGCTTTTGGCTCACAGGCCTCGATAAGGTTTCCCATGTGGGGATACCTTGGGGTGTTCAGTTCTGAAACGACCGTCAGAAGAGCTGGAAGGCGGCAGGCAAGGCGTTCATACCCGCTTTCCAGCCTTCTTTTTACTATTATGGTGTCACCAGTGATTGACTGGATTTCATTTACATAGGTCGCCTGCGCAATATCAAGCCAGTCTGCAACCTGCGGGCCTATCTGGGCTGTATCTCCGTCTATGGCCTGATGCCCGCAGATCACAAGGTCAAAATCCTTTATTTTTTCTATCCCTTTGCTGAGGGTAAAGGACGTGGCCCATGTATCTGCACCTGAAAATGCCCGGTCAGACAGAAGAATTCCTTTGTCTGCCCCCATTCCCATAGCCTGGGTAAGCACATCAACTGCCTGGGGAGGGCCCATGGAAACGGCAGTTACACTCCCGCCTTTTTCTTCTTTAATTGTGACGGCTGCTTCAAGTGCATGCAGGTCATCCGGGTTCATTATGCTTTCAAGGCCTTCGCGTATCAGGTTTCCTGTTTTGGGATCAAGCCTGATGCGGGTTGTGTTTGGAACCTGTTTTACAAGAACGATGATATTCATGATGGTCTGTCTCCCTTAGATCACTGCGTTTTCCCTGAGCTGGTCAAGTGCTGCATCGTCAAACCCGAGTTTTTTGCCGTATATCTCTTTGTTGTGTTCCCCGAATCTTGGAGGAAAACTCAGGTTTCTGCCGCTTTTTTCAAGAAAGGGCGTCATGTTGGGCGGCGGGGCAAGGGTCAGCTTTGTTCCTGTCTGCCGGTCAGTTGAGAATAAAAGCCTTTTTTCCACAAGCGGGTCTGCCACCACTTCATCTATTGTTTTGATCTTTGAAACAGGAACCGTAATTGAATTGAAAAGCCTGATCAATTCCTCTGAAGTGTGATTTTGTGTGATTTCATTTATGGCCCGGTTCAGGTTTTCAACGTCTTTTATCCTGCCGCTGTTTTTTATGTATTCCTCCCTGTCAAGCGGCCTGAAAATATCCTGGGATACCATTGCCTTCCACTGTCTGTCATTGCCCACGGCAAGGTATATGAATCCGTTGCCTGTTCTGTATACCGATACAGGACAGAAAAATTCATGGGTATTGCCGCGTCTTGAGATTCTGGCCCTGAAACTTGCTGAAAGCGCAATGGGCACGGTCAGCCATGAAACAGAAGATTCAAACATGGAAAGGTCAATCCTTGTGCCTTTCCCAGTGACAGCCCGTTTGAACAATGCCTTCATGAGAAGACCGTATCCGTGCTCGCTTGTACCCATGTCAGGCAGGGGAATGCCAAGTACCTGGGGATCTTTGTCAGGTTCTCCTGTAAGCTCCATCAGCCCTGATCTTGCCTGGAGTATGGGGTCATAGGCCCCTTCATTGGAATCAGGGCCGAATCCGGTCAGTCCGAGCCAGATGATGTCAGGCTTGATCTGTTTTATGATATCATAGGCTATGCCCAGCTTTTCATAGTTTTTGGGCAGCTGGTTGGTGATAAATATATCCACATCAAGCTCAGTGATCAGGCGCTGGAAAATTTCTTTGCCCTTTTCATCTGCAAGGTTGAGGGTAAGGGCTTTTTTGCCTGAGTTTATGCACAGGAAATAGGAATTCATCCTTTCCTCATTCAATACATTTTCTCCTATGAACCGGTTGGGGTCTCCATATACAGGATGCTCAAGTCTTATGACATTCATTCCGTCATGGGCCAGTCTGTATGTGAGATATGGCGCCACAGTGGCCTGTTCAAGCGAAAGTACGGTAAGGTCTTTAAAAATTTCCATATAATATTTCTCCGTTTGTCATATAATATTGTTCAGACACTCATTTGCCGGCCTGTTTCATGGCAGGCATCAAAAATTTTCAGGTTTGTATGCTTGAAGGGCTCCGGGCTGATGGATTCAATTGTGGCCCTTAAATCATCTGCACTTAAGGGACCGAGCCTGAAACCTGAGAAAAATGCAGCCACAGCAAGGTTGGTTGATCTTGGAGAACCCAGGTTCATGGCTGCTTCAGATGCTTTCATGGAATATGAGCCGATCTGCATTTCACCAAGATAATTTTTCACTCTTTTGTCCGGAAATTTTGCAGGATCAGCATTGACAAACATATTGCCGCCTTTTTTCAGCATGGGCAGATATCTGTATGCTTCTGATTCATCCATTGAAAGGAGAAAATCAGCAGATCCTGCCCTGACAAGGCTTGACCGTGCCTTCCCTATCTTTAGATGGGATACGACAGAACCTCCTCGCTGGGCCATTCCGTGGGTTTCTGCTCCAAGAATATCATGGCCTTTTTCAAGTGCAGCACAGGCAAATATTTTTGTCATGAAAAGTATGCCCTGTCCCCCAAGGCCCGTTAAAATGAAATTTATGGTTTTCATATCAATATTCTCCGATTTTTAGACAGGTTGGATTGCTTTTTGCGGACAGACCTGAATGCATACTCCGCATTTTGTGCATAAAACAGGGTCTATCTTTGTTTTTCCGGTGGTTTCGTCTCTGAACAGGGCCGGACATTCAAAACGCAGGTGGCAGAATCCGCAGTCATTGCAGTCATCTGAAACTGTGACCTCTATTTTTTCTGCAATGGCCTCGTTTCTGAACCCGATCACACATGGATGCCGGGAAATTATGACTGCAATCCCGCCGTCAGGCTGGTTCACATATTCATATGCTGCTTTGATTTCCTTTATCATTGCCTTTGTATCATAGGGGTCTGTCACCCTGATATATTCGATTCCGCAGCCTTTGACGGCTGTTTCAAGGGAGATTGCCTTTCCTGCGGTTCCGTCCACCCTTTTTTCCTGGGTTATTGCGGGCTGCATACCTGTCATTGCGGTGATACGGTTGTCAAGCAGCACAAGAATGAACCTTGCATCGTTATATACTGCATTGATAAGGCCTGTGGTGCCTGAATGAAAAAATGTGGAATCACCCATGGTGGCAACTATGGGCTTTTTTACTCCGTCCTGGATATATGCCTTCCACAGCCCTGAAGCCACAGTGATTCCAGCTCCCATGTCAAGCACCGTATCCACTGCACCAAGATTGCTGCCAAGGGTGTAACACCCTATGTCAGAAGGGAAAACAGCTTTGGGCAGGGCTTTTCTTATTGCATAGAAAGATGCTCTGTGGGGGCATCCTGGGCAGAGAGTGGGTTTTCTTACAGGAAGTTCAAGGCTCTGAACAATGTTTAAAGCTGCATCGGTTCCGGTGCTGCCTGACAGAGGGTCAAGCCCGCAGTCTGACAAAGCTGTGTTCAGGACTGCCTCGATTTTTTCAGGGAGCAGCTCTCCTTCCATTGGCACGTGGCCAGATAAACGGCCCAGTGTCTTGTTCCTGTCGCCAAGCAGGTATTCGATGAGAGTGTCTGTTTCCTCAATTACTAGTACCCTGTCGCAGGCATTTGTGAACTGGGCTGCAAGTTTTTCTGGAAAGGGGTATGGAGCTCCAAGCTTGAGCACAGGTATGTCTGTCCGTGAGAATTCTTCAAGCAGATCCTGCACAACACTGAAGGGTACACCCCCTGCCACAATTCCAAGGGGATAGGTTCTGTCTTTTTCAAGATTATGATTATTGTAGCTGGACAGAAGGCTGAATTCCTCTGAAATTTCAATGTGCTTTCTGTTCAGGTCCTTGTGCTGGATAAAACGGAACTTGGGAGTGGAAGCCCATCTTGCAGGCTCCCGTCTGAAATCCGCCTTTGTGGTATTGGGTTTGAAATTTGCATATTTTATATTCTGTCTTGCATGGCAGACCCTGATGGCAGGTCTTAAAAGCACGGGAACCTGAAATTTTTCAGACAGTTCAAAGGCGGATTTTATCATTTGTCTCGCTTCTTCAGGGCCTGACGGATCAAACACGGGAATCTTGGCCATTCTTGCCATGAATCTTGAATCCTGTTCTGTCTGGGATGAATGGGGGCCTGGATCATCGCAGGAAATTATGACAAGCCCTCCGATATTTCCGATATAGGCTGCTGACATGAATGAGTCGGCTGCCACATTAAGGCCCACCATTTTCATGCAGCAGGCAGAGCGTTTGCCTGATATGGCTGCGGCAAAGGCATTATCAAAGGCAACTTTTTCATTGACTGACCATTCAATGCTGGTATTCAGGCCTGCTGCCTGTGAGAACCTCACTGTTTCAGGCAGGATTTCTGAACTGGGGGTTCCAGGATAGGATGTCATGATCTGGCACCCTGCTTCCACAAGTCCCAGGGCGATTGCCCCGTTTCCCAACAAAAATTCTTCTTTCATTGCAGGATTCCTTAAAGAATATGGGGTTGCTTAAAAAAAACTAACCTTAGCCTGTAAATGCCGGGAAACAGAATGAAAATGCCTGGGGAACGGAAACAAAAAATCAGATAAGGTGCATCAGAGCAATAGAACAATAATAGCAGTAGTTTTCGGCACTTTTTGAAAAACAGATTTCAGTATTCCTCATGCTGTTTTTCAGGTACTGCAATTAATAATTGTATACGGTATACGGTATACAATATCTTCGTGTCAAGGAATTATTTATAAAAAAATTGATTCACTTGTTTAATAATTGTACACTTGATTTCCGGTATTCATGAAAATCCGTAAATTACAGGGAAGGCTGCGATGCGGAGAAAAGACAGGGAAATATCAGATAAATCTTCAATTACCGCCATCATTGAAAACTGCCGGGTATGCAGGTTGGGGCTTGTGGATGGCAATATACCCTATATTGTTCCCCTATGCTTTGGGTATGAGGACGGTACACTTTATTTTCACGGTGCCTTAAGGGGGCATAGGATGGATCTGATAAAAAAGAATCCCAAAGTCTGTTTTGAATTTGACAGGATGCATGAAATACTTGAATCTGATAATGCATGCAGCTGGGGAGTAAAATACGAAAGTGTCATTGGACAGGGCAGGGCCTTTATTATTGATTCAATGGAAGAGAAAATAAAGGCTTTGAACATTATAATGGCCCGTTACTCTGACAAAAACTTTGTTTTTCCTGATAAAATGCTGAAGGCGACATCAGTAATCAGGCTTGAAATAGAATCCATGACAGGCAAGTGTTCGGGGTTTTAAATATTATGCCTGTGTTTATAAAAAATCTGTGTTGTTCTGAATAAAATTGATTTATATTGATGGCTGAAGTCCGATTCAGTCAGGGCTGTTTATCCGGCCTTTATTTTTCTCAAAACAGATAAAGAATCAAAACAAGCAAGGAGGGCGTATGGCAGAAGAATCAGGTGTGGGCTGTTCCCGTCCGGCAGGAGGGCCTGCAGGTAAATCAGACCATGATCAGGCAAACGAAATTCAAACCATGGAAAAGGAGGAACCAGACATGATAAAAGTTGGAAAAAAAGCACCGGAGTTTACAGCTTCCGGATTTTATAAGGCAGATTTTGTCAGCATCAAATTATCTGATTATCTTGGCAAATGGGTTGTGTTATGTTTTTATCCCGGAGATTTCACCTTTGTCTGAGCAAGTGAGATTTCAGCAGTTGCTGAAAAGTATTCTGAATTCCAGAAACTTGGGGTTGAGGTTCTTTCTATGAGCATTGACAGCATGTTTGTACATAAGATGTGGAATGACATGGAAATTTCAAAAATGGTTGAAGGCGGTGTGCCTTTTCCAATGCTTTCGGATGCAGGCGGAAAGATCGGCACTGTATACGGTATTTATGACGAAGATGCCGGTGTTGAAACAAGGGGGCGTTTCATTATTGACCCGGACGGCATTGTTCAGGGCTATGAAGTTCTTACCCCGCCCGTTGGAAGAAATGTGAATGAGACCCTGCGTCAGATTCAGGCTTTTCAGCTTGTAAGGGAATCAAAGGGAACCCGGGCAACCCCTTCAGGGTGGAAGCCGGGCAAGGCTGTGCTGAAACCCGGCCCTGACCTTGTGGGTAATGTGTGGAAAGAATGGAAAACCAGCATGGCTTTTGACTGATTTTCAATTCATCAGGTAAAAGCCAAGTTTTTTTGCATAGGGGGGAGGATTATAAAAATCTGCGTTAATAAAGTTGCCTTTGATTTCTCTGACCACAATCCTCCTTTTTACAAGGGATTTTTTAATATCATCCAGAATAAAATGAATATCCAGAAAATCATTCACCTGAATGCGGTGTGACTTGGATATCCTGAATCCTATGGAAAGCATGGAAAGCTTTTCAACCCTGATATGGCCGGATTCCCTTGTCTTGAGCCTGATAAATTCGCCTGCAAGGGATACGGTTTTAAGTGCGGCATATCTGTCCTGAATCTCCTTTGGCTCTGATTTGGCCTCTTTTTCAAGAAGCGGCTGCAGGCTTTCTGTCATATCGGCTATTTTATCATCGTTTGATATGGTTTTTGACCTTGACAGAGATTGTGCCACAAGGCTTTTAAGCTGGCCTGAATCTTCAGCGCTTACAGTATGGGCCTGGATATTGATCCTGACCAGGCACTGGCTTGTTTCATCCACAGAATCTGAAAAAGCTTTCAGGATACGGTGTTTTGCCATCTGCGCCCCGTCAGAATAGGTCAGGGGTAAAAGCATGATAAAGACTTCTTCTCCGTATCTGAAAATATCGTCTTCCCTCCGTTTTGTGCTTGCAAGCACCTTTGCAAGAGCCTTCAGGGATTTGTCGCAGGCAGATCTGTCCTTTGTCTCTTTTAGCTGCCATGACAGATCAGCCTCTATTATGAGCATGGAAAAAATGCTTCCATACCGTTTGAGTACATCATCTTTTCCACTTACAGCCCGTTCAAAGCTCCATCGGTTTTTAAGTCCTGTAAGTGAATCTTTGGTGGCAATATTCTTTAAAGCCTGCTGGTAATAGGAACGCTCAATTGCAATGGCTGCATATTCGCCGATTGATGCCAGAATTTTAAGATCATGGTCTGTAAAAGCCCTGTCATCAATTCTGTTGATCAATTCGATTACCCCAAAGATTTTTTTGTCGGTTTTAAGGGGAGTGCCAATCACGGATCTGGTTTTGAATCCTGTATATTTGTCCACCTTTGCACTGAAACGGCTGTCCCTGGATACATCTTCAACTATCAGGGATTTTCCGGTTTCCATTATATAGCCCGCAATTCCCTCGCCTTTGGGCAGTTTTGCACCCTGCAGTTTGTTCTTTGCAGCACCAACCACAACACAGAAAACCATGTCAGAGGTTTTGGGATCCTTAAGCAGTATGGACCAGTGCAGGGGCTCAAAAATCTGCCCAACCTGATACATGACAATGTCAAGAACCTCTTTTATGGTACCAGCTTTTGCAAGGGGCTTTCCAAGCTCAAGGGCAAGGTCATGGGTAATGTTGCTGTTCCGGCCCGTGCCCTGGGAAAGCTGGCCCATTGTGTCATGATGGTAATAGTATTTTGTGTTTGCCCTTGATAGTTTGATATTGGCCCAGAGCATGTTTTCCTTAAGTTCTGTGGCAGATGGAAACACAAAATGATAGAATTTTGATATGGCCTCGATTTCTTTATTGGTTATGGCCATGCATTCGCCCAGGTTTATTTTGTCAGGCTGGATGATTTTTTCAACTTCAGGGGGAAGAACAGGCGGGCATGGCAGGTCAAATGAACCGATCCCCTGTGCCCAGCACAGAAAGTCAGCAAGGCTTACAATACTGATGAGCTGTTTGTGCTCAGGGCTTATATTCAGGTGATCAAAGGGCTGGTGATGGTATTTTACAGCCAGGGCAAGCTCCCTGGGAAGTTTCCACAATGTACAGAAGAAAGCGCCCACATCATCGTGGCCAAGGCCTATTATGCTGCGTTCCTTTTCAATCAGAAGATCGGCAGTTCCGGACAGGTGCAGTAAAAAATCCTCATAATCTGTTTTGCCTCCTGTATCCAGGATTATTTTGCCTATATCATGGAGCAGACCGGCAATATAGGCCCCTTCAGGTTCAGGATACCCGGTTCTGCCGGCAATCTCCATGCTTAAAACCGCAACGGAAATACAATGGCGCCAGAACAGAATCCTGTTGAATTTTCCTGATGCTCCGGGTTTGAACATTTTTTCGAAAATTGTCATGCCCAGTGCAATCTTTTTTATCTCATCCTGGCCGACAAAGACCACAGCTTCAGAAAGTGCGGTGATTTTGCGTTTAAGCCCGTACATGGCTGAATTTACGATTTCCAGCACCCGGACAGATATTCCAGGGTCTGTTTCCACAATTTTTGCCAGATCGGCAAGAGACGCTTTGTCATTTCTGGATATTTCAATGAGTTTTGCCGCAGCAGGGGGAAAACTTGGCAGTTTTCTATTGTCATGCCTTAAAACTTTTTTTATATCTGCACTGGAAGGAAGGTTCAATGAATTTTTCATTTTACTGTTTCCTGACTTGTCTGCTCTGCCGGTCTTTAAATCATATATTTATTGTGTTCAGTATTAAGTTGGCAATTACCATAACCTGTCCGTTATATTTTTGCAATATCAGGATTTTTCCGTGCATGCTGACGGATATATTCATACATGACAATTGAGGCTGCCACTGACACATTCAGGCTCTGGGTCCTGCCGAACTGGGGAATTGAAAGTTTTTTGATTCCGTTGAAAAGCTCAGGGGCAAAACTTATTCCAAATTCCTCATGGCCGAAGATAAAAGCACTTTTTTCCGGCAGGCATATATCAGTAATCTTTTCATTACCTCCCGGCTCAAGGGCAAACATGGTATAACCCTTTGAATTTATGTCAGCATAGCAGGAAAGAAAATTCCTGTGAAATACGGCTGGAACCCATTTGAAGGCTCCCATGCCGGGCGCAGGGTCAAAATAGTCAATGCCCACAAGATGAACCTCATGGATGCTGAACACATCCCCTGTCCTGAAAATTTTTCCTATATTGAATGTGGGTTTCAGGTGATCAAGCACAATAATGCATTTATGATGTCCCGGTTTTGCAGAAAGGTTTTTGTTTTTCTGCTTTCTGAACCGCCTTTTTGCCATTTCGCGTTCAGCTTTCATCATTTGTCTTATTTTATGAGGGCCTGCCATGAATTTCCTTTCTGATTTGCCATGAAATTATTTTTTTTCATAATTTTATTATATTATTAAGCCTGGCTTAAAACAAGCGTGTTTCCAGAGCATGCCGGTTGTATTCAGGTTCGGATAATTCCAATGAATATCTGTCCTGTGTTTGCCTCTGTCAGGCTTTTGCTCTGCCGGGCCTGTTATAGAACTTGTATTACATGTCAATGCGTAATATAAATATTTTTCAGGGCCTTTTGGCCTGAACCTGAATATAAAGGAAACCCAGGAGAAAAAATGAAAATTACAATATTGCAGGGCAGTCCCAGAAAAAACGGGAATACTGCCAGGATTACAGGATGGATTAATGATGAACTGGTTTCACTTGGTCATGAAACCGAATATATTTATCTTGGTTCAAAAAATCTTAACGGGTGTATTGCCTGTGGGAAATGCAAGGACAAGCCTGAAGAACCGGGTTGTGTCCAGAATGATGATATAATTTGGATTCTGGATAAAATAGTTGAATCCCAGGCGGTAATTTTTGCATCTCCCCTGTATTTCTGGGGAGTTTCCTCGCAGCTTAAGGCTGTGATTGACAGAACTTACAGCCTTTATGTGAATTATCACATGCCAGGGCATAAATCCCTTGTGGAAGGGCAGCGTCAGGCATTTGTGGTGACAGGGGCAGGCCCGTATGAAAATAATGCTGAAGGCGTGTTTGATGCCTTCAGAAGACTGCAGAACCCGCATAAAAGCCTTAATGCCGGTGAGCTGTTCATTGGTTCATGCACAAGCCCTGACAGGCTTGATGATTCTGCCAGACTCAGGGCTGTGGAGCTTGCCGGGAAAATTGTCCAGTAATTTATGGTTTTCCCGGAAAATATAATATGATCAAATCAATGAATATTGCCTGGTGGGTGCAGCGTTGGGCTGAGCTCAGCCCTGAAAAGACAGCCCTTGTGTTTGAGGACAGAACCATATCATATCGCGGGCTTTGCAGGCGTGCTGACAGAACAAGCTGCTGGCTTCAGTCCATAGGGATTGAAAAGGGTGACCGTGTTGCTGTGATGCTTTACAATTGCCCTGAGTTTCTTGACCTGTTTCTTGCCTGTTCAAGGCTTGGCGCTATTTTTGTCCCCATTAATTTCCGTGTTACACCAAGGGAGCTTGATTATTTTATCCAGAATTGCAGGCCAAGGCTCTTTGTCTATGGCAGAGATTTTGCGGAAGTTGTGGATGAACTCAAACCAGAGCATTATCTTCCCCCCATGATGAGGGCTGTTACAGGGATTGGCCCGTCAATCAGCCGGGTTTTTGATCTTGCCGCTGAAACAGGGCATTTTGACGGGCATCGCCCTTTTCTCACAAGATCGCTCGGGCCTGCTGATCCTGAAGAGCCCCAGGTCATCATGTATACATCGGGAACCACAGGCAAACCCAAAGGCGCTGTGCTGAGCCACAGGAAAACATTTTTCAATTGTCTTAATGCAGATATTTTTTTTAAACTCCATTCAAGCGATATAATGCTGATTTTTCTGCCCCTGTTTCATTCCGGCGGCCTTTTTATCCAGGCTGCTCCCATTTTCTACAAAGGTGCTGCCATTGTTCTTCACAGCAAATTTGATCCGGAGCGGATCTATGCTGATATTGAAAAATACAGGGTGACAAAGTTTCTGGGGGTTCCGACGGTCTACAGGGAACTTTTAAAGGTGGCACCTGAAAAAAGAAGGGATATTTCGTCCCTCAGGGTATGTGCAGGGGGCGGAGAAAAATTGAATCAGGAATTGATTGAGCAATGTGCTGAAGCAGGGCTTGCATTCCGCCAGATCATGGGCCAGACGGAAACTTCAATTCTTTTGTGGGCTTCTGAAAATGATCCTGTTAAAAAGCCCGGTACTGTCGGCAGGCCTGTTTTCCATGCAGAGGTCAGTATCATGAATAAACACGGGCAAAAGGCAGGCCCCGGCGAAACAGGGGAAATAGTTGTCAGAGGGTCCATCATGATGAAGGAATACTGGCAGGATCCCGTAAAAACCGAAGAAACCATCAAAAACGGCTGGCTTCATACAGGAGACCTGGCTTATATGGATGAGGAAGGCTTTTTCTATCTTGTGGGGCGTGCAGGGGATATGTACATTTCAGGAGGCGAAAATGTATATCCTGCTGAAGTTGAAAAGGTGTTGAGAATGCATCCTGACATTGAAGACGCTGCTGTGGTAGGAATACCTGATCCGGTATGGGGCGAGACAGGCCATGCCTTTATTATTGCAAGAGAAGGCGCATCATTGACACGTGATGATATCATTGCCATGTGCCGGGGCAGGCTTGCAAAATACAAGTGGCCGGGAAAAGTCAGTTTCAGAAAAGAATTTCCAAGAACTTCCCTGGGAAAGGTGAAAAAATCCATGCTGCGCTGATCAGTAAAGATCAGTTCACCAGTATTATTCTGATATCCATGACATTGGTGCGGGTAGGCCCTGTTATCACAAGATCTGAAAGCAGATTAAAAAAGTGATATGAATCATTGTCATTCAGAAATTTTTCAGGATCAAGGCCAAGTGCCTTTGCCTTTGCAGGGGTATCAGTGTATGCAATTGCCCCTGCTGCATCAGTGGGCCCGTCTGTGCCGTCTGTGCCTGCGGCAAGGACGAGTATATGGCCGGGGCTGTTTAGATGTCTTACGCATGCAAGGGCAAATTCCTGGTTGCGCCCGCCTTTGCCTTTTCCCCTGACCCTGACCGTGGTTTCTCCTCCTGACAGAATACATGCAGGAGGTGCAACAGGATTGCCGGTGGCAAGAATTTCCTTTGCAATATCCATGTGAAATCCGGCAGCCTGTGCTGTCTGTCCTTTTATCATGGAAGAAAGGATAAGGGTATTGTATCCGTTCCTGACAGCTTCTGACCGGGCTGCTTCCAGTGCATTTATATTTTTGCAGGTTATGAAATATGCAGTCCCTGCAAAAACCGGATCACCTGGTTTTGGGGTTTCAGCCACAAATCCTCCGGCTCCCAGTTTAAGGTGCTCATGAATGCCTGGGGGAATCAGGCTGGTAATTTTGTATTTTTTGATTATCTCAAGGCATTGAGCAAATGTTCCCTGATCCGGGGTGCAGGGGCCTGAGCCTATGATACCTGGATCATCGCCTGTAACATCTGACATGGCGAGGCAGATTACAGCGCCGGGGTAAATTTTTTTTGCAAGCAGCCCTCCCTTGATCTGTGACACATGTTTTCTTATTGTGTTGATTTCATGTATGTCTGCCCCGCATTCAAGCAGTATCTGTGTGGTTTTCTGCTTGTCTTCAAGGGTGATGCCATGGACGGGCAGGGCTGCCAGTGCTGAAGCTCCTCCTGAAATGAGAACAATGACAAGAGTGGTGCTGTCAGCTGAATCTGCCATTTCTGTGAGCGCTCTGGCTGCTTTTTTTGAATTTTCATCAGGCACGGGATGACCTGCCTGGATTATTTTTATGCGTTCTGTTTTTGATTCATGCCCGTATTTTACAATTACAATTCCTTCAGACAACCAGGGGCCGAGAATTTTTTCCATGGCCTGTGCCATTGGAGCACAGGCTTTGCCGGCTCCAAGCACAATAATTTTTTTAAATGAATTAAGATTGTATGATCTGTTTTCTATTTTCAGAATATTGTTGGTGCGCCTGCAGATTCTGTGTATACAGACACCAGGATCAACAGCCTCAAGTGCCGAACGGAAAATTTTTTCTGCATGGGCACGCATCTGCCCTGAAATGTTCCAGGCTGCCATCAGGATTCAAAAACCTCTGGATTGACAATATGCAAAGGCCTGCCGTTTTCATAGAAGGAAATTATATTTTCTGCCGCAATAATGGACATCTGGTTTCTGGCGTCAATGGTGGCAGAACCTATATGTGGCAGGACACATGCATTTTCCATTTTCAGGAGCTCGTTGTCAGGGCTCATGGGTTCAGGGTCGGTCACATCAAGGCCTGCACCAAGTATTTCTGTGGTTTTAATTGCCTGAATGAGATCCTTTTCATTGTGGACAGGCCCCCTTGCAGTGTTGATAAAAATTGCCGAGTTTTTCATTTTTCTGAAAGCTGTTTTGTTGAATACATGTCTTGTTTCGGGTGTAAGACTGCAGTGTACTGATAATATATCGCTTCTGGCCAGAAGCTCATCAAAACTGACATGGCATGCACCGGTCAGTTTTTCAGCCTGCCTGTTGGGAGTCCTGTTATGATAGATGATTTTCATATTATAGGCATTTTTGCATCTTTCAGCCATTTTAAGCCCTATTCTTCCCAGTCCGAAAATACCGAGAGTCCTGTTTTTAAGTTCAATCCCAAGATGGCCGGTGGGGTTGAAACTGCCCCATTGGCCCCTTGATATGGTCTTGTGCATGAAAAACATTTTTCTTGCCACAGCAATCATCAGGCCAAAGGCAATATCTGCTGTTGCCTCGCTCATTGCATCGGGGGTGAATCCTATCGGGATTCCAAGCTTTGTTGCATACTGCACATCGATATTGTCAAAACCCACTGCAAACTGGGAAATAATATCAAGATGGCTGCACCGGCTTAGAAAAAAATTGTCAATCCGGTCGGTCAGGGTGCAGAAAAGGCAATTGTGCTCTTTTGCGCCTGCGATCAGTTCATCCTGTGTCATGGGGCGGTCCCTGTCCCATAAACTGAGTTTGAAATTGTGCTGTTCAAGCAGTTTGATGCCTGGTACAGGAAATTTTCTTGTGACAAGTATTTTTTTTGTTTTCATGGGGGATTTTAATCCTTAAATTGTCTTGTTTTTTTAATGCAGTGTATATATGATTTTTTTGACTGCCCGGCAAGACCGTAAGACAGGAAAGGACAGATTTGCCATGCCGCTTGCATTTAAATCCGAAAATCATGGAGAAATAGCATTTGGATTTTTCAATATAGAATCTGACATGCTGCTTTTGGAAAATTACTTTTTTTTTGCAGATCAGTTCTGCCGGTGGATATGCGAACTTGCAGGCAGAAATGACAGTGCGGAAAAACATTCTGTTGTCTGTGACGGAATTTACTACATTGAAAAATTTGATGATGTCGGCGATCTTATGGGCGCTATTCACGGTGTCAGGCTTACAGGGTTTATTGGAGATCTGTACCGTGTTTTTCCCTTTCCTTCTGATCCTGCCGCTTTTAAGCAGAATCCGGCAGGATGCAATACATTTTTTACAGGAGTATTTTAATCTGAAAAAAAATAATGTATGTTAAAATAATTTTTAATTTTTAATGGTTTGAAAGGAAATTTCCCATGCCTATCGCAGATAAAATGGTTAAAATGGTTGAAGCTGCATCCATGATCCGGAAGATGTTTGAACAAGGAATACAGATGAAGGAGACCTTCGGTGCTGATAATGTATTTGATTTTTCCCTTGGCAATCCGGATGTTCCCCCTCCGCAGATGGTAAAGGATACCCTGCTGGATCTTATCAATGATGAAACAGTTTCCCACGGATATATGCCAAATCCCGGGTATCCCCATGTAAGGCAGGCTGTGGCTGATTACCTTAACAAAACCTTTAATATAGGCCTGACACCGGATCTGATTATAATGACTTCAGGTGCGGCAGGAGCTTTAAATGGTATCCTGCGTGCTCTCATGAATCCCGGAGAAGAGATTCTTGTGCCTGCTCCGTATTTTGTGGGATATAACCAGTATGCATTTGTGGCAGGGGCAGATCTCAGTCCGGTGGCATCATTGCCTGATTTTCACCTTGACCTTGATGCAATTGAAAAAGCCGTCACAGACAGGACAAGAGTGTTCCTGATAAATTCTCCCAATAATCCGACCGGAGTGGTTTATAACAGAGAAGAACTTGCAGAGCTCGGCAGGGTGCTGGACAGGGCAAGTAAAAAGTTCGCAAAGCGTATATATCTTGTCTCGGATGAACCCTATCGCAAAATTGCTTATGACGTGGAAGTCCCTTCCATGTTTGATGTCTATGCCCATACAATTGTTCTTACTTCCTATTCAAAGGAATTGTCCCTTGCAGGAGAAAGAATAGGGTATCTTGCAATTCATCCCGAAGCTGAGGATGCAGCCATGATAGCGGGTGCGGCAGGGGTTGCAAATACCATGATGTACGTGAATGCTCCTGCACTTTTCCAGCAGGTTGTGGGAAAACTTCAGGGAGTTACGGTTGATGTGGAAATTTACAGAAAACGGCGTGATATGTTCTGTGAAGGCCTGAAGGATGCAGGCTATAAATTTGATGTTCCTGAAGGAGCGTTTTACCTTTTTCCTGAAAGCCCCATTGATGATGATGTCAGGTTTGTGAACATATTAAAGGAAAACAGGATACTTGCTGTTCCGGGAACAGGTTTTGGAGGCCCAGGCCATTTCAGGCTTTCATATGCTGTACCTGATAAGACCATCAGAAACTCCTTTGACGGGTTTAAAAAAGCATTGGACAGCGTTTAAGAAAATCCCCATGATTGCGAGGAAGATGACACGGACGGGCCAGGGTTGAACTATACCCCGGTTTATGGGGTTTTTGCTGGACTGGGAGCCTGATTGATAAATCTTTCAGGCTGGTTCATGAATTCTTTATATATCCTGTAGTAAGCAGTATCTTTATATTTGACAGGGCTTATTTTACTGCCGGTGAAATTCAGGATATCAGCTTTTGGGCATGCAAGTAAAAACGGAGAATGGGTGGCAATTATGAACTGGGCGTGACCCTGGTTGTTTAATTCAAGCAAAAGATTCAAAAGTTCGATCAATGATGACGGAGACAGGGCTGTCTCAGGTTCGTCAAGAAAATAAACGCCTTTAATCCTGTAGCGTGATTTAAAATATGACATCAGGGACTGGCCGTGAGACTGGGTTATAAGGGATCTGCCTCCAAAATAATCCAGCATTTTCTCATCGTTCATGGCCCATTCCTCAAGGTTCTTTGCAAAATGCTGGAAAATCTGGGATCCAAAAAAAGATCCTGGCACAGGCCCTGTATCCCATTGAATTGAAAGGGTTTTATAAAGGTCTTCTTCATAGGGATTTGGATTGCACCTTAAATTGAATTCACTTTGCCATATATGGATTCCGCATCTCATGGCCGCGGCCCTGAGCAGGGTTGATTTGCCTGTACCATTTTCTCCGGTGAAAAAAGTAATGTCTTTTTTAAATTCAAGCCTGGATGTGTTCTGGAATATCTCAAGGTTGAAAGGATAAAAATCCCTGCATGGGAATTTTTCATGGTGAATAGTGAGCCCGGTAAGATGAATCAAGATTTTTCCTTTCTTCTTTTTTTTGCCTGTTCAATCAGGTCAAGAAGAGAAACCATTTTAGGGGCGGCAGAGGGAGAAAATACTTTTCTGAATTCATCACCGGCAAGTTTTTGCTTTAAGTATTCGTCCACTTTAAAGTGTGAATACCAGCAGTCAATTGTTTTAAAGCATGGCAGCCCGCTGTTTTCCCTGAAGCAATATGCAAAATATATCTGATGGCCCAGACGCGGACATCTGATTGTAACACTCTTGTCCGGCGGAATATCGGGCCGGGAATCTTTTTTGCCTGTATTTGATGATGCCATTTATTGTATTTCCTTTTAAAAGACCTGCCGCAGGCAAAAGGCCCTGTTACAAGGACATTGAGACCTGCGGCAGATTTGATGGAATTATTGTTTTCAGGTTGCCTGTTTTGGTTTTGGCAAGGATTCAATATCCTTTAAAGCTGCATCAATCATTTCCTGGGGAAGTTCATGGTCCGACAGTTTACCTCTGAAGTAAGCTTCATAGGCAGCAAGGTCCACAAGGCCATGACCGCTCCAGTTGAAGAGAATGGTTTTTTCCCTGCCTTCTTCTTTTGCCTTGAGTGCCTCTCTTATTGCCATGCCCACTGCATGGTTGCATTCAGGAGCGCTGATATAACCTTCTGAACGGGCAAAGGTTATGCCTGCTTTAAATGTTTCCATCTGATGAATTGACTCCGGTCTTATAATGCCGTCCAGTACAAGCTGACTTACAATCGGGGCCATTCCGTGGTATCTCAGGCCGCCTGCATGGATGGGGGCCGGTACAAAATTATGGCCCAGGGTATGCATGGGCAGAAGCGGGGTCATCTGTACAGTGTCTCCAAAGTCATAGGCAAAGGGGCCCCTTGTCATGGTCGGGCATGAGGTGGGTTCAACAGCTATGATATCAATATCCCTGCCATTGATTTTATCCATTACAAACGGCATTGCAAGACCGGCAAAATTGCTTCCGCCGCCTGCACTTCCAATGATCACGTCAGGAAAATCTCCTGCCATTTCCATTTGTTTTTTTGCTTCAAGGCCTATGATGCTCTGGTGTATCATTACATGGTTAAGTACGCTGCCAAGGGCGTATTTTGTATTTTCATCGGCAACAGCCTGCTCTACGGCTTCACTGATTGCCATTCCAAGGCTTCCGGGAGAATCCGGGTCTTTTTCAAGTATTGAACGCCCGGCCTGGGTTTCATTGCTTGGGCTTGCCGTGCAGTTGGCACCCCATGTTTCCATCATAAGGCGGCGGTAGGGCTTCTGATTATAGGAGATTTTTACCATGAACACTTTGCACTCTATTCCGAAAAACGAGCAGCACATGGAAAGAGCGCTTCCCCACTGGCCAGCTCCTGTTTCAGTGGTTATTTTTTTAGTGCCTGCAACTTTGTTGTAATAAGCCTGGGCAATGGCTGTATTGGGCTTGTGGCTGCCTGCAGGGCTTACGCCTTCGTTTTTGAAATAGATTTTTGCAGGAGTATCCAGGGCCTTTTCAAGGTTATGCGCCCGGAAAAGCGGGGACGGCCTCCATATGGCATATTTGTCAAGTACTTCCTCTGGAATGTCGATCCATCTTTCGGTGCTCATTTCCTGTTCAATCAGGTTCATGGGGAAAATCGGGGCAAGATCATCTGGGCCGCACGGCTGTCCGGTGGCGGGGTGAAGAGGCGGTTCCATGGGCGTTGGCATGTCTGCCATGACATTATACCATTGGCGTGGCATGTCCTGTTCAGTCAATATATATTTTTTTGCTCGCATAGGTCCTCCTTGTTCATGGTGGGTTATGGGTAAAACATGCTGACAATATACAGCATGTTTTATGAAAAAATTAATTTACATAATTGAACAGGCCTGACAGCCATTATAGTTCACTTATGGGAATAAAATAGCCAAGTCAAGTATAAAATTAAAGGCAGCTTAGAACTTTGATATTATATTTTCATAATCCTTTTTTGTGTCAATATCCATTATGACTGCTTCATCATCAAATGGTATTTTCATAATCTGATCCTTTAATGTCCGGAAAAAAAATCTTGCTCCTCTGTCGCCTGACAGGGTTTTAAGACGGTTAAACAGCTCTTTTCCAATAATGACAGGGTTGCCTCTTTTTCCCCTGTAATAGGGAATTGTTACAGGAGCATGGTATTTTTCATAGGCAAGAATCAATGTGTTGATGATTTCATGTGTGACAAGAGGTTGATCTCCGAGCAGAAACATTGCTGCATCACATGAGTGAGAAATATGTTCAAGCCCTTTTAAAAGTGATGAACTTTGGCCCTGGTCATGATTTTTGTTTATAACAATGATGGCGTCTGTATCTGAAAAATTAATTGCTGTTTTTATTTTATCGGCCATATATCCCAGAACCACAATGACCTCATGCAGCCTTGACCTGTCTGCGTTTAATATAACATGTTCCAGAATTGGCCTGCCTCCGGCATAAAGGAGCTGTTTTGGGGTTCCCATTCTTTTTGAACGCCCTGCGGCAAGAATTATTCCGCATATTTTCGATGGAGTCGGTAACATGAAAAACAGGCCTATATGAGTCTGGATTCTGTGTGTTTGGGTGGATTGCGTTTTCTGATCAGTTCACCGACAATACTGACTGCAATTTCTTCCGGAGTCCGGGCATTTATGTCAATCCCTATGGGAGAATGCACTGCTTTGAGAGCTTCATGTGAAAACCCCTGATCCATCAGTGCCCTGTAAATTGTATCGCGTTTTTTTCTGCTTCCTATCATGCCAATATAGGCTGCATCTGTGGCAAGGGCCTGTTCAAGGACAATTTTGTCATGAATATGCCCCCTTGTCATGATCACAATGTATGAATTGTCCGTGATTTTAAGGCGGTTAAAAACGCGGCTGAACTGTTCAACCATGATTTCATCTGCTTCAGGAAACCTTTGCCTGTTTGCAAATTCAGGCCTGTCGTCAATCAGGGTTATTTCAAAATCCACTGTTTTTGCAAGGCGGGAAACCGCAGCGGAGACATGGCCTGCGCCGAACAGAAAAATTTTACACCCGGGCCTTATATGCTCGATAAAAATCTGTGAGCCGCACCCTTTGGGGCTGATCAGTTCAAAGGCAGGGGCATTATGGCCTGATTTTATATTTTTTATGTCGAATCCCGGAATATCTCCGGCCTTTTTTCTGCCCTTTGAAAAAAATGCTCTTGTACCTGTATCTCCGGCTGAAATGCCATCTTTCACCACAGTGGCAAGAATTCCGGGTTCCCGGGTTTCCATGGAATTGCACAGGTTATTATAAACTGACATGGTTTCCTGATTTTCAGGAAAAAGGGGCTCAAGGTAAATATCCACCCTGCCGCCGCAGATCATTCCTGCGCCGGCAAGATCATCTTCCGTCATATGAAAATGAAGAATACTGGATTTTCCGGACTGCATAAGTTTTTCAGCCTCTTTTTTTGCCTTGTATTCCACAAGCCCCCCGCCTATGGTTCCCACAAGGTCTCCTTTCTGTGTTATTATGCACATGGATCCTATCCCCCTTGGGGCAGACCCTGAACGCCTTATGATTTTTGCCAGGATAATTTTCTTATCTGATTTTAAAAATTCGTAGATTGTTCTATGGATATTCTGCATCATTATTTTTCCTTCTTATTTTTCAGAAGAGAGGTTATGATAATTTTGTCAATATTTATATTTTTTTGTAACAAATGTGCAATTTTTTGGCCGGATCTGACTGAATCCGGTGTGTCAGCCTTGTTCAGCAACACATAGGTGTGATTCGGGGAACACAGGGTCCGGGCTTTTTTAATTTCAGTTTCAATGCAGGATGCCACGGCATGTTCATTTATGATACTGCCGGGTGGAGTTCCTGTGTTGGCTGCAAACAGGGCCGGCCTGTGGACAAAATTGTCATCAAGCACTGTACCTACGGCATCCAGCCCTGTCACCAGCACAAGGTGAGTGGTTGTGGCGGCAGGCACAGGCTCATGGGCGGCACTGGCCTTGACAGGTTTTTGCCTTGCTCCGTCAGCCTCCACAATTATCCAGTCAAAAATCATGGCTTTGTGCAGGCCATCAATTATATCAATGCTGAGTCCTTCAAGCTTGCCAAGGTTCTCATTGATTCTTCTGCCTGCTGAAAAACAGGGATAAAGGCAAAGTGCCTGTTTTGACTTATTTATGAGATCATCGGTTCTGGTGGTCGTTATAACGCATGGCGACTGATTCTTTTCAGGAACAAAGATTTTTGTTGTGGTTGTTGTGAGGACAGTCCTGCCTTGTTTTGTGAGCTGGCCTGCAAGGCAGAACATTAAAGATGTTTTTCCGCCTGCCCCTATAATGCTTACAAGGCCTTTGTCCTTTAATCCCAATATGTTTTCTGTTTTTGTCATAAAAGGATTATTCCATAAAATTTTGCTAATTCAAAGCAATCTTTTATTACTTTGATCTCCTGTTTAATTTACTTAAATTTCTTGACTTGTTTTATCTGTGCCCGTATTTATGGAGGATATAATCGGCTGTAATCATAATAAGCGGAAATTAAATTCAAAGGTGATTTTATGACAGAAACTATCTTTCAGTTTTTAACCACAATCGGGTTCACCCATCCACTTCATCCTGCGTTCATTCATATCCCCATGGGAATGGCAGCGGGAGCATTCATATTCCGGCTGTTTTCATTTATTCCAAAGCTGAAAGGCCTTGCAAAAACTGGATATCATTGTGTGGTACTGGGCCTTGTCGGAATATTTCCCGCAGGTTTTGCAGGATATCTTGACTGGCAGAACAGCCTCCATGGGGCATGGGAATTTCTGGTTATCCTGAAGATGATCCTGGCGGCATTGCTTGCGATCGTGTTTGTCTTTATTGTGATCAGGGATGATCCTGAAAACCCGGGATTCAACAGAAATTTGATTCTTTATTTTGTCATGATTATTCTTGCTGCAGTCCTGGGATTTTCCGGCGGTCAGCTTGTATACGGATAAATGCAGAAATCAGATATTTTTTTCCGCATTTATTATATCGGTCAGGCCATGATGGAGTGCTTTGATTATCCGGGTTTCTGAGATTCCCAGGCGCCTTTTGTTGCTGATATCAAACACTGAATCCATAATCCTTGTTTTTTCCCCGCCGGTTCCCCGTATCTGGAGCTGGCGGGCTTCGGCAATATTTTTCAGGATATCCGGCCTGCGGGCAAGTTTTTTAAGCTTTATGTGCACCCCGGCTCTCATGGCAGTGCCTGTATTGGTTGGACATGATGCAAGATAGCCGT
Source organism: uncultured Desulfobacula sp. (assembly GCA_964446145.1). Classification (GTDB taxonomy): domain Bacteria; phylum Desulfobacterota; class Desulfobacteria; order Desulfobacterales; family Desulfobacteraceae; genus Desulfobacula. Next base: position 60,787 of record CAYUOB010000001.1, read on the forward strand.
ATATCCTGTGTTCAGCAAATTCAAGCTGTTCTGCAAGCAGAAAATGAGCTCTGGCAAGCCGGTTGAAGACTTCTGATATATCCGATGTATTTTCCTGACTTATGATTCTCAGGTGATCCTCTTCGTTTACCCAGATTCTGAGTTTTCTGTCTTCAGATAAAAATACTCCGCGGCATGCAGGAAAATCTGAATTGATGCCGGCAGCATCCTGAAACCTGTCTCCTTTCTTAAAGATGAGGCCCTGGGATGCAAGTTCATGTAAAATATCAGACCTGGTTTTTTCAAATGAAAAATATCTGGGCCTGAACTCCTCTTTCAGAGCCCTGAATGCTTTGACAATGTTTTTTTCAAGCCTGTATCTTTGTTTGAGGCTTATGTGCGGTGTAAAGCTGAACCCTTTAATATTTCTGGCTATTCTTATTCTTGTTGAAATGATATACCTGCTTTCAGGATCAGGATCGGAAAGCCTGGTTTCATTGAAATCAGACAGATGGTGTTTACCGGTTTTCAGATCATGGTACTCCCGTATAACAGGATCAAAGATTAATGAGAAAATTTTGTAGGAATCAGCATCGCCTGCATAGATTCCGATTGAACTGTCAGGGTTTTCAATGCCTGATCTGACAGCTTTTTCAAGAGTATATCCGGAATCGGTTGAAAGGCCTGCAAGTTTATTTAAAATTTCAAAAGACAGGTGTTTTTTGGCAAGACATGCCGAAGAATCGGGAAATACAGGCCATTTTATTGCAGAAGCCTTATGTTTCATATGAAGATGACTGGGAAGAGATCCCTCTTGCAAGGGCAGTCTGAATTCTGTCAAGCACAGGGCATTCTGCATGGCATCCGGGTAGGGAATCCCTGTTTTCACAGTTTATGCACGGGCTTTTTATCAGATACCCGATCTCAAAATCAAAAACGTCTCTTTTAATAAAATCTTCCATGTTTCCAGTTTCATATTTTTATTGCTTTGATCAGGTGTATACCAATTTGAGAAGGCCACGTCAATATGTGTGAATTTGTCTTGATTTTTATCCTGAATATGCGAAAATAAGAGAAATCAATGTTCATATTCATCAATTTGCCCTGTTGTATTACTCTGGCATGGGATTTGCATATCGTTTTTCAAGCAGATTATAGAATTTAAAAAGTACGATAAATTGTTCATATTGCAAAGGAGGGTCATCATGTTTAACCGTTTCACCATCAAAGGAAGAATGTATCTGATCATTGCTTCAATCCTGGTTCTTTTTCTGGTAATGGCCTGGGCGGCCAGAACCAGCAGCAGCAGAGCCAGGGATATGGCCATTGAAAAAACAGGCCAGGCCCTTCTGGATGCCCAGAAACAGAAAATCAAGGTTGCCGCCCACTCAGTGGGAGCTGCCATTGCAAATATGATCAAGGATGTCTCAGATGAACAGGAAAAAATCAGGATCATACGCCGGGAGATTGCCGGAATCAGGTTTGAAAAGGACCGTTCAGGATATTTTTTCGTGAACAGAGGAACAATAATGATTGCCCACATAAAAACTCAACTTCAGGGAAAGGATATGGCAGGTTTCAAGGATAAAAACGGGGTTTACCTTATCAGGGAGCTTGCAGAAAAAGCTTCTGCCGGCGGAGGGTTTGTCTCATATATATGGGACAAACCAGGCGTTGGAGACACTCCAAAACTGAGTTATGCTGAAATGATTCCGGGAACTGATTTCTGGATAGGAACAGGTGTTTATATTGATAATATTCAGGCGACCAAGGCATCCATTGCCCATGATATAAATGTGAAAGTAAGATCTTATATAATGAACATGATGATGGTTTCAGGAGTCATTTTTATTGGAATCGTAGCTCTTTGTCTTGTTATTGTGTTTGGAATAGCCTCCTCTCTCAACCGCATGATTGTGAATTTTGAGGACGTGGCAAAGGGAGAAGGCGATCTGACCAAACGGATCAATATTGCCTCAAAGGATGAGCTTGCAACACTTGCAGGCCTGTTTAACATGTTCATGGAAAAGCTTCAGAAAATTATCCAGCATCTGGCCCGGAATTTAGGAGATGTTGACAATTCTTCCACTGAGCTTGTGAAAGTTGCGGCTGATGTGGCAAAAAATGCAGACAATACTGCGGATATGGCAGGAAATGTTGCAAGCGCTTCCGAAGAAATGACTTCCAAACTTGGTTCTGTTACTGCTGCCATGGAGGAATCATCCACCAATGCAGCAATGATCGCTTCTGCGGCAGAAGAGATGAACGCCACCATAAGTGAGATTTCTAAAAATGCTGAAAAGGCAAGAGTTATTTCAGGTGAAGCAGCACAGAAAACCTCTGAAGCTGAAGATACAATGGCAATTCTGGATAAGGCTGCACAGTCAATAGGCAGGGTCACCGATACCATTGCTGAAATTTCCGACCAGACCAATCTTCTTGCGCTCAATGCCACGATTGAAGCTGCAAGGGCAGGGGATGCCGGCAAAGGGTTCGCTGTTGTGGCAAATGAGATTAAAGAGCTTGCAAATCAGACTGTTGCAGCAACACAGGATATAAGGGAACAGATTGACAATGTTCAGAATAATACCCAGGCAACTGTAAATTCCATCAAGGAAGTGTCTGAGGTTATAATGAATGTCAATGAGATTGTCACTACCATAGCAGCGGCAGTAACTGAGCAGTCTGCCGCAACCCAGGAAATTGTTTCAAATATTTCAGGGCTTTCCATGGGGATCCAGGAAGCAAGTGAGAATGTGAACCAGGGCTCACAGGTGGCTGTTCATATTGCAGAAGACATAGGAAATGTAAATTCTGCAGCATATGAAATGAAACACAGCAGTGATCTTGTCAAGCAGAGTGCAGACAAGCTCAATATAATGGCAGATGAGATGAAAAAGATTGTTCATACATTCAAGGTATGATTAATATACCAAGCAGCTTTTGTCTTGTCATATTTCAGCACAAATGTTAAGTGTCATAACAATTTGCAATTGCGGGACATACCATATACAGAAAAAGATGTTGTTAAAGTGACGGCAAAAAAATTTTTAAATCTGAAAAAAAAGGAAAAAAATGCAAAAAAGCAGTTTGTTGTCAAAGCTGCCCTTAAACTTTTTGCTGAAAAACCTTTTTATGAGGTAAGTATAAGACAGGTTGCCAGGGAAGCTGGAATTTCACCTGCCACCATTTACAGATATTTTCCAAGTCAGGAAGAATTGTTCCATGAGGCTTTTGTCCAGGAGATTGCAAGTGCCACAAGGGAATTTTGTTCAATGGTACAAAAAGAGGATCCTGCGTCAATTGAGGAATTTGCGGTCAGATTTGTGGATCATCTCATGGAAAATGAATCTGCCTTCCAGATGATGACCTGCCTTATGCTGAAGGACGGGCTTGCAAATCAGGTTGCAGGCAGGTTTGATTCGGCAACAAGAATTTTTTTCGACCTTTTTGAACAGCTTCTTGTGAGGCATGGCGCCAGAAAAGACACGGCAAGGCTTTATTCGCAATCTTTCATAGGCTCTCTTGCTGGTATACTGATGACTTTCCGCAATTATCCTCTGAAAAATAAAAAAGCCATCAGAAATCATATTATAAAAATAGTCAGGGCCACATCAAAATTATACTCTGACCAGCTGACCATCAGGTGATGGCAGTTCAATGCTTGATTATTATGAGCATTTCTGGTTAAGCCGGAATGATTCATTGAAAATATCCAGCAGCTTGACATTCTGTTTTGCCATCATCACACAGTTTCCGCTTATGGCGTAAAACAGAATGCTCAGGCGCGTCTTGGAGGAATCATTACGGATTCTTTCAATCTGGTTTTCATTATAATCATCCACAAGTTCCCTTAGATAATGGAATTGCTCCACTGCATCCTGGCAGTCAATAATCTCCTTGTTGCGGAAGGCTGTTTCAACCAGCAGAAAAATGTTCAGAAAGATTTTTTTGATTTGCTTAAGTTCCTCCATCTGCTCTTTTAAAAGCCCTTTGTGACGGTTTCCAACATGCATTGCTGCCCTGATCACAATATCCCTGTGACCGTCAGTGAGTTTCTGCAGTCTTCTTATGATCTGATAATAATTGTACGAGACCTGGTTGTCTTCTTTGGACAGAAGTCTGAGCACCTTGAAGATATTGGCTATAATTATGTTGGTGCTGTTCTGGAAATGCCTTGTCTGCATCCTTTCATGCCTTAGTCTGTCAAGATCCTCTTCAAATAATGCATCAAACACTGTATCAAGTGAATTTCTGATTCCCATGAGCAGGAAAGCCAGGTGGTCAAAGGTTTGTGAGACGGAGTCATGAAAATCCTTTACTTCGTGAAGATTATATATTGTCATTTCTTCTTTGTTTTTTTCATGTTCCTTGTGGGTTCTGTGATTTTTTAAAATCATATATGCGGCAAGTGCTGCCAGAAGGAAAAAACCCGGGACTTTCAGGTAAGCCAGAATATTTGCAAAGGCAAAGGAAACAATAAAGGCGATCAGGGCTGTCATGAACCAGCCGCCGATTACTGTCAATACTCCTGTAACCCTGTATACTGCGCTTTCGCGTCCCCATGCCTGGTCTGAAAAACTTGTTCCCATCGCCACCATAAAGGTTACATAAGTGGTTGACAGCGGCAGTTTCATGGATGTGGCAAATGAAACAACCGCACTTGCCACCATGAGGTTTACAGAGGCTCTGACAAGGTCAAAGCAAGGTTTATCACCGGAAACTGCTGTGGTTTCCTTTGCAGGGGTAAGGCGGTTTGAAACAGCCTGCTTTAAAGCCTTTGGCATTGCTGAACCTATTGTGTCAAAAAGAAAATCAAACAGGCTCACTATTCGTCTTGACAGCCATATGGATTCAAATTTTTCTGTTCCTTCATCCTGTTGACCCAGACGGATTTCAGTTTCAGTGACTGATTTTGCTTTTTTTGATACACAGAGGGTTATGACCATGACAAGCCCTGCCATCAGCATGATATAAGTCTGGGATTGAACCTTGTGGCCAAGTGCTGTCATTGCAACATGGAGAGGATCTGAAGATGCAATGGCATTCTGAAATGCTGTAAGGCCTGCAAGGGGCACTCCTATGAAATTTACAAGATCGTTTGCGGCAAATGCCATTGCAAGGGCAAATGTGCCTATCAGCACAATGGGTTTTAAAATATTAATCCTGAAAAAAGATATGAGAATCTGGAAAATTGCAGATGATATAATAAAAAGACCTGCCATTATGGTAAGGGAATTTGTTTTTATCCAGTTCACTGATTCAGCAGACATGAAAGTAGTGCCTTTTGCACCTTTTACCAGGATAAAGAATGTAATGGCGGTCATGGCCACCCCGCCCCATAATGCCCCGTATTTTTTAAGCCTGTCATCATAGTCAAAGGTGAAAATCATTCTTGAAATGAACTGGGCCACAGCACCAGAAAAAAATGCAACCACAATGGATAAAAGGATCCCGCCCACAATGGTGATGGCCTTTGCAGTGTTTATATAATCCCACAATGCAAGTGAGTTGCTGCCGGATGCTGAAGTAATCTTGATTACTGAAATGGCTACGGCAGCTCCAAGAAGTTCAAAAACGATTGATACTGTTGTTGAGGTCGGAAGCCCGTGGGTGTTGAAAAGATCAAGAAGCAGGATATCGGTTATCATTACTGCAAGGAAAATTGTCAGAAGCTCAGGCATTGTAAAAAGCCCGGGATGGAAAATTCCTTTTCTTGCAACCTCCATCATTCCGCCTGAGAATGTTACCCCTGCAAGAATTCCAAGGCTTGCAACAATCATTATGACTGAAAACGGAGCAGCTTTGGAACCAATGGATGAATTCAAAAAATTAACAGCATCATTGCTGACACCCACAACAAGATCAAATACGGCAAACATAAGCAGCATGCCGACAATTATATAACACAGCTGAAGACTCATGATTTTCTCTCTTTTTATTTTTGAGGCTGTATTTAGCTTTTATCCATTTATTTTTCAAGTAAACCGGATGGTTCTAACACAATTCTAACAATGTCAGGATAATCTTAGGATCATTTCATATATTTTTTTTCTAGGCAGGTTGAATTGTTCTGAAAGTTGCCTTGCAAGCCTTGATGTGCCGGGGGTTGCCTGGGATTTTATATGTTCAATTATTATTTTTTCCAGTTCTTTCTCATCAGGCCTGGATTTTTTGTCCTTTATGCATCCCTGGACAAACAGGGAGCACTCCCCCTTGATATTTTTTCTTGCTTTCAGGTCAGCCAGTATATCTTCCAAGCCTGCACGTATGTATTCTTCATGAAGTTTGGTTATTTCCCTTGCAAGGCAGGCTTTCCTGTTTCCCAGAATCCTGACCATTGTGTTGACAAGATTTTTGATTCTGTGTGGAGATTCATAGCATATCAGGGTTCGGGGTTCTGATTTAAGATCTTCAAGGGCCTGCATGAGTTTTTGTTGTTTTCTGGGCAGAAATCCAAGAAAAATAAATGAATCAGTGGCAAGCCCTGACACGCTTAGCCCTGCTATTGCAGCGTTACAGCCCGGAACAGGAATGATGCTGATTTTGCTTTGAACAGCAGCTGCAACCAGTCTGTATCCGGGATCAGAAATCGTTGGGGTGCCTGCATCGCTGATCAGGGCAATATCCAGCCCCTGTTCAAGCTTTGATATGAACCATGAAATCTTGTTCTTTTCATTATGCTCATGGCATGAGACAACCCTGGTTTCTATATTGTAGCGGGAAAGCAGCCTGCCTGAATGGCGGGTATCTTCAGCAGCAATGAGATCAACATGTTTAAGGATGTTTACAGCCCTGAAACTTATGTCTTCAAGGTTTCCCAGCGGGGTCGCAACCACATAAAGGGTTCCTGGTAATGTCCGGGCATTCATTGTTTTATCCAGGCTGGAATGCATTTTTTATAAGGTTGAAATCAAAACCTGAATTTCCGGTGTAAAATACCTCAACCACATCAAACCTGATTCTTGAATCACCAAGTTTTCTGTTTTTGATATAAAACAGGGCTCCCTGAACAATTTTTTTTTGCTTTTTCAGGTTTACAGATTCACGCGGCAGACCTTTTTTGAGACTGCGCCTTGTTTTGACTTCAATAAAGCAGACAAAATCCTGATCTTCTGCAATTATATCAATCTGTGCCTGTTTTGTCCTGAAATCTGTTTCAATAATTTTAAATCCGCAGCTTTCAAGGTATTGAACGGCTGCAGCTTCACCTGCTGTACCCAGTTGTATGTTGTCATTGGCGGGCATTGGTAAACTCTTTAACACCTTTGAATGTAAACCTGTGGACAGGGCAGGGGCCATGGTCGCAGATTGCCTGTTTGTGGGCGCGGGTGGGATATCCCTTATGCCGGATAAAACCATAGGCAGGGTATGTTCTGTGTAGGTCTTCCATGATGGCATCCCTTGTCACCTTTGCAATTATGGAGGCTGCTGCAATGGAAATGCTTTTTGAATCCCCTTTGACAATTGCTTTCTGTTTGATTTCCATGTCAATTGTAAATTTTCCGTCAATGAGAAGGAAATCAGGAAAAGATTTTTTTTTATCTGATACAAGTTTTTCAACAGCGCGTTTCATTGAAAGCAAAGATGCATTGAGAATATTGATTCTGTCAATTTCTTCAGGAGATGCAATTCCTATCCCTATACCCAGGGCATTGTCCCTGATTATAGGAAAAATTTTGTTGCGCTGGTTTGCAGTCAGTTTTTTGGAATCATTAATGCCTTTGCATGAAAAATCGTGGGGCAGTATAACAGCAGCAGATACAACAGGGCCGGCAAGTGGTCCCCTGCCGGCCTCGTCAATACCTGCTATTCTTGTATATCCCTGTGCTTTTGCGCTTTGTTCAAAGCTCCACATTATTTATTAGGCAAAACGTTTTTCTTTGATTCTTGCAGCCTTGCCGCGCAGGTTTCTGAGATAATACAGTTTGGATCTTCTGACCCGGCCCCTTGTTACAACTTCAATTTTGTCAATGATGGGTGAATAAAGCGGGAAAATTCTTTCAACCCCGATACCGCCTGAAATTTTTCTGACTGTAAACCTTGCGCTGGAAAATCCCTTTGTCTTTTTGATTACAACACCCTGAAAAATCTGAATACGCTGTTTTTCTCCTTCCCTGATTTTTACATGAACCTTGATGGTATCTCCGGGTGAAAACTCAGGTATGTCAAGACGCAGTTGCTCTTTTTCCAGTTTTTCGATTAAATTGGCCATTTGTTGTGTTCCTCCTAAAATCCTTGTCTTTCCGGCAGAGAAATGATTATCTGCCGTTGATAATCCTGTCCAAATATATTGATACAGCAGACCTGACAGAAAGATGATTGTATCCGGTATTGCCTGAAATAGGCTCCAGAATGAAATTACAATTATTCATAATCTCCTCTGCCAGTCCCCATGCCGTTCCAAAAACAAGGACATGGGATGCTCTGTCATCAAAATTGTTTTTTAATTGCCTGATACTGATGGAAGCCGCATGTTTTTTTGCGCTTGTGCCAATGGTCACAACCGGTTTTCCTGTCTGTTCTTTCATCAGTTCTATTGTGCTGTCAAAATTTTCACTTACCTGTATAAGCTCAAGAGCTTTTTTTCTTGACGGGTTTAATTTACCGCCCACTCCCTTTGTCCAGTGGTCAATCACCTGAGCTGCCAGAGCAGCCTGATCTTCATATGGGGTTACAACAAAGAAACCCTTCACTCCGAAGGTCATTGATGCCCTTGCAATGTCATGCATATCTATTGTGGTCAGGGCAGAACCAATGGGCTGACCTTTTCTGTTCATTACCGGAAAGTGGATCAATGCCACATAAATATCAGGAAGCGGCAAGGTTCTCAAGCTCCCTGCACCATTGTCTTACCATGTTTTTCTCTTCATCATCCAGCCCGGTTCTGTGCAGAAGATCAGGGCGTTTCAGGAAGGTTCTTTTTAAAGAAGATTCCTTGCGCCATAATCTTATTTTTTCATGGTTGCCTGAAGTCAACACCCCGGGAACCGTGTTTCCGTCAAAAATTTCAGGTCTTGTGTATTGGGCGTATTCAAGCCTGTCTCCGGTGAATGAATCAGCAGCAGCAGACTGTGCACTTCCAAGCACACCCGGAATGAGCCTTGCCGTTGAATCAATTATGACCATGGCTGCCAGTTCTCCTCCCGTCATCACATAATCACCAATTGACATTTCTTCGTCCACAAGTTCGGTGTACACCCGTTCATCAATTCCTTCATATCTGCCGCAGATGAAAATGATCCCTGTGCCTGTGCCGGCAAGCTCAGCAGCCTTTGCCTGGGTGAATTTTTCTCCCTGGGGGCTCATCATTGCAACCATGGCGCCGGAGTTGTGTTTTTTTGCATCCTGTACAGCAGCCTTGAGCGGGCCCGGCATCATTACCATTCCGCTCCCACCGCCGTATGGCCTGTCATCAACACTGTTGTGACGGTCAGTTGAAAACTGTCTGATATCAGTTGCCCTGCCCGATATAAGACCTCTGTCAATGGCTCTTGCCACCATGCCGTGCCTGAAAAAGGCATTCACCAGTTCAGGGAACAATGTCAATACGGTAAAATCCATTAATAATCCTCAGGCAGGTCTGTTTTCATTGTATTCTTTTCAAGATCAACTGATTCAACAAAGTTTCTATGCATGGGTACAAGTGTTTCTCCCTTGTCACCTGTTACAACCAGCACATCATTGGCACCGGTGGGGAAAATATTGGTTATTCTGCCTATACAGCCCCTTTGCCGGTCAATTACATCAAGCCCGATGAGATCCTGCCAGTACCATGTGTCTTCCTCCGGTTCCGGAAGCTGATCCCTTTCCATGATAATATCGCTGCCCACAAGGTCCTGAGCTGCCTGTCTTGTGCCCACTCCTTCAAGTAAAAGCAGAACTCCCTTTTTATGGGCAGAAGCCCTGACAATTTTGTATGTCCGGCCCGGGTTGTCTTCTGTTTTTAAAAGAACTGTTTTTCCGGAGCAGAAAGTCTCAGCCGATTCAGCAAAAGACCAGACCTTGAGTTTTCCGTCAAGGCCGTGTACTCCGGTTACCTTTCCAATGGTAAACGAAGCTGCCCTGGTCATAATTTACTCAATGATTTCAAGCACGGTACGTTTTTTGATCTTTGTTGATGCCGCACTTAAAATTGTTCTCATGGCCCGTGCAGATCTTCCCTGTTTGCCTATCACTTTTCCCAGATCCTCTTTTGCCACCTTAAGCTCCAGAACAGAAGTCTGGTCACCGGTCACTTCTGATACCTGAACCTGATCAGGATTATCTACCAGGGCTTTTGCAATGTATTCTATCAGCTCTTTCATAATTGGATCTCCTTTTTAATTGGTGGTGAGAATACTTTTTTAAAGTGAATGCATCTTATAACATGCATGTCAGTCAGCAAACATTACCGGCATTTAACAGATATTGTGCTTTTTCAAAATACTCTGGACAGTGGTGGTGGGTTTTGCTCCTTCACCAAGCCAGTATTTGACCCTGTCTTCCTTCAGGGTGACAGCTGCAGGGTCAACCATGGGGTTATAGGTCCCGAGCAGTTCCAGAAATCTTCCGTCCCTCGGACTTTCCACATCTGCAGCCACAATTCTGTAAAAGGGTTTTTTCTTTGTTCCTTTCCGGGTTAATCTGATTTTTACGGCCATATTCTTTTTTCTCTCCTTAAAATGGCAGCATATTTTTTAGTGATTTCATGCCGCCTTTATTAAATTTTTTGATCATCTTCATGGATTGGGAATAGCTTTTGAGAAGCTTGTTGACTTCCTGTACGCTTGTTCCGCTTCCCTTTGCTATTCTTTTTTTCCGTGATCCCTTAATAATCGTGTAAGAACGTCTTTCTTCCGGTGTCATGGAATTGATAATGGCTTCAATTCTGACAAATTCCCTGTCACTGATATTCAGCCCCTTGAGCTGTTTTTTGTTAATTCCTGGCAGCATTCCCAAGATATCCTTGATGGATCCCATTTTTCTTACAGAATGCATCTGGTTTTTGAAATCTTCCAGTGTGAAACTGTTTTTTCTCAGCTTTTTTTCAAGTTTTTTTGCTTCTTCCTGATCAATGGCTTCCTGGGCCTTTTCAATGAATGAGAGTGTATCCCCCATTCCCAGAATTCTGGATGCCATCCTGTCCGGATGAAACGGTTCCAGTGCAGTTGATTTTTCTCCGACACCAATGAATTTCAAGGGCTTGCCTGTGACAGCCTTTATGGATAATGCAGCTCCGCCCCTGGCATCACCATCCATTTTGGTCAGCACAATCCCGTCAATATCAACGGCTTTATCAAATGCACCTGCAATGTTTACAGCATCCTGTCCTGTCATGGCATCTGCCACCAGAAGAATTTCAGATGGATTTATGCTTTTTTTTATATTCTTCAGTTCATCCATCAGCTTCTCATCAAGATGCAGCCTGCCTGCTGTATCCAGCAGCAGGGTATCACACCCCTGGTGTCTTGCTGCAAGCAGGGCATCCTGGCAGATCTGAACCGGATCCATATCTGTTGTGGAATCGAATACAGGGATATCAAGCTGCCTGCCGATTTTTTTGAGCTGGTCAATCGCAGCCGGCCTGTAAACATCAACTGGAACCAGAAATGGTTTTCTGCCCTTTTTGCGCAGATAAAGGCCAAGTTTGCCTGCTGTGGTCGTTTTTCCTGACCCCTGCAGCCCCACCAGCATGATGCTTGCCATTGCCCTGCCGTCAAGATTCAGATCCTGACGGGAAGAACCCATCATTTTTGTGAATTCTTCATTCACAATCTTGATGACCTGCTGGCCGGGAGTAAGACTGTGCATTACTTCCTGGCCAAGGGCTCTTTTTTTAATGTCTGAAATGACAGATTTTGCAACCCTGTAGTTTACATCAGCTTCAAGAAGCGCCATCCTGACCTGCTTAAGCCCATCCTCGATGTTCTTTTCATTCAGGGTGCCGCGGCCTTTAAGCTTCTTAAAAACCGAATCAAGCCTGTCACTTAAATTTTCAAACATAAAAACAACCTCAAAATATCAAATCAAATCATTGAAATTAGTATAGATTGTATGATATGTCAAGAAAATTATAAATTTCAGGTAACAAAATCACATGGAAAACATACTTGATTTAACACGGGATGAAATTGGCCTGTGGCTTGAGAATAAAGGGATACGCCCGTTCAGGGCAGGCCAGGTTTTCAAGTGGCTGTACATTCGCCAGGCTGACAGTTTTGAGGAAATGACAGACCTGTCCAAGGATCTTCGTAAACTGATGGCGGGCAGTTTTGAAATCAGACGTCTTGCCGTTGAAGACCATCAGAGATCAGTGGACGGCACGCAGAAATTCCTGCACCGCCTTTATGATGGCCAGCATATTGAATCAGTCCTGATTCCTGAGAAGGATCATTTTACCTTGTGTGTGTCTTCACAAGTGGGCTGCGCCAGAAACTGCAGGTTCTGCCTGACAGCCAGGGGGGGCTTTATCAGGAATCTTGGTGTGGGTGAAATTATTTCCCAGATAAGGGATGCAAGGAAATATCTGATTTCTCAGGATACAGATCCCCTGAAATTGTCCAATATAGTATTCATGGGAATGGGAGAACCTCTGGCAAATTACGCAAACCTTATTAAGGCGCTTGATATCATAACAGACAGTGATTTCGGACTTAAGTTTTCACCAAGGCGGGTTACTGTTTCCACTTCAGGGCTTGTACCGGAAATTACCAGGCTCGGCCTTGAAACCGATGTGAATCTTGCGGTTTCCCTGAATGCAACCACGGAAAAGATGCGTTCTTTTCTCATGCCAATTAACAGGAAATACCCCATGACCATGCTGCTTGAAACATGCAGACATTTTTCCATGAAACCGAGAAACAAGATTACATTTGAATATATTCTGATAAAGAATCTCAATGATACAGACCAGGATGCGTTGAGGCTTGTAAAGCTCCTTGCAGGCATAAGGGCAAAGGTCAATCTCATTCCCTTTAACGAGCATGGTGCAAGTGAATTTAAAAGGCCCTCCAGACAGACTGTGAGTAATTTTCTTCAGATTCTGCTTGACCGTAATCTGACTGCCATTACAAGGAAAAGCAAGGGAGATGATATTTCCGCCGCCTGTGGCCAGCTCAGGGCAAAACTGGCTCTGAAAAAAATACCTGACCATGATGCAGATCATCTGAATTAAAAAAAATATTGAATCTTTGTGGATTTGTTATATTATCTATAAAGGAGTTAATTAAAATTTTAACAGATCGGAAAAAAATATGTCAAATATCTCTTTAAAAGACAAAAAAGTACTGATTGTTGATGATGAACCAGATGTGCTTGATTCTCTGGAAGAACTGCTTGACATGTGCCGGATCTCAAGGGCACAGAGTTTTGAAGAGGCTGACAGGCTTCTTAATACTGAAAAATTTGATATAGCTATTCTTGACATTATGGGGGTTGACGGGTATCAGCTTCTGGAAACCGCCAACAGAAAAAAAATCATCACGGTTATGTTGACAGCCCATGCATTAAGCCCTGATAATATTAAAAAATCCTATCTTGGCGGAGCCTGTTCATATATTCCAAAGGAGGAAATGATCAATATAGAAGCATTTCTTATGGATGTATTAAAGGCAAAGCAGGCAGGTAAAAATCCCTGGACAAGCTGGTACTCAAGGCTTTCTGCATTTTGCGAGGAAAAATTCGGCAAAGATTGGGACAAAGATGAAAAAGAATTCTGGGAAAAAATGATTTATTATTGATCCTTATCCGGAAGCTTGAATTGAACAGCCCTTTTTTAAGGTGCAGCGCCTTAAAAAAGGGCTGTTTGTTTTAATCATATCATACTGGCCCGGAATTGTTCCGCAGCACCTGCCTGAACCCGGATAAAGCTTTGTGTGTCAGCATCTGAAATTTTCATCTCACAGATTGCACCGGTATCAGCCTTTGTATAGGAAGCGCATATTATGGCTGCGGCTCTGATGTTTTCCATTGTGCCGGCTCCGGTCAGAATTACGTCAGGGCCTGGCATCTTTGCATGTTTTATTATGATATCCTTTGATCTGTCTGCAATTTTGCCAAGCTTTATGTTTTCAGCCCTGGATCTGCCCACAATTACCTTGGTTCTTTTGTCCAGCCTGAAATGGCGGCCGTATTTGAGGAAAAAAAGCTCACGTTTTTCAAAATTTTTCTGGACATACATAAGATCCTTCAGGCGGGTGGAAAATGCCCTGTCCGTTAAAAGACATCCTCCTGCAGGAGAAGGATAGTCAGTGATTCCGAATTTTTTGGCAAGCTCTGTCTGAATCTTCCTTGACCTGCCTGAAATATCCAGCAGTTTTTCCCTCTGCACAAGCCCCTGCTTTTCCACAAGGGTCTCATTAAGCAGTTTTGCGCTGAGCGGCCTTAAAATCAGGCCCTCCAACCCTGAATTTTTTTCCACATACCTTAATGAGTTTCTGTTCTGGGATTTGGGGCGCTGTCCCAATACCTCCCCGCTGAAAAGGAAATGAAAATTCCCGTTTTCAACAAGCCTGCCCGCAGTTGAGAACATAAGCGCATGGCAGTCCATGCACGGGTTCATGTTTTTGCCGAACCCGGCTCTGGGATTTTGCATCATTTCCATATATTGCTCTGTGATATCAAGGGTGATAAGTTCTATGCCGGTCATGGAAGCTGCTTTTTTTGCCGATTCAGATGAAAAAAACGGTGTTTCAAAACATATCCATGTAACATCAATCCCCTGATCCCTGAGTACAAGGGCAGACAATATACTGTCAAGCCCTCCGGAGCAAAGGCCCAATGCCTTAATCTGTGTTGAGGTTTTATTCATATTCATATATAATCCGGTTTCATGGCTGTCAGCAGATCAAAATTAAAAATAATTTTAAGGACATTAAAGGAGCTGTATCCTGTTGTCAAGACCCAGCTTGATCATGGAGATGCGTTTCAGCTTCTTATTGCAACAATATTGTCGGCACAGTGTACAGACAGGCAGGTGAACCTGGTGACTCAGAAATTGTTTGCCTGTTATCCTGACCCACAGGCCCTTGCTGATGCTCCTTTAAATAAGCTTAAACAGATTATTTATTCCACCGGGTTTTATAATCATAAGGCAAAGAACATAAAAAAATGTGCTGGTGTGATTGTGCAAAAATATGGTGGCAGGGTACCGGATGATATTGCAGAACTTGTCAGTCTGCCCGGTGTGGGGCGCAAGACTGCCAATGTTGTGCTGTCCGCAGCATTCGGACATCAGACCATTGTTGTGGATACCCATGTGCTGAGAATTGCAGGCAGGCTTGGTCTTACAGACAAGAAAGATCCTGTGAAAGCTGAATATGACCTGATGAAATCTGTTCCGCAATCATCATGGAACGATTTGTCCCTGCAATTGATTTATTTTGGCAGGGAAATATGCAGTGCAAGAAATCCCCGCTGCACTGAATGCCCTCTGATTGAGGTCTGCCCTGCAGATAAAAATTTGTAAATCAGGGCTTAAACTCTTTGATATAATCAACAAGTTCCATGCATTTTGTCTTAAGGTCGGCAAGCTTGGCATCAAGGTTGTCCATGTTATTGTCTTTTCCTGCTGATTCCAGTATCCAGGCGGCCTGTGCAGCCGGCTCAGCAGCCAGGTATCTCAAGGTGCCTTTGAGCTTATGGGCATGGGCATCCAGCTCTGCTGCATTTTTTTCAAGCACGGCTTTTTTGATTGCTACATACAGCTCCGGCCAGTCCTGAATAAAATCTGCAAAGCATTCCTGGATGAGTTCCATGTCGTCATCCATGATTTCCTTTAATTCATCAAGGTTTACAACTTCTGTTGTATTTTCAGGTCTGCTCATGACAAGGCATGCTCCTTTTAAATCATTCCTGTTTCTGATCCCAGAATTCCCGGCTTTCTTTTAAAATATCATTTATATCATCATCTATCAGGTCTTCTCCCAGTTCATCGTCTTCCAGATCATCTTCCCTGTCTTTTTCATGGCCGTTGTCATCATCGTCATCCAGGCCAGGTATTTCGTCATCCAGGCCCCCGTCAGTAATGCCGGCACTGTCTTCGGCCATGATCTCATCATCATTGTCTTCACTGAGGTCCGGACCTGCGCTGTCATCCTGAGCGCCAAGATCAATGCCAAAGAGGCCGGATCCTTCCTGTGTTTCAGAATTCTGGTCTGCACTGGAATCAGGAATGAAATTGCCCTGGCGGTCAAACATGAGGCTTGCACTCAGATGAAGATCAAAGTCGATCTTAAATGCTATTTCATTATTATGGACAACAATCTGACCGCCTTTTGAGGAAAGTTTTGCATCAGTTATTTTGTCTTTGATGATCTGTACTACTGCTTCAGGATCAAGATCTTCTCCAAGAGATTCTATCAGGTCTTTTTCTCCGTTTTTGATGACATCAGGATCAGTTATTTTCATTGCCAGGCTCCCTTTAAAAGTTATGAGTATGCATTGTCTGCAAAAGTGTTTTCGATAAATTTGTCAAGGTCAATGAGTTTACCTATTTTCATGACATCGAACATATATTTTTGAATCTTGTCAAGCTCTTCTGCTTTGGGATACAGCCCATCCCACCTTATGGCCTTTGGCTGGGAAAACACATTCTGCAGGACCTGGGGATTAAGCCCTATTTTCCCATCAGGATCAAGAAAATTCACCCCTATTTTTGCAGCTCTGATTTTATCATTTTCAATGTATTCACCGGTTTCCACCAGCAGTGAGACAAATTCCTGTGCAGCTTCAGGGAATTTCTGGATGAATTCCTCCTGCATTGCCACAACGCAACAGGGATGATTTTCCCATCTTGTGGCTGAATAAAATTCCAGTTCACCTATTTCGCCGACAATGGCTTTTGTGGCAACAGGCTCTGCAACCATGAATCCTGCCACATCTTCATTCTCCTTCATGATTCCCGGCATTTTCACGGGCGGCACCACCTCAAATCTGACATTGATTGATTTTTTGCCGGGTACACCGGGCTTAAGCCCCAGTTCCTTTAAAAACTGGTGGGCAAGCATATGGTGCACAGACATTTTATGGGGGATATCAACTACTTTATATTTGTAAAAGCTCTGCAGGGAATCGAATCTGTGGTCATAATGGCGGGATCTTACAAAGGTACTGCCATTTTTATGGGCATATAATACCAGCCTTATGGGGCTGTCATAGGCAAAAAGGTCCATTGCAATGGGAGCAAGGACAAAGGCACAGTCTATTTCTCCATTTTCAAGGCCTTCCTGTATTGGATTCCATCCAGGCTTTAAACTGGTTGTCAGGTCAAAATATTCAGGATCCACATCCCCTTGTTCAATTCTGTGTTTCAAAGCTCCAAGTGCGAGATGGTCAGTGATCTGGATATGGGCCACATTGAGTTCAACTTTACCCCCGATCATCTGTCTTTGTTTCGGCTTTGGTTTGTTATCCTCAGCTTCGCCCAGAATGGCCTTTTCAATGGCTTTTTTAATCTGATCTTCATCAAAGGGCTTTGGCACATGGGCATTTCCGCCTGCTTTCATGATGGCAATCTGCTGGGCCTTGTCAGACTGGGCAGTTGCCATGATAAAGGGCAGTTCCCTGAATTCATCTGTTTTCCTGAGGGCTTCAAGGAATTCCAGGCCGTCCATCTGGGGCATGTTCCAGTCACTGATGACAAGATCAGGTTTTTCCTGTTTTACTTTTTCAATACCGTCTGCACCATTAACCGCCATTACAAGATTTTTAAACCCTGCCTTGTTTAAAATCTGTTTAAACATGATACGCATGGTTCCAGAGTCATCTGCCACAACAATCTTAATGTTCGGGTCTACGGCCATAGAAACACTCCTTCAATTTTTTCATCTCAATATTCATTATAATTGATTGTATTAAATTGATACAGTTTATCAGATTATTCGTTCCATGACCAGCTTACGCTATGCTGGATTTTCTGAATAATTCTGTCCAAAATGAATCCTATTATACCAATGGCAATGATCATTGCCATCAGCCTGTCATATTCCATTGTATCCCTTGCATCATTTATCAGGTAACCAAGCCCGCTTGAAACACCCAGAAATTCAGCAGGTACAAGTACAATCCATGCCACTCCAAGTGCGAGCCTCAGGCTTGTGAGCATATAGAGCATGGAGGCAGGGATGATTATAGTCTTTATAAGCTGAAAATTATCTGCTCCCTGGTTCAATGCCATTTTGATCCACTGGGGATTGATATTTAAAATCCCTATGGCAGTGTTTAATATTATAGGACATACAGTGGCCATTACAATCAAAAAATACACTGCAGATTCAAATTTTGTGAATAAAAGCAGGGCAATGGGCATCCATGACAGCGGGCTTATCATCCTGACAAACTGGACAGGAGAGTATGACAGGGCACGGATTTTTGGGTAAAACCCTATGATAATGCCGGATGGAACTCCTATCAGTGCAGCCAGAAAAATTCCCACAAGAATCCTCCTTAGACTTGCTGCAACAGATATCCAGAATCTGGTTTCGTGAAACGCGGCAAACAAAGCCTTGAATGTCGGGCCGGGCAGAAATCCTCTGAATTGTATGAACTGGGGCCTTGTGAAAATGAACTGGGATGCTGCCATCCACAGGCATATGAAGATAGTAAGTCCTATCAGCTCAAATTTCCACCCGAACTCCCTGTTGCCGAATACTGCATTCAGCCCGACCTGTTTCGGGTCTTTGTATATGAATCTGTTAACTGATTTCAATTGTTTCTTCCCTTGAGTACGGTTTTGTCATATCACAATTGCAGAATTTTTTCATGCCTCCTGTTTTGTCCATGGCTTTTATTACAAAACTGTCGTCCACAAGTTGGTGTGCAGCTTTTTTTGTGTCAAGATTATCTAAGAAAGCGGTGTTGCCTTCCACAAGGGTCTGGCGCATTCTGTCAATGATGAAGCGTGTGGCAGAAGGAAAAGGATAGGGCTGAAACCCTATTCTCTGAACATGCCAGTCAGGATGTACAAGCTCATCTGGCTCAGGATTCTGAAACACTTTCAGCAGAACTTTACCTGGAAACGGAAGATAGCCTTCTCCGTCCCGGCTTAAAAGATGTGCTGTCTCCTCCGGATTGTTCATGCACCATTGCTGTGCCCTTACAATGGCGTTTATTGCTTTTTGCACAATATCTGTGTTTTGTCTGATGAAATTTTCATGGGCAACCACAACACAGCATGGATGGTTTTTCCATATATCGCCTGTGAATCGCATTATTCTTGCATTGAACTTGACCTGGGCAAGTGCATTGAATGGATCTGCCACAATATATCCGTCAATTTTGTGGCTTAAAAGGGCCGTGGGCATATCAGGAGGAGGCAGAATCACAAGATTGACTTCATTTTTGCCTGTTTTTGCGTATAACGGTTTTATGACAGGGGTTAATCCCCTGAAACGTATTCCCATCTGAAGTATCAGATTATGCATGGAATACCATGAAGGAACCGCAATGCGCCGGCCCCCGAGGTCTGCAAAATTATGTATTCCTGAATTCTGCATCACTGTTACAGCGCTCCCGTTGGTGTGGTCCCAGGCAAGAACCTTGACAGGCAGCTTTTGTTTGAAACGCATCCATACCGGAATCGGGAAAAGCATATGGGTCAGATCGAATTTGCCTGCAAGAAATGATTCGGTCAGTATTTTCCAGGATCTTACCATGACAGGTCTGTCAACGGCAAGGCCTTCATCTGAGAAATAGCCAAGACCGTGGGCCACAAGCAAAGGTGTGGCATCTGTGATGGGAAGATAACCAAGGCGGATGGGTGCACGGGTTGAAAAAGCATTGAGCCCGCCGGGCAGAAGCAGGCCTGAACAGGCAGCAGCCGCAGTTTTCAGAAACCTCCTGCGTGAATTTGAACTGGGTTGAGTTTTCATTATAACAGGCTCCTTTTGGCCAGGTATGAAGCTTTGAAGCGTTCAAGTATTTTCATGCGCATCTGTTTGAATTCTTCACTGTTTTCGTCCCTCGGATAGGGGTCGTTAAGCTCAAATACATCCTTGACTGTTGCAGGTTCCCCGGCCAGCAGAATTACCTTGTTTCCAAGTTTTATGGCTTCATCAATGTCATGGGTGACAAATACTGCCGTAAATTGTTCAGAAAGCCATAGATTCACCATCTCTTCCTGGATATGAGCCTGGGTGAAGGTGTCAAGCGAAGCAAAAGGCTCATCTAACAGCAGGGCGTCTGGATGGCCGACAAGCGCCCTGGCAAGGCATGCCCTCTGTGCCATTCCAAGGGACAGGTGCGCCGGACTTGCATCTGCAAACCCTGAAAGGCCCATTATTTCAAGAAATTGATTGACCCTGTAATCAAGCTGATGAGTGTCGCCCCTCAATCTGCATCCATAGGCCACATTCTGTCTTACATTCAGCCAGGGAATGAGTGTGGGCTGCTGAAAAAGCATGGACCTTGACGGATGAATCCCCTGAATCTGCTGGCCGTCCACATATATTTTTCCGGATGTGGGCATTTCAAGGCCTGCAAGCATATTCAGCAATGTTGTTTTCCCGCATCCTGATTCTCCAAGTATGATGACAAAATCCCCGTCATCAATTGAGAAACTGATATCCTTCAATACAATATGGCGTATTTTTTTTGACTGATGGTAAATTTTAGTCAGTTTTTCAATTTCTATTTTCACACAGAACCTTCCGATATAGCTTCTGCTATTATTGATTTGTCCACAAGGCAGTCCAGTTCATTTACTGCCGGACTCATGCCCATTGAAATACTCATGTATTCATGTATCATTTTAAAAATTTCTATATCAGGTACAAGCAGGGAGGGATCAAAACATATACAGGCATTGGACAGCATGCGCTCTGCTGTTTTGATATCTGTATCAAGAAAGTGCAGAATATAAGGGTCAGGCCCATTGTTTTTTGAATCTTCGAGCATTCTGCCTGCCTGGACAAATGAGTCAATCAATTCCCTGACTGCTTCAGGATAATATTGAGTGAAAAATGTATCCATGACAAAAACACAGCATGGGTGATTTTCCCAAAGACTGTGTGATGTGAAGAATTGAACTGCACTGCCCTGCTGTACCGCTCTGGTGGCAAATGGCTCTGCAACAACAAATCCTGCAATTTCACTGTCCTGGTCATTCATAATCATCTCAGGCATAAGAGCCGGGCTTACAGCCTGCCATGTCACATCAGCCCTGTCATCATCCGGCGGGCCGGGCCTGAGCCCTGCAGAAGAAAACACCCTGTGCACAAGCATTGCCTGTATACTGAATTCTGAGGGAATCAGAATTGTTCTGCCTCTGAAATCATCAATGCCTCTGATCTTTGCCGCCTTGTTTTTCACCATTATGCTGCCTGATCTGTGTGCAAACATCAGGACTTTGATATCAAGGCCGGATGCAAACAACTCCATTGCAAGCGGGGCAGGTATGAATGCTGAATTTATATCTCCGCATCTCAGGGCATCACATACCTGTACCCACGAATTCATGGCAGTTATTTGAATGTCTGAAAGTCCGGGAAACGCCTGTTTTTCATTCAGCCGGGCATGGATACAGCCTGCAATAAGATGATCGGCAATTTTAAGGTGCCCGATGCGAAAACAGGGGTTGTCTTTCATGAAAACCTCTTAATTTTTTTATCCTTTCAAGCCTGTCCCTAATTAGCACAGCGCTTTTTTTTTCTCAAGCTTAAAGAAGACACGGCAGCAATTGCCGGGTGAACCGAAGATTTTAAAGACGGCCTTTTCTGATAATGGCGATTAAAAGCCACAGGCCCATTACAACTGCTGTTATAAAACCTGCGATTCCTATTACAGATACTCCGAACAGCATGGGGGGTACATTTGAATTGATCACAATGGCGGATCCCAGTATAAGAGCTGCAATTATGATGGCAAATGAAATCCTGTTGCTGGTCTGATCCTGTGTGTTGAGCATTTTTTCAAGGCCTTCTATTCTGATATTGAATGCCAGTTTTCCTGATTTGGCAAGACGCATTATTTCCACTGCATCAGAAGGGAAAATACGTATCAGTCTGTAGAACTGCCTTGCAGTGCCCGTCCATTCCTTTAAAAGCCGGGAAGGCGCAAGTTTCTTGAGCTTTGCCGCTTTTACATATGGAATGGCATGGGAGATAATGTCAAAATCAGGGTCAAGTTTTTCAGCAACGCTTTCAATGGACAGGAATGCCTTGATCATCAGGAAAAAATCAGGCGGGATGCGGAGTCTGTGGGTTGCGCACACCTCAAGAAAATGGTTTACCATTCTGGCGGTTTTGATGTCCTTCAGGGATTTGCGCAGATGAGTTGTGACAAAAAACGCAATGTCCTTTTCAAGCCTTGTAGTGTCTGGCTGGTTTTCATATTCTGCAAGTTCGCATAAAAGGTTTGCTGTATGCTTGAAATCATTGATGGCAATACTGTGGATAAGATCCACAAAGATTTCCCTTGTTGCCATGTCAACAAATCCTGTCATTCCGAAATCAACCGGGCATATGCAATTGTTTTCCATTATGAAAATATTGCCGGGATGGGGGTCAGCGTGGAAGAATCCAAAGTCAAACACCTGCTTCATGATAAAATCAGCACCCCTGCGGGTGATCAGCTTTCTGTCAAGGCCTGCTGCATCGATTGCAGCGATATCATCTGCCTTTATGCCTTTGATATATTCCATGGAAAGCACCCGTTCGCTGGACACTTCAGGGTATACCCGTGGAATATGTATTGCCCTGTCTGCGCTGAACTGGTCTGCCATCTGTTCCATGTTGGCGGCTTCAATTGAGTAGTCCAGCTCTTTTTCAAGGGTTTTTGCAAACTCTTCCACTATCTTGACAGGATTGAAAAATGCGGCTTCCTCAATATTGTTCTCCATTATGGAGGCCAGATGAAGCATGATTTCAAGGTCTGCTTCAATGGTTTTCCGTATACCGGGCCTTTGAATTTTAACTGCAATGTGATCCCCGTTGTCAAGGACTGCCCTGTGTACCTGGCCGATTGATGCGCTGGCAAAGGGCTGTTCGTCAATCAGCCTGAATACCCTGTCATGGGGCCTGCCGAATTCAGACAGGATAATTGTTTTTACATGTTCAAATTCAAAGGGCTGAACACGATCCTGAAGTCTGGCAAGTTCGGTTAAAAGGTCAACCGGTATCAGGTCAGGGCGGGAGGAAAGAACCTGGCCCATTTTGATAAAACTAGGGCCAAGTTCTTCAAGCGCCATTCTTATGCGCTGGTTTCTGGAAAGTTTTTCAACCTTTTCATGGATTTTGACAAAGGGTATGAGCTGAAGCCCGGATTCAATGTACCGGTCTATGTTCATGGCATCAATTATGTTGCCGAACCCGTATTTTAATATGATGCCTATGATTTGACGATACCGCATTATATGGCGGTATCGTTTGCCAACCCTGCCGATGTTTTTAATGCTCAGCATTAAAATTTCCGGAAAATTACTGGTGATCCTGATCCGAAAGCCTGCGTGTCAGATCATCTATCCGGTCATTCAGCGCTTTTATATCCGATTTTGAAGGAAGATCCAGTTTTGCAAGGACTTTTTCAATTGTTTTTTCAATTTTCGCATCAAAATCGGTTTTTGCATTTTCATATTTTTGCTGGCATTCCTTTAAAAACTGTTTTGCATCATCCTGGCTCATTTTGGACTGTTGGGCAAATTCCTTTGCCAGATCCTCAATTTCATTTTTGGATCTCAGTGCAAGCCCTACTCCCGTTAAAAGGCTTTTTTTCAGATAGTCAAGCATGGTTTCCCTCCTGGTTGTTATTTTGATCCGAAAGATTCGGTAAGAATATCTTCCACACATGTATCAGCTTCAAGTATGGCATCCATCTTACCATATGTCACAGGTAAAAGGGTATTAATAAAAAATCTTGCTGATTCTATCTGACCTGCATAAAATGCCGCTTCCTTGTTTTTGGCCGCTTTGGCTGCCACAGCTTTTCTGTCAAGGCTTCCTGCTTTTTTCACAAGCTTCGGGGCTGCAACACAAGCCCGCCACAGATGCATCCACGCAAAAGTTATATCACCTGTCACTTCGAGAAATGGATGGGCAAAGGCATATGCATTGAGAACCTTTTCAGATCTTGCCCGTGCGCTGATTTCCGATGCAAGGCTTTCAAATTTTGAGACAGCATCATCAAGCTTTTCCACAAGCAGGCCAATGCCTTCAATTTTTTTTGCATCTTCAATTGTATTTCTTATCTGTTTGATAAAATACTGAAAATTTTTACCTTTGTTCATTGCAAGCTTTCTGCCTAGAAGATCCATGGCCTGGATACCGTTTGTACCTTCGTAAATCATGAAAATACGTGAATCTCTCATCAATTGTTCGACCGGAAATTCCTTGATATATCCGTAACCGCCGTAAACCTGGACACCGTGGGAGCAGACTTCAAGTGCCCTGTCCGTTATATAGCCTTTCACAATGGGTGTCAGAACCTCTATCAGGGCGCCTGTGTCAGCTTTTAATGTCTCATCGTCCGTTACATGGACAATATCCTGGCATTTACCATAATAATAGATCAGGGAACGCATGCCTTCTGTGTAAACTTTCATGTTCATAAGCTGGCGTTTCACATCAGGGTGCTGAATTATGGGTACGTTTTCTGCTTCAGGGTTTTTCCCGGCAAGGATATGCCTGCCCTGTATTCTGGTTCTGGCATATTCAAGCGCATACATGTATGAAGCAGAAGCCACCGCAAACCCCTGCATACCCACAAAGGCCCTTGCCTCATTCATCATTTTGAACATGGCAGGCATACCCTTGTTTTCTTCACCAAGAAGAGTTCCTATGCACGGGCCTTTTTCTCCAAGGGACAATGAGGCTGTTGCATTTCCGTGTATGCCCATTTTGTGTTCAAGCCCTGTGCATACCACGTTGTTGAATTCTCCAAGGCTTCCATCGTCATTTACATGATATTTGGGCACCAGAAACAGGGAAATTCCTTTTGTGCCGGCAGGAGCGCCCTCTATCCTTGCAAGCACAGGATGTATGATATTTTCACAAAGATCGTGTTCGCCTGCTGAAATGAAAATTTTTGAGCCCTGGATGGAATATGTGCCGTCCTCATTTCTGGTTGCAGTTGTTGTGAGGGCTCCCACATCAGAACCTGCTTCCGGCTCTGTGAGAAGCATTGTTCCACCCCATGTTCCTGCAAACATTTTTTTCATGTAGCGCTTTTTCTGGTCTTCTGTGCCAAATGCCTCAACAAGCTTTGCAGCCCCGTGGGTCATTCCGTAATAAAGCATGAAAGCAGAATTTGCACCGATCATATATTCAAGGGCTGCACATCCCACAAGGCGGGGCATTCCCTGGCCTCCCACTTCAGGATCATCACACATCGCAAGCCATTCACCTTCGCAATAGATTTTCCAGGCCCGTTTAAATGATTCAGGAACCGTGACTTTTCCGTTGTCAAATTTGCATCCCTGTTCATCACCTTCCTTAAAGGTCGGCAGTATCTCCTTGATCGCAAGATTTCTTGCCTCTGAGACAATAAGGTCAATGGTTTTTTTGTTGAACTCATCAAATATTTCGTGATCCACCATCTTGATCTGTTCGTGGAGGACAAAATCAACATCCCGTCTGTCTGCGATAAGCTGTGCCATATGTTCAATCCCCTTTTATAGTATTTTATGATGTTTTTCAGGTTCATACTCTGATATTCTGGTAATCTCCTATGCAAAATAAACATTATTGTCAACCTGTGAGCACTAAAAAGTTTGATTATGTTTAACTCTTTTTATATATGAAAAAACAAATATTTGGTGGACGAAGAATTTATGTTGTGATACAGGAGAACAATGGAAATTAAATGCTGGGGATCACGGGGATCTATCCCTGTTTCAGGAAATCAATATCTTAAATACGGCGGAGATACCACCTGTATTGAAATTATTTCAAAAACAGGCGATATCATCATTGTCGATGCTGGAACCGGTATCCGCCGCCTTGGCAATTCCCTTTTGAAAAGAAAGCTGTGCAGGTATTATCTTTTGTTTACCCATGCCCATTGGGATCATATTCTGGGCATAGCATTTTTCAGGCCGCTTCAGTTCAGCAATGTCTGTATTTCAATCCAGGACCGCATGTTTTCAGATGTTACAACAAAAGATGTATTGACAGAAGTCATGAAAACTCCTTTTTTCCCCATAGGCCTTGGCGGTCTGAATGCAGATATAAGGTTTGATAAAACCCTTAACACCAGTTTTTCCATAGGCCCGATACAGGTGGAAACCATTGCTTTGAACCATACAGGAGGCGGGCTTGGATATAAATTTATGGAAGACGGCAAAACTTTTGTGTTTCTGACGGACAATGAACTTGGATTCCGGCATTCCAAAGGCCTTGGTTTCAATGATTACCTTGATTTTGCAAAAAATGCTGATCTTCTTTTCCATGATGGTGAATACACAAGGGATGAATATATGCATAAAAAGAGCTGGGGGCATTCCTCAATTCCTGATGTAATCAATCTTGCCGTGAATGCCAATGTAAAAAAACTGGGTCTTTTTCACCTGAACCAGGACAGAACCGATGCCCATATGGATCAGATTGTGGCTGAATGTGCAAAAGACCTGAAAAAACATAAATCCTGCCTTGACTGCTTTGCCGTTGCCTGCAATATGTCAGTCATTCTTTAAAAATATTTATGGGAAAAACCACACAGGGTTCTGAATCCTCAACAATGCAGATCATGCTGTCCTGGAAAATGGCGGCCATGTTTTTTTTTGGATTCTCTTCAGGTTTTCCTTATTATATAATTAAAGATGTATTGAAATTATGGATGACAGAGTCCAATGTGGACATTGCCACAATAGGGCTTTTTTCAGCCCTGGGACTTCCATATACACTCAAGTTTCTCTGGTCTCCCCTCATGGACGGCTGGACTCCCGGATTTCTCGGCAGACGCAGGGGCTGGATCCTGATCGCCCAGACAGGCCTTGTTGTCACCATTGCGCTCATAGGCCAGTTTGATCCTGTAAAATCGCTTGCATGGATTGTTTTTGTCGCATTGTGCATTAATTTTTTCGGAGCAACCCAGGACATTGCTCTTGATGCTTTCAGGCGGGAATACCTGACAAGCGATGAGCTTGGATTCGGCACAGGAGTATGGGTAAATGCCTGGCGCCTTGGCATGTACGCTGCTGTGGGCATTTCGCTGCTCACAAAATTTGATGTGACCTGGGCCGGAATCCATATTATTCTTGCATGTACAATGGCTGTGGGTATTATAACCTGTCTTCTGGTGCCTGAGCCGGAAATAGGAGATCAGGTTCCTGTTTCTCTTACCCAGGCTGTTGTGGAGCCGTTCATTGAATTTTTCAGGCGTAACGGTGCCTTTATGATTCTTTTGTTTATTCTTCTGTATAAGATAGGAGATAACATGGCAGGAGCCATGACAATTCCTTATATCCTTAAGATGGGGTTTTCAAAAACACAATATTTCATTATTGTAAAGGGTGTGGGAATGATCGGGCTTTTCGGAGGGGTGCTTCTGGGCGGCTCTGTCATGATTCGTCTTGGCATTGCAAAATCCCTGTGGGTGTTCGGATTCCTTCAGGCAGTGTCAACTGCATTTTTTGCTGTCATGGCTGTAATGGATCATACTGGTGCTGTATGGCTTGAATACAGGCAGGTTATTCTGGGCGCAATTGTGGGGTTTGAATTTTTTTCCACCGGGCTTGGGCAGGCTGCATATGCTACCTATATGGCAATACAGACAAATAAAAAATTTACAGCCACACAATATGCCCTTCTGACAAGCCTGATGGCTGTGCCCGGTGTTTTTGCAGCCTCTGTCACAGGGTTCATGGTAAAATATCTTGGCTGGCCAATGTTTTATTATCTGTGTGCGGGATTTGCCATTCCCGGTATGATCCTGCTCTTAAAAATTGCTCCCTGGAATGCGGATAACGACCAGCTTGAGGTGATTGGCTGAAGACTGAGCGGATGATAATAAAGTCCTGTATGATTTGGCCGGGAATTGTCGTACTCTGGAAATAGTGCTTGACAAAAAATAGCCTTTTTTTTACTTAAAAGCTGGAAAACAGTCAAAAGGTGTGATTTTATTTTATTAACCCGGATTAAACCCTGGCCTGCGGCCTGACTTCAAGGGGGTTAGTATTATTGCACAGCCGATTTTCACTGGTATAAACGGATCAGCCCGAACCATTCCCCGGGCCATAGCCTGCTGTTATATTCTGCCGGCTTTTGTCCCTGATATCAAAGCACAAACATATATTGAGGCCTTTGTTCGCCTGCCGGAAATGCTCAGTGCCCGGCAGGGCTCATAGCTTTAATTGCAAAGCTATTATATAAACGGTAGGAGGTTAAAAGAATGACCCAGAATTCAACACCAATGAAAGAACTTTCAGGCTCTGTCATGGTTCTTGGCGGCGGGATAGCGGGAATGCAGTCTGCCATTGATTTAGCCAATTCCGGTTATTATGTGTACCTGGTTGAAAAATCATTTGCCATAGGCGGCATGATGGCTCAACTGGATAAGACATTTCCGACCAATGACTGTACCATGTGAGTTATCTCACCAAAACTGGTCGAGGTCGGCCGGCATCTGAATATTGAGCTTCTGACAAATACAGAACTTATCGGGCTTGAGGGAGAAGAAGGAAATTTTACTGCAAAGGTCAGGGAAAACCCCAGGTTTGTGGATCTTCTGAAATGTACTTCATGCGGTGAGTGCGCCAAGGTCTGTCCGGTGGAAGTGCCCAGTGAGCATAATAAGGGCCTTGTTTCGAGAAAAGCAATTTTCAAGCAATATGAACAGGCCATACCAGGAGGCTATGGTATTTCCAAGCGCTCCACAGCACCATGCAAGGCTACATGCCCGGCCCATGTGAGCATTCAGGGATTCATCGCCCTGATGAGCCAGGGCAAATATACCGAGGCATTGAAATTATTTAAGAAAGATCATCCCTTTCCCGGCTCCTGCGGAAGGGTGTGCCACCATCCATGTGAATCAGTGTGTACCAGGGGGGATGCAGACGAGCCTCTGGCAATTCAGTATCTTCACAGATATCTTGCCCAGCTTGATTTTGAAGGAGATGACCCGTTTCTGCCGGAAAAAGCTCCGGCAAGAGATGAAAAGGTCGCCATTGTGGGCTCAGGGCCTGCAGGCCTTACCTGTGCGTATTATCTTGCACAGCAGGGCTATAATGTCACCATATTTGAAAAACTGCCTGTAAAGGGCGGCATGATGGCGGTGGGCATCCCTGAATACCGGCTTCCAAAGGCAGAGCTTGCCAGGGAAATAGAGGTAATTGAAAAGCTCGGGGTTGAAATCAGAACTTCTGTTGAGTTCGGCAGGGATATAACCCTTGAGAGCCTTAAAAAAGACGGGTATTCAGCTCTGTTCATGGCTACCGGGCTTCATGGCTCCCGCAGCCTTGGGATCAAGGGTGAAGACCTTGAAGGTGTGATCAAGGGTGTTGATTTCTTAAGGGATGCTGCCATGGGAAACGGGCAACAGCTTTCCGGCAGGGTTATTGTAATCGGAGGCGGTAATGTGGCCGTTGACGTGGCCCTGACTGCAAAGAGGCTGGGAGCAGATGAAGTCACCATGGCATGCCTTGAAAAACGTGATGAAATGCCTGCCTGGGATTATGAAATAGAAGAAGCTCTTGAAGAAGGGGTCAAGATTGTCAACAGCCTGGGCCCCCTGCGCTTCCTTGGAACTGACGGAAAATTTGAGGAGGTTGAATTTCAGGAGTGTGTATCTGTATTTGATGAAAACGGCAGGTTCAACCCCCGGTATAATGACTGCAACCTGACATCATATGAGGCTGATACCGTGATCGTGGCAATAGGTCAGACCGGCCTTGTGGATTTTGCGGACAATGAAGGCATTGAACTGACTCCTCCCGGCGGGTATAAGGCAGATCCTGTTACTCTTCAGACTCCCATTGACTGGGTATTTGCAGGTGGGGATGCATTTTACGGGCCCAAATCAGTTGTTGATGCCGTTGCCAGTGGAAAGACGGCAGCAGAGAG
>CAYUOB010000002.1:0-48151 GCA_964446145.1 uncultured Desulfobacula sp.
CTTTCAATTTCACCGTCTGAAACCTCATATTTTGTCTTTTTGAGTTCAATTCCCTCGAATTCGATGTCATCAAGCTCTGGCTTGATTTCCACTGTAATGTCAAAAACATAAGGGCTTTCAGGGTCAAGTTCGGGCGGGTCAAGCTGCGGGCCGCCGACAATATCAAGATTGTGCTCATCAACAGCTTTAAGGAATGCTTCCTGGATCAGACGGGGAGCGACATCTGCATGAACATCCTTTGAAAACCTGTTTTCCAGTACCTTGCGGGGAATTTTACCTTTTCTGAAGCCTTTTATGCTGGCATTTTTTTTCAGCTCTCTGTATGCTTTGTCAAGCTCCTTTGCAACGTCCTCTTTGGGGATTTCAAATGAGAGCACTTTTTTGATACTGCTCTTATCTTCGATTTTGATCTGCATGTCTTAAGTCCTGTGTTAATTCGATTAAATAAGTGATATATCAAATATCACTTCAAATAATTAAAAAATGTAATATACCATCATAATTGTAAAAAATATACTTTTAACAAAGTTAACTAAAATAACGCTAATATATAAGAGTGTCAAGAAAATTGCCGTGCCAAAGGTAAGATTTTAATTTTACCGGATAAAAAAGCCGGTAATCATAATAATTACCGGCCATTGTAAATACTTGGTAGCGACGCAGGGAATTGAACCCCGGACACTGCGGATATGAGCCGCATGCTCTGACCAACTGAGCTACGTCGCCAAAAACCCGAAAATAATATCATCAAAATATTTTTTTTGTCAACATTAAAATTTAATTTTGCATTAATCCGCTTATCCGGTCATTGAGCCCTGTTTTATTTTTTTTCACCTTTTTTGAATCCTACAACCTTGACCGTAAAATTCTGTAATTTTTCAGGAAGGTTGGAAAAAACAATCATGAACGGAACACTTGCGCCCGGTTTTATATTGATGTTTGAATTATGATTACCTGATTTTACGGATAATTTTTTATTGATATCTGCAATATTGCTGTTTTTAAGCATTTCTTCTGTCAGAATATTGCCGCAGAAAGCTGTTTTGGTTCTTGCCTGTTTTTTCCCCTTGGTTATGAGTGCTCCTTTGACTTCAATATAACTGTATGCAGTATCAGACGGGTTTTTAACCCTGCCTGTTATGACGAACAGGGTACCGGCAGTTGAATTGGTAACAAACCTGCCGTTGACACTTTTCTGATTGGGTACTGGTTTCAGTGCAGGTGCAGGTATTGCGGGCTTTTTCAGGTATTGATCAATGAAAGTGATGTTAAGGTCGGACAGGTATGGTATTTTATAACCTGTCATTTTACTTGCCACATAGGCTCCTGTTACAAGAAAAAATGCAAGAACAAGGATAAGTACAGGAGCACTTATGGCAGATTTCTTTTTCCTGCGTCTTGTTGCTCCGGAAGGAGGAGTGATAAGCGGGGTATGTGTATCTTCAGTATCCTTTGCCTGCTGCGGGAATTTTTTGTCTTCTGTTTCTTTGGATTCAGATGCATCATCTTCGGATATCTCAAATTCAGGTTCTGTTTCCTGTTCCAGGATTTCATCGTATTGGGAAAAATCATCTTCAGGAGTGATGACGGAAGAGTCGTGGGCATCTTCTTCTGATGCAGTGTTTTCAGAAGATGCTGAGTCTTTTTCTGTCTTAGAATCGGTGTCCGGACTTTCATCAGGGTTTTCTTCGGATATGCCTGGCTCAGGTGCGGGTGAAGGGGAAATATCCTCATCATTGTCCTGTACGTCAAAATCCAGTTCAAATTCTTCTTCGTCTTCCAGTGCCAGGTCTTCATCACCGCTTTCTTCATCAGGTTCTTCCGGCTTTTCCTGACTTGTCATTTCTTCCATGTCAAGGGAAAGATCATCGTCTTCTTCCAGGGGCACGGCATCATTTTCCAGAATCAGGTCATCATCCCCGTCATCAATTGTTTCAAATTCAAGCCCGTCATCATCATTATAGTCAAATTCAAGGCTGGTTTCCTCATCTTCTTTTTCCAGAATCAGGTCATCATCAAATTCAATGGCAGTATCCTCTTCAAGTACGGATTCATCGGAGCCAGCACCCTCATCAATTTCGCTGTCATCTTCAAATGAAAAATCATCATCTTCCCCCAGGTCTGCTTCCTCCATTTCCAGGTCTGCTTCCTCCATTTCAAGATCTGTATCTTCCAGGGAAAAATCCTCTTCTTCCACTTCAAATGAAGATGATTCTTCCGGAATAGATTCAATTTCCTGATCAGGTTCCGGAGTTGAGAGGTCAGCCGGAAATTCTTCATCTGTACCTGCTGACGGTTCCACGGTCTGTGGCCGGGCTGTGAAAATATTGCGGCAGACACTGCATCTTACCTTTGAGCCTTCAGGGCTCAGCAGTGATTCATCAAGGTTGAAACTGGTTGAACACTTATCGCAGGTTATAATCATAAGGCTCCCCTCGTTCCTAAAGTTTCAGGTCATAGATGGCAGGAAGATTCCTGTATTTTTCATTATAATCGAGTCCATACCCGACAATAAAGCCTTTTTCAAGAGAAAAACATGAATAATCCACATCAATTTTTACCTCACGTCGTTCATGTTTGTCAATTAAACTGCAGATTTTTACGGATGCAGGTGATAAAAGATTAATGAATTCCACAATTTTCAGCAATGTATTGCCAGTATCCACAATATCCTCCACAAGCAGAATATCTCTGCCTTCAAGCTCAAGGTCCGGCTGTTTTGTGAATACGATCTGGCCTGTGGATGATGTGCCCTTATATGAAGACGCTCCAACAAGGTCGATTTCATGATCAATGTGGATATTGCGTGTAAGATCAGACAAAAAAATAAAAGAACCCTTGAGAATACCTACCAGGACAAGATCCTTGTCCTGGTAGTCTTTTGCAATCTGTTTTCCTGTGGTTTTTATTCTGTTTCGGATCTCGGATTCCGAGATTAAGGGGATCAGTTCAGGCATAATAAATTTACAATCCTGTTTTTTTCAATTGTTCAATAAGTGATTTCTGCTGTGATGTAAGTTTTCCCGGCATTGTAACATGAATCACGACAAAAAGGTCTCCACAGATATTTTTTTTCATATGCGGAATACCCCGCCCCGGGATTCTGAGTTTTGCTTTGTGGTTTGTACCGGGCGGAATACTTAAGCTTATTGTTTTTCCGTCAGGAGTAGCAACCTGAATTTTGCCGCCAAGCAATGCCGTTGTCAGCGGAATCTGCCTGGTGACAAATATGTCATTGCCCTCAATTGTCCAGCCTTTATCCGTAACAGGCCTTGATTTTATATAAAGATTGCCTGCAGGCCCTCCATTGGGGCTGGGTTGTCCTTTTCCTGCAAGTCTGATTTTTTTGCCTGAGGTAAGCCCCTTTGGAATTTTGACTTCAATCGCTCTGGTATTGCCTCCCTGGCTTATTGTGATTGTTTTTTTTGTTCCGTTCATGATTTCAGAAAGGGTCAGGGGAATTTCATATTCAATGTCCTGGCCCTTTACAGGCTGCTGTCTCTGCCCGAATCCTGATCCTCCCATATTGTGGAAAAACGAATTTGTCCCTGAAGAAAAATTTCTCCTGCAGCTGCCGCCGCTTCTTCCGAATACAGAAGAAAAACCGCCTGATCCTCCGAATCCGAATTCTCGTAAAATATCTCCCAGATCCACATTTCTGAAAATATCTTCCTGGGAAAATCTTTGCTGGAAATCAGCTGATCCGTAAGTATCATACTGGTTCCTTTTTTCAGGGTCGCTTAAAACAGCGTAAGCTTCACTTATTTTTTTAAATTTATCTTCAAGGGTTTTATCGCCTTTTGTTTTGTCGGGATGGTATTTCAGGGCAAGCTTGCGGTAAGCTTTTTTGATTTCATCTGCCCCTGCATTTTTGTCTACTCCCAGAATTTTGTAATAGTCATCTGCCATATATCAATCCTTTTATTAATTAATTCATTAGTTTAGCAATTTATGCACATTAAGGTAAGTGCAAAATTATAGGAGTCAAGGCTTTGTGCTTTTTTGAAATGCTGATATCGCCACCATCAGTACGGAAAGGGCAGCAGGGGTCATGCCGTCAATCCTGGATGCCTGCCCAAGTGATGAAGGCATTATATGGCACAATTTTTCTCTCAGCTCATTGGACAGCCCATGGGCTTTTGCATAATCAAA
This sequence comes from uncultured Desulfobacula sp., assembly GCA_964446145.1. Lineage (GTDB taxonomy): Bacteria > Desulfobacterota > Desulfobacteria > Desulfobacterales > Desulfobacteraceae > Desulfobacula. The sequence continues at coordinate 4,153 of CAYUOB010000002.1, forward strand.
TTTTGCCGGTATGCGGATTTTTTCAAGATCCTTGTATTTTTTTATTTCCTTGAGCTGGCGCCTGATATAACCTTCATATTTGATCATGATTTCGGCCTGCTGGCCTGCCCGTTTAAGAACAGAATCAGGCACGGGGCATATCTGCTTTAAGGATTCATAATCCAGTTCAGCTCTTTTCATGAGCTGATCCAGTTTTGTGCCGTTGGAAATAAGGCTGCTGTTTTTTGAGGCAAGAAAGGCATTTACTTTGTCAGATGGTTTGACTGTGGTAGCCTTAATCCTTTGTATCTCCTTTTCTGTCTGTTCTTTGATAAATCGGCATCTGTACAGGGTTTCATCATCCACAAGGCCGAGGCCATGTCCCAGTTCAGCCAGTCTCAGGTCTGCGTTGTCTTCCCTTAAAAGAAGCCTGTATTCCGCCCTTGAAGTGAACATGCGGTACGGTTCTTTTGTGCCCCTTGTGATGAGGTCATCCACCATCACTCCAATATAGGCCTGTGATCTGTCAAGGATAAACGCTTTTCTTTTCTGCACCCGGCATCCTGCATTTATGCCGGCGATAAGCCCTTGGGCTGCTGCTTCTTCATACCCTGAGGTCCCATTGATCTGGCCGGCAAGAAAAAGGCCTTTTATTTTTTTTGTTTCAAGGTTTGCAGACAGCTCAAGCGGGTTGATATAATCATATTCAATGGCATATGCAGGCCTCATGATTCTGGCATTTTCAAGCCCTTTGACCGAACGGACAACCTGATACTGAATTTCAATTGGCAGGCTGTTGCCAAGGCCTGAAGCATAGATCTCCTTTGAGCCCATGCCTTCATATTCAAGAATCACATGGTGGCTGTCCCGGTCAGGAAATTTGACTATTTTGTCTTCAAAGGAAGGGCAGTATCTGGCTGAACGCCCCTTGATACGGCCTCCGTAAAGCGCTGAAAATTTAAGGTTTTTCCGGACAATTTCATGGGTTTTTGTATTTGTTCTGCCCATGAAGCTTGGCAGCATCGGGTTTTTGATTTCTTTGGTTGAAAATGAAAAAGGAGTAGGGTCAGGTTCTGAATCCTGAATGGTGAATGCGGAAAAATCAATACTGTCAGCATGCAGGCGCGGCGGAGTCCCTGTTTTCATTCTTCCGGTCTGAAATCCCAGTTCAGCAAGGTTGCGGGCAAGGCTGACAGATGCAAATTCTCCGGCCCTGCCTGCCTGAATTTTAGATGCTCCGATGTGAATTGTGCCCCTGAGAAATGTCCCCGTTGCAATTACAATGGCCTCTGCCTGATATTCAAACCCTGTGTGATCAATCAGGCCTTTTATAATGCTGTTCTCAATGATCAGTTCCTTTGCCATTGCCTGCCTCATATCAAGGCCGGGTGTTTTTTCAATGGCAAGTTTCATGTTTTTTGAATACAGGCCCTTGTCATTCTGTGTCCTTGTTGAATGCACTGCCGGGCCTTTTCTGGTGTTCAGCGTGCGGTATTGTATGGCCGAGGAATCTGATATTTTTGCCATATATCCGCCCAGAGCGTCAATTTCCTTTACAAGCTGACCCTTGGCCATTCCCCCTATGGAGGGGCTGCACGGCATGGACGCTGTTTTATCAAGATCAATTGTGAGAACAAGGGTTCTGCATCCCATTTTTGCAGATGCAAGGGCAGCTTCGCATCCTGCATGCCCTGCTCCTATTACAATGACATCGTATTTATTGTCAGAAAAAAACATAATTCATCAATATATAATATTGACGCAGATCAGGCAATAAACCTTTCAGGGTTTGCCAGTATTTTTATTGTTTTGTTAATTGATTTTTAGCCTGTATTGGTGGTAAATAGGCTTGGCATTCTGAAATGCTGATTATATCCCTGAGGGAATGATTAATGGAAAACCGTAAACGATATTCAGATTATAATACATATCTGCGCAAATTATTTGGGCAGCGGGTTCAGAAAATCACCATTGATGCAGGACTTACCTGCCCGAACAGGGACGGGGTTCTGTCCCGCAAAGGCTGTATCTACTGTAATATGAAGGGATCCGGAACCGGTATGGCGCAAAAGGGAATTTCCATAACTGACCAGATCAGGGCCGGCAAAATTGCCATGTCAAAAAAATACAAGGCAAAAAAATTTTTAGCCTATTTTCAGTCCTATACCAATACATATACCACGTGCGAACACATGAAACAGATGTATGATGAAGCTCTTTCCTGCGAAGGAATGGTGGGCATGGCAATCGGAACAAGGCCGGACTGCATTGATGAAAAAAAACTTGATCTGATAGAATCATACACTGAAAATTATCTTGTATGGCTTGAATACGGACTTCAGTCAGCCCATGATTCAACCCTTGAGATCATTAACAGAGGGCATGGATTTCGGCAGTTCGCAGATGCCGTTGAAATGACCGCCGGCAGAGGCATCAATATATGTGCCCATGTGATTTTGGGTCTTCCCGGAGAAACAAGGCAGATGATGCTGGAAACAGCCTCCATTCTTGCCCGCAGCGGGATTAACGGAATCAAGATTCATCTTCTTTATGTTATCAGGGGAACCATTCTTGATAAAATGTGGAAAAACGGGGAATACACTCCCATGGAGCAGCAGGAATATGTGGATACAGTGTGTGATTTTCTGGAACTTCTGCCTGAAAATATAATTATTCAGAGAATAACTGGAGACCCCCATTCAGACGAGCTAAGAGCCCCTGAATGGGCATGCAGGTACAGACAGACCTTTAATATGATCCAGCATACACTTGAAAAAAGAAATTCATTTCAGGGAATGCGGTATAAAAGCTGATTTTTATTTTACCTCAAGGGCCTTGAAATTTTTTGAAACATGGCTGATAAATTTATTTTTCTTTTTTTGTATTATCAGGCATTCGGTGTTTTCAAGCCTGTTCACAAGCTCAATTCCCTTTTTTATGTCCATGACCATTAAGGCTGTTGCAAGACCGTCCGCAAAGGTGCAGTTTTCTGCAATTACAGAGGCTGAGACAATATTGCCGGATACGGGGAAACCTGTTCTTGGATCAATTATGTGGGAAAAGCTTTTCTTGCTTTTATTGAAAAAATTTCTGTATGTTCCACTGGTGGCGATCGCCTGGCCGTGCAGACGGATAACCTGATAAAGATTCTGGCTTTCATATTTTCTGTCAGGCCTGCTTATGCCCACCATCCAGTCTTTCCCCCTGGCATTACGCCCTGATCCATAAAGTTCTCCTCCTATTTCAACAAGTATGTCCTTTATCCCGAATGACATGAAAAGTTCAGCCACAGCATCCACTCCATATCCCTTGGCAATGGAGCCCAGATCCAGGGTGACATCAATATCCTTTACAACCATGTCATGCCCGGGAAATGATATATGACTGAATCCTGTTTTTGACAGGGCTTTCATGACCCTGCTTAAGTCAGGAATCAGGTTTTTTGTTTTTTCTGTCCCGAATCCCCACATATCCACCAGAGGTTTGACGGTTCCGTCCCAGGCTCCGCCGGTCATTGTATACAGGGATTCAGCTGTCAGAAGAACCCTGAAGAATTCAGGGCTTACTTTGAATGCAATGCCGGGTTTTCTGCGGTTAAACCAGGACAATTCACTTTTAGGCATATACATTGAAAAAGTCTTGTTGATCTGGTTCAGGCAGACTTCAACTTTTTCTTTCCATAATACAGGGGATAGTTTTTTTCTGGAGATAAATTTTATTGTGTAATAGGTTCCCATTGTGGTGCCGGAAATGGTGTATTGGGTGCCGTGGTGAAATGCCAGGGTCTGGGGCACGGGAACATGGAAAAATATGATCAGGGTAAATGCGGCTATGGCAAGTTTCTTCATTTTAATATTATGTTGCACCCGGATTTCAGCCTGTTTCATGCAGAGCCCTGGCAATGTCAAAACATATGATTGAGACGGCATTTGCGACATTTATGCTGTTTTTTCTGCCGAACATTGGGATATGGACAAAATCATCGCAGGTTTCCATGACATGGGCAGATATTCCGTATTCCTCATTTCCAAATACAATGATTGTATTTTTCCTCCATGACATATCATAAAAGGGCAGGGCATTCTGCATGGTTTCAATTCCAGTGATGTGAAATCCTGCTTTCTTTTTTTCTGTGATTGTAAGGGCAAGATCATCTGTTTTTTCCTGGCTTACCCATTCATGGGCTCCCATGGCGGTTTTCTGAACTCCAGGGTGTTCTTTGCCCGGGCTTTTGCCTATGATGACAGAGTTGAATCCGGCTGCGTCACAGATTCTGAATACAGATCCGATATTAAAAAAACTTCTTAATCCGTCAAGGGCGATATGGCAGTCTATACTGGTGCGGCAGCGGGGAGACCCGGTGTCATTTTTCCGGATTCTGTCAATCAGGTCATGGTCGCGAAGGTGATTGCCCATGGCACATCTGTGCACATGAATTCTGTCTGAAACCGCCTCAATCCACAGAACAGGCTCATTGGATTCAGGCCCGGTAAATTCCTGCATTCCCATCCATGAAAGAATGGTATTGTATTGTGAAACAAACATATCAAGTGATTTTTCATTGATTCTTTTGCAGGCAATGCGGTGATAGAAATCTGTCAGCCAGTTTACTATATGTTTGTTCTGGTTTCTCTGGTCAAGACCCATGAATTTTTTTCGGGTGAATCCAAAGGTATCCATTTTTATCCTTTTCAAACTCTGATTATGAGATTTTTGATGATTATATAGTATTTATCCAAAATTCCAATATAAACCAGCATTAAAAAATGGCCGGGATTGTGGGCAATATTCAAGATTATTATTTATATGCCGATACTTAAGGATTATCACTGGTTTAAAATTTTCAGTTAATATGAAGGAGAAGTGCCATGAGTACCGTATCCAACCCGTGTTCGCAGTCAGGGCTGATCCCCGGCCGGCAGACCATGCCTGATGCCAGATTTTCAGGTTATGTGAAAAAACAGTCTGTTTCTGCATATGAAAGCCTTGATGCAGGATTGACCATTAAAACCAGGGAAGGGGATCTTGTGACTCTTACATCCAGCACCTTTGCCAGGTTTGATGCTTCAATGTATAACAGCAGAGGTGTCATGCAGACCGGTTCCGATGCAGTATCCCTTGCTGAAAATCACAGACAGATTACTCTGTCGTCAGGAGACAGTTTCTCTTTTTCCGTTGTCGGTGATTTAAGCGATGAGGAACTTGAGGACATAGAAAATATTGTAAAGGGAATAGATGACATTATTTCCAGAATGGGAAAGGGTAATCTTAACGGAGCGGTCTCAAAGGCAATGTCAATGGCCATGGAAAATTATGATACCGTGGCAATGTATCAGGCAGATATAACCTACCAGAGATCATATGCGGTGAACTCTGAACTGACATCTGTTGACCGGGATGTGCCGGACACCCGATTATCTTCTCCTGGGCCTGAACCTGAAATCCTTCCAAGGGAAGATTCAACTGCACCTCCTTTTGTTGCTCAGCCATATCCTGAGAACCACAGCCCCAAGGGTGAGAAATCCAATTCAATAAGGGATATTAACCGGTTTGTTGAAAAAATGGTCGATCAACTGGCAGAACATGATGATAAAACGATACAAAAGGCTGAAAAACCACTTGACAAACTTTTCATGCACCACATGAAAAAAATCGGGAAAGGCGCTGGCAGAGGAGGAAAAAAGGATCCGGCCTATGCTGCCCTTGAAACTGCAAGAAATACAATTTCTCAGGTCATAACCCAGATGACAGAGGGCTTTTCATTTTCCGATGCATTGGCAGATGTCCTCTAGGCCGGAAACATTGTTTATTGTGCAGGCGGGTTAAAAACCCTTGCTGAAAGCTCATTGTCCAGCATGAGAAGGCCGTGGCCTTCGCCGCCTATCAATTTAAGCTTGTTCAGAATTGTTTCCATGGAAGCTTCTTCTTCCACCTGCTCATCAACAAACCAATTCAGATGATTTACCGCTGCATGGTCATTTTCCTTGATTGCAAGATCCATGAGATTGTTGATAAGCTTTGAAACAAGCTGTTCGTGCTCAAGGGCCAGGGTGAAAATTTCAAGGGGTGATTTGAATTCGGTTTTGGGTGCCTCAATTTCCTGAAGATAGACCCTGCCTCCCCTTTCATTCAAAAATCTGTACATTTTCATGGCATGAAATCTTTCTTCCTCCACCTGCACGAGGAAAAAATTTTCAAATCCGCTCAGACCCACTGAGTTGAAATATGATGCCATGGAAAGATAATAGTATTCCGAAAAAAGTTCCCGGTTTATCTGATGGTTGATTGCTTTCTGCAATGTCTGTGAAATCATGGTACTCCTCCGTAAAGTTTTTTGACATTCTATTAATCATAACTTTTTTTAAACACAGCTTCAACAAGGCAGATGGAATTTTCCTGAAAATTGTGCCTCATATTTACGGCAAAAAATTGCGCATTTTCACCAAAAACAATGCCAGGCCCCATACGATCCGGCGCGGGCGGGTTTCTGCGGGCAGCTGATGCAGCCTTTTCCCACCATTCAAGCGCAAACCCTGTCCTGTTTTCATGAAATCCTGCCATGAACCCACATCTGGAAATTATTGATGAAATTTTCTGCCAGGGTTCAAGAAAGGAAATATCAGGTTCCCCTGCCCAGGGCACGGGAAAGACAGGTTCTTTGCCAGTGCCTCTGGTGATTTCATGGATAATAAGCTTTCCTCCGGGCTTTAATACCCTGTAAAATTCTTTTATGGCGGTGTGTTTATCCTGGATATTCATAAGCATGTGCTGACACAAAACAGCGTCAAAGCTCTGATCTTCAAATGGCAGACAGAGGACAGAGCCCTGGTGAAAACAGACACGGTCTTCAAGTTTTGTGCATCGGGTCAGGAATTTTGCTGTCCTGATGAACTGCCATGAAAGGTCAATGCCTGTGACACGGGCCTTGAATTTTTCTGCAAGAAGGCGTGAAGACCCGCCGGTTCCACATCCTGCATCCAGGACTTCAGCGTCCGGTACAAGCCCGGTTCTGTTTATAAGTTCAATTGTGGCTTTTGCTCCGCCTGTATGAAGCTGATCAACCCCGGCAAGATCTTTTGTTTCAAGGTCTGAAAGCTCTTTGCCTGCACCGGCAAGGGCTTTTTTGATTTTTCCCGTGAGATTGTCAGAATGGTAGTGCTCTTCCACCAGAGAAACAGAAGGCGGGATATGAGTCCGGCCGCAGCTGGTGTTGTCATGTTGTTTTCTGATTTTCATATCCCGTTTTTCCGTCATAATCAGGGCTTTATGATTTCAATTCTTCAAGGTCTGCAAAGAAATCAAGGGCTTCGGGGTTTTTCAATGCATCTTTGTTCTTCACTTCCTTGCCTTCAATGACTTTCTTGACGGCAAGCTCCACCTTTTTCATGTTCAATGTATATGGGATATCGGGACATGCGATGATTTTGGCCGGAACATGGCGCGGAGAAGCATTTGCCCTGATATCAGCCTTTATTTTGCCTCGAAGTTCGTCTGTGAGTTCAAACCCCTGTGCCAGTTTGACAAACAGGATAACCCTGACATCATTGTTCCAGGACTGGCCCACAATAACCGAATCCTCAATTTCCGGCATTGCGTCCAGGCGGCGGTATATTTCAGCAGTGCCTATTCTGACGCCTCCAGGGTTTAATGTGGCATCGGATCTGCCGAACATTATCATTCCGCCTGTTTCGGTCACCATGACAAAATCGCCGTGGGTCCATACTCCGGGAAATTCATCAAAATATGCTGAATGGTATTTTGATCCGTCCTCATCCCCCCAGAAGAAAATGGGCATGGACGGGAAGGGTGCGGTACAGACAAGTTCAGCCTGCTTGCCAACCACAGGTTTGCCGTCTTCGTCATAGGCATAGACTTTCATGCCGAGGCCGCGGCATTGAAGTTCTCCGCTGTATACAGGGCCCATTGGATTTCCAAGTGCAAAGCATCCGTTAAGGTCTGAGCCCCCTGATATGGATGACAATTGAAGGTCTTTTTTTATTTCAGAATATACAAATTCAAAATTTTCTTCTGAAAGTGGAGAACCTGTGGACAGAACAGATTTCAGGCTTGACAGGTCAAATGATTTTCCAGGCTTTACCCCTGCTGCCTTAAGGGCTTCAATATAGCCTGCGCTGGTTCCGAACACGGTGATTTTTTCTTGTTCAGCCATTTTCCATAATGCTTCAGGCCCTGGGTGGAACGGATTGCCGTCATAAAGCACAAGGGTCGCTCCCACACTTAAAGAGCAGGTCAGCCAGTTCCACATCATCCATCCGCAGGTGGTGAAGTAAAAAATTGTATCCTCTTCCTTGAGATCAGTGTGGAGCACAAGTTCCTTTTTCTGGTGCAGCAGAACCCCGCCTGCGCTCTGAACCATGCATTTGGGAAGCCCGGTGGTTCCGGAGGAGTACATGATATACAAAGGATCGTCAAATTCTGTCTGCTCAAATTCAATTTCCCTTGCATTCGGATCCTTGAATTCCCCATAGGTTACTGCATTGGGAAGACTGCTGATATCAGGATTTTCTGAGATATAAGGGATAACAACAATTTTTTCTATGGACGGAAGCTCGCTTGCAATGCCTGCTATCCTTTCAATGCTGTCCAGGGGCTTGCCCTTGAAAAAATATCCGTCTGCCGTGAACAATACCCTGGGTTTTGTCTGGCCGAACCTGTCAAGCACACCTTTGATTCCAAAGTCAGGAGAGCACGAAGACCATATGGCACCGAGGCTTGTGGCAGCCAGCATGGCAATTATGCTTTCCGGCATGTTGGGAACAAAACCAACTACCCTGTCGCCTTTTTTGATGCCAAGGGCTTTTAATGAAGATGCGGTCTTTGCAACTTCATCATACAATTCATTATATGTAAGGGTGCGGCGTACAGAATCTTCTCCCCTGAATATCAGGGCGGTGTTGTCGTTCCTGAATCTTAAAAGATTCTGTGCAAAATTCAGCCTGGAATTGGTGAAAAATTTTGCGCCCGGCATTTTGGTCGGATCGTCAACAGCCTTGTCCCACGGCTTTGACGCCTTGATATCAAGAAAATCCCATGCAGTTGCCCAGAAATCCTCAAGATTTTCAACAGACCATTCCCACAGCGCAGGGTAGTCAGTGAAATTTTTATTGAATTTTTCGTTTACCAGATTCATGAACCTGTACATATTGGTTGATTTTATTCTTTCCTCAGACGGCTGCCACAAAAGTTTTGACATTGTTTTTACCTCCTTATTCATACAGAACAGCGAGTATGGTGGCTTTCGGGGTTTTTGAAGTAATAAAATGGGAAGTTGTGGACAGGTAATATGCACTGTCCCCAGGTTCAAGATCATAGGTTTCATTGCCAATGATGAGATTGACAACTCCGTCAAGCACAAATATAAATTCTTCCCCGTTATGGACTGATATTTCCTTGTCTTCTGTTTTTTCCAGCTGCACTATCAATGCTTCCATATGCCTGCCCTGAACTTCCGGTGCAAGGCTCATGTATGAGTAGACATTTCTTTTGCTGGTTTTGGATGCAGACCTTGAAATCTGTTTTCTTTCGTCTTTTCTTGTGATGGAATAAAGGCGCGTGCCCATGCCCGATACCAGGCGCCCCACAGCGGAATCAAGGGCTTTGGACAATTTCATCACAGTGCCGAGCTGGGGTTTTTCAAGGCCGTTTTCAATGTCTTCAAGCCTTGATTTGTCAAACCCTGTCAGGTTGGCAAGATCTTCAATGGAGATACCTCTTTCCTGCCTGACCTGTTTTATGCGTTTTCCCACAGCTTCCTGTTCATCATCCTTTGCCTCGCCTTTAATGCTGCCGGTGAGGTCTTCAAAATAGTCCATGTTGATGTGCGGGACTTTTTCATTGTTGTCTTCCATAACATCTCCTTGTCATCATTATTTGGGGAAACTTTGATCCGGTTCTTCTCCAAGTTTTTTCTTGAGTTCTGCAAGGCCAGGCCTTGCAAAATGCATATGGCCTTCCTTGAGGGTCCTGCCGTTGATGGCAGCCTCGCTTCTCAGCCGCATTCCGCAGGTTTTTTCCATCTGCCTGCCCAGCCACAGAATTCTGTCGACATCATATCCATGTTCTATACCCATTTCATCGATTTGTACAAGTGTATCTTCAAGGCAGACCAGGCCGACATACCGCTCGTCTTCATAATAATAGTCGCCTGTCCCCTTGATGGGCCGGTCGTCAAGAAAATTGGCAGGCTGACCGCCAAGGCCGCCAAGAGTTGCCTCAAAATGGGAAATTCCCGCCTGAAGAGCTGCAAGCACGGAAGCTGAAGCCACTCTCTTGGTCTCGTGGAAATGGGCTATGTGAAGTTCCGGGTCTGGTATTTCGTCAAGTATCATGGAAAAATAACGGTACACATCAGCGGCAGATGCAGACCCGTCATGGTCGGCATGCTCGATGTCACTTGCTCCTATGTCAAGCCAGTATTTTGTGAATTTCACGGCATCTTTCAGATCTGTCGCCCCGCCTATGGGGCTGCCCCAGATGGTGCTGACGGTGCCGCACATTTTGATTCCCGCGTCAGTGCATTTTTTAATGCATCTTTCAGCTTCCTTCCAGTAATTTGGCAGTGTGGTGCCTGAATTTGCAAAATGGTGCTGTTCCTCTGTTGAAACCATCATGAGCACTCTGTCAGGGCCGATTCCCTTCTTTTTAAGCTCTATGGCCCTGTCAACGGAAGGTTCCCTTATGGTAATGGCGGTTAATACCACCTCATCCATGTTAACACCTTTTTTTGCAGCACGCTTGACAAAATTGTCGCTTCTCAGATGGGCCAGAAGCTGTTCTGCATCGCTGAACTGGGGCATGATTCTCGGGTTTCCAAGGTTTGTCACCTCAATGTTTCTGCATCCGGCAAAAATCAGTTCTTCAAGATATGTGATTTTAGCCTGGGTGGAAATGAATTTTTCAAGATGCTGAAACCCGTCCCTGACGGTAATATCCCCGATGGTGACTTTTTTAGGCATCCTGGGGAAGATTTTCCAGTAATCATATTCTGTCATTTTATCATATCTCCTTATGGTTAAAATCTGAAATTTCCAAATGCAGGATCTTCAACTGGTTTCACAAGGCTCACCTCAAATGCCATTGCAAGCCAGTCCCTTATTTCGGAAAATTTGAGCACTCTGTCGTTCAGAAGCCTTGATGCACAGAAGAAGGGATGTGCTTCACCGTCATATTTGTCAATCATTTTCTGCTGAAATTCAGTGATTTCTTCCGGAGTCATGGGTTTGCCCATTGCCTTGCGCTTGGCCTGCTCAATTGTCAGCAGCACTCCGCCTGCACTTCTTCCGCTCATGACCCCTGTTCTGGCACGCATGGTGGAAAAAAGGAAATTGGGCCTGTATCCCCTTCCGCACATGCCGTAATTTGCAGCACCATTGTCAGGGCCTATAACAAGCTGTACTCTTGGGACCTGCGCGCAGGAAACTGCTCTTACCATATCAGCCCCGTATTTGCCTATGCCGGCATGTTCAGATTCCGAGCCTATCATGTATCCAGGAGAACTCTGGATAAAAAGCAGGGGGATTTTTTCATTGGAACAGCGCACAACCCATTCTGCCACTTTTTTGGCACATTCATGGAAAATGATTCCTGCTGCATTGGAACATACCACACCTATGGGAATCCCCTTGATACGTATTCTGCCTGTAAGAATATTTGTTCCCCTGCCGGGGGCAAAATCCTTTTTGTGCTCAATGAATTGTGATCCGTCTGCAATGGCTTCGATGAATTTTCTGCCGTTGATTCCCTTGTGCGGTGATGCAGGCAGGATATTGTAAATTGTATCAGGCGGCAGTTCAGGTTCCTCTGGATCATATCTGTGGATATGAATCTTCTGGGGTTCTGAAAGCGAAAGAAGCTGCCTTGCCCGTTCCACTGCCTGGGCCTGATCAGTGCACAGATGATCTGCGCCGCCTGAGATCTGTGTGTGTACCTTTGCGCCTCCAAGGTCTTCTGCTGAAATTTCCTCTCCTGTTGCCATTCTTACGAGCGGAGGGCCGCCAAGAAAGGAAAATGACTGCTGATCTATCATGATGGATTCACAGGCCATGAAAACGATATATGCGCCTCCGGCAGTGTTGCCGCCTGTGCTGATTGTGATCTGGCGAAGGCCTTTGGCAGACATTCTTGCCATATTGTAGAAGATGGATCCGAAATGCTGGTCATCGGGAAACACATCAGCCTGCATGGGCAGGAAAACACCGCCTGAATCAGCAATATAAACACAATTGAGCCCGTTTTTTTCGGCAATTGCCTGGGCCCTCATATGTTTTTTCAATGTAATGGGAAAATAGGATCCTGCCTTGACCCGGCTGTCATTTGCCATGATCATTGTCCAGTTGCCGTGTATTCTGCCAAGGCCTGTGACAATTCCTCCGCAATGGACATCTTCAACGCCTGGATAATTCATGCCGAACCCTGCCAGCACAGACAGTTCAAAAAAACGGGTGCCAGGATCGATAAGGTCGGCAATCAGGTCCCTGACCGGGCGTTTGCCTCTTTTTGCAAGCTTTTCCACGGCCTTTGTTCCGCCTGTCTGTATTGCCTGCTGCCTGCGTTCCTCAAGTTTTGCCTCTTCTGATTCCCAGAAGCTTGTGTTATCTGTCATATCTGTTTTTATCTCCCTTTATAGCAAGGTTTCCTTTTTTCCTTAAAGGCTTTGAGGCCCTCTATCCTGTCTTCTGTGGGGATGGTTACCCGGTAGGCATTGGATTCAATTGCAAGGCCCGTGGCAAGGTCTGTTTCAATTCCCTTGTCTATGGCGTATTTTGCCATTTCAACTGCAATAGGCCCGGTCTGGGCTATCATATCAGCCATTTCCATGCATTCATCCATTAGATTTTCAGGGGACGTCACCTTGTTCACAAGTCCTATTTCAAGGGCTTCTTTCGCATTTACCCTGCGGCCTGTGAAAATCAGCTCCTTGGCCTTTGCCACGCCGATTATCCTTGGAAGGCGCTGGGTGCCTCCGCCTCCTGGAATGATGGCAAGCCTTGCTTCTGTAAGCCCCATGCTTGCATTTTCAGATGCAATTCTGATATCAGATGCAAGGGCCACTTCAGTGCCTCCGCCAAGGGCAATTCCATTGACTGCGGAAATGACCGGCATGGGGAGATTCTGGATCGAGGTCAGAAGGTTTCTGATTGTTATGATGAATTTTTTGACTTCATCCGGGCTAAGGGTTGCCCTTTCCTTTAAGTCTGCGCCTGCGCAGAAGGATTTATCTCCTGCTCCTGTTATGATGACGCATCTTACTGCACTTTTATACTGAAGCGAGTCTATCTGATCCCGGATTGCATAAAGCAGCCCGAAATTGAGGCTGTTCATCACTTCTGGTCTGTTCATGGTCAGAATGACTGCATTGTTTTTTTCTTCCACCAGCAAAAGGTCTTTGTTGTCACTCATATGTATTTCTCCGGATTTGTTTTTATCTGTCAGCAGCCGATATAGCGTGAAATTACAATGCGCTGGACTTCAGATGTGCCTTCACCTATTTCCAGAAGTTTCTGATCCCTGTAAAAACGCTCCACGTCATATTCCTTCATGAGCCCGTAGCCCCCGTGGATCTGCACGGCATGGTCAGCAACCCTGGACATGACTTCTGAACAATACAGTTTTGCCATGGCAGCTTCCTTTTCAAAGGGGCGTTTGTTGGTCTTAAGCCAGCATGCCTTGTAAAGAAGGTTTCTTGCGCATTCTATTTCCATTGCGCAGTCTGCAAGCTTGAATGCAATGGCCTGAAACTTGGATATGGGCTGGCCGAACTGATGTCTTTCCTTTGCATATTTCAGTGCAAGATCATAGGCGCCCTGAGCGCCGCCAAGCCCCATGGCACCGATGGACAGCCTGCCGCCGTCAAGGGTGGAAAGCATCTGATGGAAGCCGTCTCCTTTTTTGCCCAGGATATTTTCCTTTGGAACCCTTACATTGTCAAAAAAAAGTTCTGCCGTGTTGGAGGCGCGCCACATGAGTTTTTTATGGATGGGAACAGCCTTGAAGCCCGGAGTTCCCGCTTCAACCAGTATGCATGAATATTCAGGCTTTCCGTTTTCACGTTCGCCTGTGATAGCCTGTACAGTGACGCCCATCGTCATGTCGCAGGCAGCATTGGTAATGAAAATTTTGGAACCGTTTATCACCCATTCATCTCCGTCCAGCACAGCAGTTGTTTTGCTGCCCCCTGCATCTGAGCCTGCTGTGGGCTCGGTCAGGCCAAAACCCCATAGCCCTTCTCCTGCGCAGAGTTTTGGCAGATATTTTTTTTTCTGCTCTTCACTTCCGAAATAATAAATCGGGCCGATGCCAAGCGAATTGCCTGCGGCAATGGTGGCAGCCTGGGATCCGTCTATTCTGGCAATTTCCTCCACACCTATGATGTATGAAATATAATCCATTGCCTGGCCTTCATATTCTTCTGAAACAAACATGCCGAAAAGACCTATTTCTCCCATTTTACGGGTAAGCTCTTCTGAAAATTCCTCTTTTTCGTCAAGCTCCGCTGCAATGGGGGCGATCTCCTTCCGGGCAAACTTTCTTACTTCCCTGCGAATCATCTCCTGCTCTTTGGTAAGGTCAAAATCCACCCTGCGCCTCCTTCGTGTCTATTGGTTATGGTTTTGTCTTTTTTTAAAGATCACCTGTTCTGGTTCTGCACCCGGCAGCCCTGAAAAACTGATCGAGCGCTCAGTCTATTTTTAAGATACTATATTTAAAGGAATTAATTTGTCAAACAAAATTTCAGCTTATCTGTATTTCCATCATCAGACTCCTTTTCCAGCGGCTTGTTAAATTGTGCTTCACTCCAGGATTTTCTCCGCCTTCAGCAAAAGAATTGCCCTGATCACTTATCAGCCTCACGATTTTTTCTTGAATGTTTTTTTGTTTATCATCATAAACATTCTTTTGAATGAGTTGTTATTTTTTTTTGGAAAAATGTCCAGAATTGTTCTGTCAGCTCAGAATACCCAAAGGATTTGTCTTTGATAGATATGGGTGATCAGTATCTCGACGGAAGAGAACAAAACATGGAAATAAGGCTGCTGTCAAGTCAAGTTTTGTTCAGGACATGTAAAAAACAAAACTCAGGCTGTTTTCAGCCCTTAAAAACCGGTTCTTCAATTTAAATGCCGGTCATTGGGCCACAGGTGCTGAAACCTGCCCAATGGTTATTGCAGGTGTTAAATAACGAAATATATTGCCTTGACAACTTATTGAATAAATGTAAAAAAATGCTATGACTGAGCGCTCGTTCAAGCGCGTTTGCCCATAATTGCTATTTGGAAAGGGGTGATGGTTTGGCAAAATTTGATACATCGCAAACCCGGATTCCTGACGGGGAAGTTCCGACACAGATTAAAAATCCTGACCTGGTTCGTGAAAGACGGCGAAAAATTATCGATTCCACGGTTAAGCTGTTCATAGAACACGGGTATCACAAAACCACCACCCGTATGATTGCAAAAGCTTCCAATTTTTCCATAGGCTCTCTTTACGAATATGTGAGTTCAAAGGAAGACCTTCTTTATCTTGTGTGTAAAACCATACATGAAGAAGTGCAGGCTGCCGTGGAACAGGCCATGTCAAAAACTGACAGGGGAAAGGAAAGGCTTGCAGGTGTGATTCGCAGATATTTTCATGTTTGTGATGAAATGGCGGATCATATTCTTTTAATGTATCAGGTGACACAGTTTCTTCCGGACAAATGGAAAAAGAGGGTACTTGAAAATGAATTGAATATCACGGATATTTTCATCAATGCCCTGTCTTTTCTTTCAGGCAGAAATAATTTCCCGGAACTGGATGACAAGGTAGTGAACCTTGCCGGTCATAATATATCTGTTCTGGGCCAGATGTGGGCTTTCCGGCGCTGGCATATGCAGAAAAATTTTACCATTGAGCAATACATTGAGATTCAGACTAGTTTTATTCTGGGATTGATATTTTAACCGGGCCTGAAAATTTTTATTTATTTTTTAATTGATTTATGCCAGTTACAATATAGCGCATAAACTTTGTTTAGTTTGCTCAAACTCCCCAATTTTGTAAAAGGAGAAACGGGAATATGGAAACTGAAATTTACAAGCCTGAAAATTCAGTCAAGATTGTTACCGCAACTTCGCTCTTTGACGGGCATGATGCTGCAATCAATATAATGAGAAGGATATTGCAGGATTCTGGGGCTGAAGTTATTCATATCGGCCATAACAGATCTGCAAAGGAAGTTGTGGATGCTGCCATGGAAGAAGATGCCCAGGGCATTGCCGTATCCAGCTATCAGGGCGGTCATGTTGAATATTTTAAGTATATGGTTGATCTTCTGAAAGAAAACGGTGCATCCCATATAAAGATTTTCGGCGGCGGCGGCGGCGTGATTATCCCTTCTGAAATGGATGAACTGCATGCCTATGGGGTAACAAGGATCTATTCTCCTGAAGACGGGGCGAAAATGGGGCTTCAGGGCATGATCAATGATATGATACGCTCAATGGATGTGCCATGCGTTGATTATGATGCCCTTGAATTTGACAGTCTGGGTGTTGACAACAAATATGCAACTGCAAAACTGATTTCAGCAGTGCAGGAAGCAAGGGCGGACAATATGGACAGGTTCAATGAACTGATGGCCCGTATATCTCCCATGGCTTCCGGGAATACAGCTCCTGTCATCGGCCTTACCGGAACCGGCGGCGCCGGCAAATCTTCTCTTACCGATGAACTGATCATAAGGATACTTCATGATTTAGAGGATATTAATATTGCCATTATTTCCTGTGACCCTTCAAGGCGCAAGACCGGCGGTGCCCTTCTGGGCGACAGAATAAGAATGAATTCCATTGAATCGGACAGGGTCTATATGCGTTCCCTTGCAACAAGACGTTCCCAGACTGAGCTTCCCGAGGCGCTTCCTGCCGCCATTGAGGTGGCAAGGGCATCAGGGTATGACATGATCATTGTGGAAACAGCAGGCATAGGACAGGGTGATTCAAGAATTGTGGATCTTGTGGATATCTCCGTTTATGTCATGACAGCGGAATTCGGCGCTCCGTCACAGCTGGAAAAAATTGATATGCTGGATTATGCAGATATGGTTGTGGTGAACAAATATGAAAAAAAGGGAAGTGAAGATGCATTGCGGGATGTGCGCAAACAGGTGCAGCGCAACCGCAAGGCATGGGACACCGATCCAAAGGATCTGCCCGTGTACGGTACAATTGCTTCCAAATTCAATGATGACGGGGTTACAGCCTTTTACCACGGCCTGCTGGACATTATTGCGGAGAAAAAAGATATTGTGTTTGAATCCTCACTGCCCAGAACCGGCAGAAAGGAATCTTCTTCAAAGACCATCATCATTCCTGGAGAAAGAACACGATACCTTGCTGAAATAGCAGATACAGTAAGACAATATCACAGAACCACCCAGGAACAGGCAGAAGCTGTCAGACGGAGGTGGCACCTTGAAGAGGCAGCAAGGAACCTTGAGGAAATGGGCCTGGATCAGATACCTGAAGCTCTGGAAAAATTCAGGGCAGCAGTCGCTGCGGCACAGGAAAAAGTGGAAAAGGAAACTGACAGGGTTATTGAAGAGTTTGAAACCTGTGTGAGTAAATATAAAGAAGATGAATTTGTTTACCATGTAAGGGGCAGGGAGTTCAGAAGGCCCCTTTATACTGAATCCTTGTCACATTCAAAGATTCCCAAGGTTGCCCTTCCCCGTTTCAAGGATCCAGGAGAACAATATATATGGATGCGCAGGGAAAATTTTGCGGGCAATTTCCCATATACAGCAGGGGTGTTTCCACTGAAAAGAGTTGATGAAGACCCCACAAGAATGTTTGCAGGAGAAGGCGGGCCTGAAGATACAAACCGCAGATTCAGGCTGCTGTCTGAAAATTACCCTGCCAAACGCCTTTCCACGGCTTTTGATTCTGTCACCCTTTACGGATATGATCCTGATACCAGGCCTGATATTTATGGCAAGATAGGTACTTCAGGAGTCAGTATATGCACACTTGATGATGTGAAAGTGCTTTACAGCGGGTTTGATCTTTGCGCGCCAAACACCTCTGTATCCATGACCATTAACGGGCCTGCCCCCATAATGCTTGCCATGTTCATGAATACTGCAATTGACCAGCAGATGGATAAATTCAGGGAGGAGAACGGCAGGGAACCTTCCAGGGAAGAAGCACGGCAGATACGGAGCAATGCCCTGTCAAGTGTCAGGGGCACGGTTCAGGCGGATATACTGAAGGAAGACCAGGGACAGAATACCTGCATTTTTTCCATTGAATTCGCCCTGAGAATGATGGGGGATATTCAGCAGTATTTTATTGATCATCAGGTGAAAAATTTTTACTCGGTTTCCATTTCAGGATATCATATTGCTGAGGCAGGCGCCAACCCCATTACTCAGCTTGCACTGACCCTGGCAAACGGGTTTACCTATGTTGAATATTATCTTTCAAGGGGAATGGATATTGACAGTTTTGCCCCGTCCCTTTCATTTTTCTTTTCCAATGGGATGGATCCTGAATACACGGTAATAGGAAGGGTTGCAAGAAGGATCTGGGCCGTTGCAATGAAATATAAATACAAGGGAAATGAAAAATCACAGAAACTGAAATACCATATCCAGACCTCTGGCAGGTCTCTGCACAGTCAGGATATTCAGTTCAATGATATAAGAACCACGCTTCAGGCTTTGTGTGCAATATATGACAACTGCAACAGCCTGCATACCAATGCATTTGATGAAGCCATCACCACACCTTCGGCTGAATCAGTGAGAAGAGCCCTTGCAATACAGCTTATCATCAACAGGGAATGGGGGCTTGCCAAGAATGAAAATCCCCTTCAGGGAAGTTTTATCGTGGATGAACTGACCGATCTTGTGGAGGAGGCTGTCCTGATTGAATTTGAAAGAATCACGGAAAGGGGCGGAGTGCTGGGTGCCATGGAAACAGGTTATCAGAGGGGTAAAATTCAGGAAGAATCCATGTATTATGAACATCTGAAACATTCAGGAGCCTATCCCATTGTGGGGGTCAACACTTTTCAGGATCCTGATGCTGATTATGCTGAAATGGCAAACCATCTTGAATTATCACGGGCAACTGATGAGCAGAAAAATTCGCAGCTTGAAAGACTTAATGCGTTCAAGACCCGTCACAGGGATAAAACCGCTCAGATGGTTGACCAGCTGAAACAGACAGCATTGAGCGGGGAAAATATGTTTGAAAAACTCATGGATGCTGTGAGAACATGCAGCCTTGGAACGATTACACAGGCCCTGTACGAGGTGGGCGGAAAATACAGAAGAAACATGTAAAAACAGGAGATTTTTCAATTATGAATAAAGCTGTAATAGTGAGTGCCGTGCGCACCCCTTTGGGAAGTTTTGGCGGGACATTGAGCAAAATCGGGGCAACCGACCTTGGTGCCCATGTTATTCGGGAAGCCATATCAAGGGCAGGAATTGACGATTCTCTTGTCAATGAATGCATAATGGGTATGGTTCTGCCATGCGGATACGGGCAGAACCCCGGAAAAATCGCAGCAGTCAAGGCAGGCCTTCCCTGGGAAGTTGAATCAATTACAGTCAACAAGGTGTGCGGGTCGTCATTGAAAGCTGTCATGCTTGCAGCTCAGGCCATTCAGTGTGCAGATGCAGAAGTGGTGGTCGCAGGTGGAATGGAAAACATGAGCATGGCTCCCTATTATATGGAAAAGGCAAGATGGGGGCATCGCATGGGGCCTGGAAAAATTGAAGATCACATGGTGCATGACGGACTTTGGGATGTGATCAATGATTTTCACATGGGCATGTCCAATGAATTGTGTTCTGAAAAATGGGGAGTATCACGGCAGGATCAGGACAGGTTTGCGGCTGTGTCCTATGAAAGGGCAAATAAAGCCATTGCACAGGGACGGTTTAAAGATGAGATTGTCCCTGTCAAGGTTCCGCAGCGAAAGGGAGACCCTGTTGTCTTTGACACAGACGAATGCCCCAAGGAAACAAGTTTTGAAATTCTTTCAAAGATGAAGCCTGCATTTAAAAAAGACGGTGTGGGCACGGCAGGAAATGCATCCATCATAAGTGACGGGGCTTCTGCTCTTGTGATCATGAGCGAAAGAAAGGCAGAGGAACTGGGCCTTGAAATCATGGCTGAAATAGGGGCACAGGCCTCATACGGCATTGATATGAAATATGTGCTCATGGCTCCCATATATGCGATCCCAAAGGTTGTGAAAAAACAGGGAATCTCAATTTCAGATATTGACCTGTTTGAGATAAATGAGGCATTTTCAGGCAGTTCAGCAGGTATCAACAAAGTCCTGGAACTTGACCCTAAAAAGGTGAATGTCAACGGAGGCAGCGTTGCACTGGGACATCCCATCGGGGCCAGCGGGGCAAGGGTTCTTACAACCTTATTGTATGAAATGAAAAAACGTGATCTGAAAACAGGGCTTGCTTCCCTTTGCCTGGGGGGAGGAGAAGCTGTTGCACTTATTGTCAAGCGGTGATATGAGATAAATCTGCCGGGCAGTACAGAGAACTGAACAATGGGGGCAGAAATTCTTTAAGGAGGAATAATGGAGATAAAAAAATTCGGCGTAATAGGATCAGGCCAGATGGGCAATGGTATTGCACAGGTTGCCGCTGCCAGCGGCCTTGAAGTTGTGATGAGCGATATTAAAGAAGAGTTCTGCGAAAAAGGTCTTGCAACCATTTCCGGAAATCTTGACAGAATGGTGAAAAAGGAAAAAATCACTGAGGACGAAAAACAGGCGATTCTGGGCAGGATATCCACAACAATCGAGTTAAAGGATATGGAATCCGTGGATTTTGTGGTTGAGGCCGCAGTTGAAAGGGAAGACCTTAAGTTTAAAATTTTTGAAGATCTTGACAAAATCTGCCCGCCTGAAGTGATTTTGTCCACAAATACCTCTTCCATCCCCATAGGAAGGATTGCCGCAAGGACATCAAGGCCGGACAAGGTAATAGGCATGCATTTTATGAATCCTGTTCCTGTCATGAAACTTGTTGAGGTCATAAAAGGGCTTGCAACTTCCGAGGATACATTTAAAATCACTTGGGAACTTTGTGAAAAATTCGGAAAAACACCTGCTCAGGCCAATGATTTTCCGGGATTCATTGCCAACCGGATTCTCATGCCCATGATCAATGAGGCAGTTTTCTGCCTTTATCAGAGTGTTGGCAAACCCGAAGACATTGATACTGTCATGCGCCTTGGAGCCAATCACCCCATGGGGCCGCTTGCTCTTGCAGACCTTATAGGGCTTGATACCTGCCTTGCCATCATGGAAACCCTGTATGACGGGTTCAAGGATTCCAAATACAGACCCTGCCCTCTGCTGAGAAAATACGTTGAGGCAGGCTGGCTTGGAAGAAAGACAGGCAAGGGTTTTTATGATTACAAATAACAGAGCTTGATTTTACCTGATTTATTGCGGCAGTGCTTGGCGGAATCTTTCAAGCACTGCCGCAGACTTTTTACAATTGGTTCAATACTTTCCTGGCTTCCTCAAATCCTTTGAAATCCTTTTGCAGGCTTAATGCTTTTTTAAGGGCTTTTTCCGCTTTTGCATATTTGCCAGCCTTGTTGTATGCAAGGCCAAGATGGTAGAAGAAAACCGGGTTTAAAGGCTCTTTTTTGACGCAGGATTCAAATTCATCAATTGCCTTGTCATAAAATTTTTTTCTGTAATACACCCATCCAAGGGTATCCATTATGGCAGGAACTTTTCCAAAGCGCTCCTTTGCCTGTCGTGCCAGGTCAAGTGCTGTATTAAGGTTCTTGTCCTGATCAGCATAAAGAAAAGCAAGATTATTGACAGCAGGTATATAATCAGGATTGATTTCAAGTGCTTTTTTATAATGTTTTTCCGCAAGGTCATATTTTTGCTGCTGTTCATATAATGATCCGACCAGGCTGTGCGGACCCGGCTGGTCAGGTCTGTTTTTTATCAGACGGGAATAAAGTTCAATTGCATTGTCAATCTGATTTCTGCTGATGTAGATTTTAGCCAGGGTAAGATATGGAGTGATAAAAGAGGGATTTTTTTCAATGGATTTTTTCAATGCAGCTTCAGCCCGGGTGATTTTTTTCATGTCAATCAGCAGATTTGCCTTAAGATTCAGGATAATGGCTGCAATAACAGGGTCTTTGCCTGCTTTTTTCATGTGTGCATCACATTTGTCCAATGCTGTCTGATATTGTTTTTCTGAAGCATAAATGGAAATAATATTTGTGAATACATCCATGAGGTTTGGGTCTATGGCAAGGGCCCTTGTGAAGTTTTCAAGTGCTTTTTTATTATTTTTTTCTATGCGGTTGACAATTCCCAGCCTGAAAAAGGCAGCAGGGTTTTCAGGATTTTTTTCAATCAGTTTTTTCAATATATCCCTGGCCTGTGAATAATGTTTATCTGCCATTCTGATATTGGCTAAAAGCAGGTTTGCCCTGTAATCCATGGGAGCTTTTTCAAGTGCTTTTTTAACTTTTTCCTCTGCCAGATAAAGATCGCCCTGTCGATAGTATATATCAGCCATCATGATATCTGCCTTGAAAAGGCGGGGATCCTTTTCAAGGGCCTTGGCAAGGTAAGTTCTGGCCTGTTTGAAATCAGCTTTCTGGAATAATGCTGTTCCAAGAAGAAAATTGAACATCGGGGACTCAGGTTCTTCCTTGACAAGATCCTGAAAGATTTCAATTGCTTTGTCATAATTTTTTTGTGAAGCAAAAATTTTGCCTTTCAGCATTTTTGACGGCAGATATTCAGGCCGTTTGGAAAGTATTTTATTAACAATGGCTTCAGCCTTGTCTGGTTTTCCATTGGAAAAATAAAATTGGGCAAGGGCATTTTTCAGCTTGAAATTATCCGGGGCTATTTTAAGGGCTTTTTGGATAAATTTTTCAGCTTGCGCGGTTTTTTTGCGCATGTTCAGCAGTTTTGCCAGGGACATATATGCGTCAATGTTTTTGGGATCAGTATCAACGGCTTTTCTGAATATTGCTTCAGCCTTGTCAGGCCTTTTCCTGCCGGCATAAAAATTACCCAGCAGTATCAGGGGCTGAGCCTGGTCAGGTTTTTGGGCAACAAGGTCTTTCAGCACTGACTCTGCATCGCTGAAACGTTTTTCAGCCAGGTAAAATCCAAAAAGTGCCCTGTAATATAAAGGGTTTTCAGGGTCAAGGCTTATGGCCTGCTTAAGGTTTTTTTCTGTTTTGTCATATTTTTTTTGTGCGCCGTACAAACGGGCAAGAGCCAGGTGCGCTTTTGCCTGTTTTGGATCAATTTTTAAAATTTTAAGGTAGATTTTTTCGATTTTATCTATGGGCTCCTTTTTGTCGGCCAGTATGCCGGCATTAAGATAAAGGGCCTGGATGTTTTCAGGATTTTTTTCAAGAACTTTGCTGACTCTGCGCTCTGCTTCCTGTCTTTTTTTTCCCAGAAGATAAAATGAAGCAAGCTTCAGTTTGTAGTCATTGTTGTCCGGCTCAAGCTGTTCCAGTCTCAGATAGGCTTTGAATGCCTGCCGGGCATCGCCTGTTTTCAGATATATTTCTGCCAGAAGGTCATAGGCTGCAACTGATTTATTGTTCAGCTTAACGGCATTTTTAAGCTGGATAATGGCTTTTTGATATTCTGATTTTGCATAGTATGATTTTGCTTCCTTTATAAAATTTTCAACTCTGGTTTTATCTGAAGAGCAGCCGCAGATTGTCAGAATAATGCAAAACGCAGCCACAGGATATTTCATTGACCTTAATCTGTTCATTATTATCCTCCCGGGATGGAAATCATGGTTGTTTTAAAATTGGTTTATGAAATCTTTAATTTCACTGTTCTGGGATAAAAATCTGTAAAGAGTGGCCCTGCCGACCCCAAGAAGTCTTGCGGCCTTGGATTTGTTCCCTCCTGTTTTTTTGATGGCCTGTTTGACAGATTCAATATTCAGTTTGGTTCTGACCGGCACGGGACGCACTTCAGGCATTCCCCCGGCCATACTGGTAATGAAATCCTGTTTTGCTGAAATTTCCGCAGGCAGGTCCGAAGCCAGTATCCTGCCTGTCTTGGCTCTTACCACAGCAAACTGGATAACGTTTTTCAACTGTCTTACATTTCCGGGCCATTCATAGTCCATCATGAGATCAAGTGCCTGGTGAGAAAGCTCGGGTACTTTATTTTTGTTTTCCTGTTCTGCTTCCTTTAAAAAGTGGGCTGCCAAAAGGGGAATGTCATTTATGCGTTCTCTCAGGGGAGGGATGTGAATGGGTATGACATTGAGCCTGTAAAAAAGGTCTTCCCTGAATCTTCCGGCTGCAACTTCTTCCCTCAGGTTTTTATTTGCAGCGCTTATGATTCTTACATCAACATTGACTTTTTTTTCTCCGCCCACTTTTTCAAAGGAACCTTCCTGAAGGAAGCGTAAAAGTTTTACCTGGGTATTTAAAGGCAGGTCAGCCACTTCATCCAGAAAAAGGGTGCCTTTGTGGGCCAGTTCAAATCTTCCCTTTCTTTCCTTGACTGCTCCTGAAAAAGCTCCCTTGACATGGCCGAATAATTCGCTTTCCACAATTCCTTCCGGAAGCGCTCCGCAATTGACAGGTACAAAGGGGCCTGTTCCGTATGAGCTTATCTCATGAATGGCCCAGGCTGCTCTTTCCTTGCCTGTTCCTGTTTCTCCTGAAATATGGACAGGATAATTGTAAAGAGCCACATCCCTGATCTGGGTAAAAATCTGTTGCATTACCTTGGCCTTGCCTATCATGCCGGCAAAGCTGGAAAGTTTTTCAGCCTTGAGAGACAGGTTAAATGATTCTGTTATATCCCTGAATGAGGCAAGAACCCCCTTGAATTCAGAACCGCGGTCAAATATGGCAGAGACTGTCATTTCAAGGTGTTTTGTGGCTCCGTCTTTTGTTATGATGCTTAAAGGATATTCTTTTGACCCAAAGGGCAGTTGCGGGGAGGTGTTGTCACAAAAAGAACATTTGCCGCCGCAAAAAGGTTCCTGAAAAACCATGTGGCAGTCTTTGTCAAGCACCTCGTCCCTGAAATATCCTGTAATGCGCTCGGCTTCTTTGTTGAATACTTTGATGATTCTTTCCGGAGTGTGAACAATGATGCCCAGTTTCAGGTTGTCCAGGATCAGGTTGAGATTGTCAAGTTCCAGAATGGTGTGTGTGAGGTCTGTCATTGCATGTTCTTTTAATTTTCTGCTCAAATTTAAATACTGATCAGGTAAATGACACATTTATGTATCAGATGCAATGATTTTCTTGAAGTGGCACAGGGAAAAATTCCGGCCTGAAACCGGTTGAAGTTCCGGGCCGGAATTGTCTATTCCCATGTGATACAGTCTTTGGGACAATTTTTTACGGCTTCAGCTATGTTCTCATCAGAGTAGTCATCAAGGTGAAGAACCTCCACAAAGCCTGCATCGTTAAGTGCAAAAGCGTGGGGCGCAAGGTCAACGCACAATTCACATATTATACATGCGCCCAGGTCTATGCAGGGGGTCTTCATTTGAAAAAACGGTTTAAAAGGCCCTGGAATGCTTTGCCGTGGCGAGCTTCATCCTTGCACATTTCATGAACCGTGTCATGTATGGCATCGTATCCAAGTTCCTTTGCCTTGACAGCAATCTGTTTTTTGCCGGCGCATGCTCCATTTTCAGCGATTACTCTTGCAGAGAGATTGGCTTTTGTGTCAGGCTCAACAACTTCTCCTAAGAGTTCTGCAAATTTTGCTGCGTGTTCAGCCTCTTCAAATGCAATGCGCTTGTAAGCCTCGGCAACTTCCGGATATCCTTCTCTGTCTGCCTGGCGGCTCATGGCAAGATACATCCCGACTTCAGTGCATTCTCCCATGAAATTGTCTCTCAGTCCCTGGAGAATTTCAGGATCCACATCCTTTGCAACTCCGATTGAATGGCCGTCAGCCCATACCAGGTCTCCCTGCTGTACGGAAAATTTTTCCTTTGCAGCACCGCACTGCGGGCATTTTTCAGGTGCCTGATCTCCAACATGGGAATAACCGCATACTGAACAAACATAAGTCTTCATTTTTTTACTCTCCTTTTTTGTCTGATTTTTCATCTGAAATTTTCCACCAGCCCTTCTGGATATGGGCATTTTTTTCTTTTATTGCAAGATCCAGCAGCCTGTATCCTGAATCCAGCAGAATGCCGTAGAGGATTCCACATCCGGGGTCTTCCCTGTGTTCATCCCCTTTTTTTGCAAGCTCGATCATCTGGTTGGCAAGTTCAATGGTTCTTGCAATATTTGTGTCACATTTTTTTAGCATATTTCCATAATCTGTTTTTTTATTGTCCATATCCGGCTGATTCATGTCTGAAATTTTTTATTCAAAAATAATGCCAGGTTTGGGATCGGACAGATTTTTATCCTGCCCTGCCCTGGGAGCTGTGTACCATATCAGCTATTCGGGCGGGAACCATATCCCACCCATTGAATAAATCAATTTTTTTAAAATCCTTTTTAAGGTTTCTGTATTTTTCCATGAAATTTTCAAGGGATCGGGCGTTTTTCAGGGCCCTTGCCGCATATCCTCTTTTTATTGGATCAGGGGAGTCAAGAAATTGAGAAAGAATCAGTTCCGAGTGTTTGTCAAGCCCTGCCGGATCTGCTTCAAGATATGTTCCTATTCCCCATAAAAGCCCCCTTTGCAGCATTTCATGCTCCAGAAAATTGCCATGATGGTCAAGATATGAAAAAAGTATGTTTTTAAATTCCAGGGCAAGTTCCGGGCTGTGGTAAAGTATTTCTCCCATTGCTTCGGCAGAACCCCATCCAATCCCGCCTGACTCATCATTCAGGCTCCACATTATACGTCTTAATATTATCCTGGCCCTTTCCATACTGTCCTTTGCCATTTCCGCCACTGTTACGCCCATGACAGCTATACTGCGGAATTTTATGCATTCATCCTTGTGGAAAAAACATGAAAAAAGGGGCCCGGTCAGCCGGGCAGGCGGAATCCGGGCTGCCTTTGCCAGAGCTTTTTTTCTGTCAGGCAGCGCCAGAATTTCTTTTAATTTTTTTTTGTTTTTCTTGCCCGTGGTTTATTCATGGGAATTTCCTTTGTGTTGATTTTAAAATTTCAGGCAGCATAATCCATGCCAGTGAGTGAGATTTTTCCCGAACCATGTATGAGTGAGATTTTTGTGTCTCATGAAATGGGACATTTGTGTTTCCATGGACAATTATAAATGATATACCAGAACAATCAAGTTACAAAAAAAGGATAAAAAATGCAAGAATATCTTGAAGCAACCTATTTTATTGACAAGGATCACCCTGAAATAGCGGCATTTGCCCAGCAGCATGCCGGAAACTGCGGAACAATGACCCGGAAAGCCGTTGCTCTTTATTATGCCGTCAGGGACTGCATCCGTTATAACCCTTATACAATGGAGCCTGACAAGGCTTTCATGAAAGCAAGCTCAACCCTGAAACGGGGTCAGGGCTATTGTGTGGCAAAGGCGGTTCTGCTGTCAGCCTGCGCAAGAAATATGCAGATTCCGGCACGCCTTGGGTTTGCAGATGTGAAAAATCATCTGAACACAGCAAAGCTGAAAGACCTGATGGGCACAGATATTTTTATATATCACGGATACACTGAATTGTTTCTGAATGAAAAATGGGTGAAGGCAACTCCTGCGTTCAACCTTGAGCTTTGCACAAGTTTCAATGTAAAACCCCTGGAATTTGACGGAACCTGCGATTCAATATTTCATCCTTTTGACAATGAAGGCAGGCTGCACATGGAATATATAAAGGATCACGGCAGTTTTGCAGATCTTCCCTGGGATACAATCATGAAGGCATCCATGAAATTGTATCCCCGCTATTTTGAAAGCATGGAAAGAAAATCCCGTGATTTTGCCAGGGAAGCTGTCAAGGGTCTGGGCCTTAGAACCTGAGTGCTTCTGAGACCTGTGTTGTGAGTTTTAAAACCCTTGCTGCCGATTCCGGGTCAATTGATCCTGTACCACAGCTTGGAGTCACAAGGGACTGGAGGATAATAGTTTTTCCGGGGATTTTTGTTTTTGCGGACAATTCATCCATCTGAGCGTGGAGCATGTCTGTAAGTCCCTGAGCTGTCTGGGCTGCAATAACTTCTGCCTTGTGGGTGGGGACAATCCCCCAGGCCAGGATTTTGCCTTTTTCAAGATACGCTTTTATCATGTCAGGATAAAGCATGAACTTGT
The DNA here is from genome assembly GCA_964446145.1 of uncultured Desulfobacula sp. Taxonomy (GTDB): domain Bacteria; phylum Desulfobacterota; class Desulfobacteria; order Desulfobacterales; family Desulfobacteraceae; genus Desulfobacula. Next base: position 32,411 of record CAYUOB010000002.1, read on the forward strand.
CAAAAAAGGAAAATGCATCAAAGCTTAAAACATCTATTTTTGAATCAAGAAGAATATCCCATTGTGTGTTAGCGCATACATGGACTCCGGCAAGCCCGCCTTCACTGTGGATCTGTTCAATAATTTCCTCCATTGACTGTGTGACATCTTCTTTTGTGATTGTTATGTAGGCAGAAGTCCCAAAGCCTGCCAGTGCAGGTTCATCAAGAAAAATAATGGGCAGGGCTCCCCTTTTTGAAAACTGCATTGCCTGCCATTTTGCATTCATTGCAAGCTTTTTAATGGCAGCATCTCTTAACTGGGGGTTGTAGAAAATGTCTCTGTCGTTTTCATCCTTGACAGCGGTTCCAAAGGTGACAGGCCCTGTTATCTGCCCTTTGAGAGCAATAAATGAATCTTTGTGTCTGTCCACTCTTTCAAGAAAGGCCTCAAATCCCCTTGCTCTTTTCCCTGACAGTGCAAACCTGGAGTTCCCAAGGCTTTCAGGAGATTCCAACAGGCTCAGGTAATCTTCAAAAAATGCAATGAACTCTTCATCAAATTCAGGAGAGGAAGCATTGATAATATTTTTTGAGCTTTCAGGGTCAAATCCGGGCAGTCCTTCAAGAAACTGGGAAATCATTCCTTCCTCAGGGTAAACAGGAAGCTGTACCCACAGGGGGATTTCAGGGGTGTGGGCAAAAACAAGATCCAGGGCATCTTCGTGGCTGTCAAGGGGAAGGCTGCCGATCAGAAGGGGCAGCCCTGCAGGTTTAAAGGTGTTCATTTCATATTTTCCGTTCATAATCTCAGGTTTTTTTTCATAATTTTATCATAATGCCCGTATATACCAGATTGAGAAATGTTTGTATGCAAAAAACATAAAGGGGCAGCCTCGGGTTTTCCCGGGGCTGCCCCTTTGAACGGCAGATATCAGTGTTTTATGTGTACCGGTTTAAGATGGAAACATTGCATCCTCAATATCAATGGCAGCTGAACTTGTGTTCATTAATGCATTGAACCTGCCGAGAGTTATGGGCAGTTGTGTTTCCACATAAAACTGAAGGGATTTTATTATGCCGCCGTAAAAAGCCTTGTCTTTTCTTTTTGCTTTTTCAAGTTTCCTGGCTGCTATGACAGCTCTCCACAGAAGCATCCATGCCATGGTCACATCACCTGTGGCATCCTGAAAAGGATGGGCATTGGCAAATGCATTCAGAACCTTGTCAGACATGGCGGTCTGGCCCATGTGGATGGCAACCTCAGCAAGTTTGTTAACGGCTTCTTCAACCTTTGCAGCCTGTTTTTCAAGGGCAGGTATGGCCTTTGCCTGGGCAAGGGTTTTCTGCATTTCGCCGAACAGGTCCATTATGGGTTTGCCCTTGTTCAGGCCCAGTTTTCTGCCCAGAAGATCCATTGCCTGGATTCCGTTTGTGCCTTCATAGATCATTGTGATGCGGCAGTCTCTCAACAGCTGTGCCATGGGATATTCTTCAATGAATCCATATCCGCCATAAACCTGCATGCCCTGGCTGCAGACCTCAAAAGACCTGTCTGTTACATATCCTTTTGCAATGGGGGTCAGGACCTCCACAAATCCCTGATATTTGTCCCTTTCTTCCTGTGTCGGGGCATAGGATGCCATATCAGCGCAATATTGGACAAAATAAAGAAGGGATCTCATGCCTTCGACATTGACTTTCATCATCATGAGCTGTCTTCTGACATCAGGGTGCTGTATGATGGGTACTGATTTTGCGTCCGGGTTCATGAATTCAAGAATGTTTTTCCCCTGAATTCTGTTTTTGGCATAGTCAAGGGCGTACATGTAAGCAGCAGTGGCACAGGCAAAACCCTGGAATCCTACAAGGCGCCTTGCTTCATTCATCATGAGAAACATGGCTTTCATGCCTTTGTTTTCCTCGCCCAGCAGGGTTCCTATGCAATTGCCCTTGGATCCCAGAGAAAGAGCACAGGTGCTGTTGCCGTGGATGCCGAGCTTATGTTCTATTCCGGTGCAGATGACATCATTGAATTCTCCCAGGCTGCCGTCTTCATTGACACGGTATTTTGGCACAAGAAACAGTGAAATTCCCTTTGTGCCTTCAGGTGCACCTTCTATTCTTGCGAGAACCGGGTGGATGATATTTTCAGCAAGGTCATGTTCTCCGCCTGAAATAAATATTTTTTCCCCGGTGATGGAAAATGTGCCGTCGTCGTTTCTTACTGCTTTTGTTGTCAGGGCGCCAACATCAGAACCTGCGTCAGGTTCCGTAAGAAGCATGGTGCCTGTCCATTTGCCGGTGAACATGTTTTTAAGATAAATCCGTTTTTGTTCCTCTGTTCCGAATTTTTCCACAAGATGGCCTGCTCCCTGTGTAAGCCCCGGGTACATCATAAAAGGGAAATTGGCCCCGTTGAAATATTCAGCAGCTGCCGAAGCAACAGTTCTGGGCATCCCCTGGCCACCCCATTCAGGATCTTCTGTTATGGCAAGCCATTCTCCTTCATTAAAGATTTTAAAAAGACGTTTAAAGGACTCCGGTGTTGTTACTTTGCCGTTTTCAAGCCGGCATCCCTGTTCATCTCCTTCCTTGTTTGCGGGAAGCAGCTCTTTTACAGCAAAGTTTTTTGCTTCGGAAATGATAAGGTCAATGGTTTTTTTGTTGAAATCTGCAAAATTCTCATGAAGCTCGGACAGTTTTGATGCTTCAAGCTGTTCATGAATTACAAATTCAACGTCTCTTTTGTCTGAAATTACCTGTGCCATTTTTATATATCCTCCTGATAATTATTATGAAGACTTTAAATTAAAATCTGAAAATATTGTATAATGAATCAATGCTCATTGAATTATTTTTTGCAGCTTTTTTTGCATCTTTTGGCCACTGAAATATATTTTTTATTTTAAATAATGAAAATAATATCTTAGCAAAGATGTCAGAGCATGGTTCAAAAAAATAATCCTCCTGTCATAAGAATTTATGAAATGAATACTCATTCATTACATTAAAATAAAGCCATGTCAATAATTATTTTTTACAATCCAGGCATAATTTTATATGGTCGGTACATGAAAACAATTCTGATAAGTGCCTGTCTTCTGGGTGACATGGTAAGGTATGACGGCGGGTCTAAGTTCCTGGGCAAGGATATTGCCTGGCGTCTGTCCCGGTGTGTGCATGCTGTAAAATTGTGTCCTGAGCTTGCAGGCGGCCTGCCTGTTCCAAGGGCGCCTGCCCAGATTTCAGGGGGCAGCGGCCTTGATGTTCTGGATGGAAATGCCAGGGTCATTGATGAAAACGGGAATGACCTGAGTGATTTTTTCATCAAAGGGGCTGAATATGCACTCAGCCTTGCGCAAAAAACAGGGGCTGTCATGGCGGTTTTAAAGGATAAAAGCCCTTCCTGCGGGGTTTACCGGATCCATGACGGCAGTTTTTCTTCTGTGGTTGTGCCAGGCTGCGGCGTAACTGCCGCTTTGTTGAAAATTAACGGCATTGAAATTTTTTCCGAAAATGACCTCGAAAATATTTTGACAAATAAATTTTAAACAATTAAACTGTTCGACAGTTTGATGTTTTATTTAGTTTAAATCATGGGCAGGGCATATGGATATTGGATTTAAAAAAATCAGGGCGCTTAAATCGTATGAACATGTGGTGGATGAGATTCAGACTGCAATCTGTGAGGGAAGGCTCAAAGCGGGAGACAGGCTTCCTTCTGAAATGAAGCTCAAGGAAATGTTTGATACCAGCAGGGGCAGTATCCGTGAGGCTCTGCGGGTACTGGAGCAAAAAGGGCTTGTGTCTGTTTCAACCGGGGTCAAGGGAGGGGCTGTGGTTCAGAAGGCCACGTCAAAACCCATGGCTGACAATGTTGCCATTCTCATTCGTCAGCGGAAAATATCCCTGGCTCACCTTGCAGAATTCAGAAAATTGCTGGAAGGTCATATTGCTTTTCAGGCGGCAGTGAGAGCAGATGCTCAGGATATTGAGCAGCTTCAGTCCATTCTTGACGAGGCACAGGATCATATAAGAACCGGGCCGTCGGGATGGGACAGGTTCCATAAAATGGATGCACGGTTTCATCTGCTCCTTGCAAAGGTGGCAGGCAACCCGCTTGTTGAGGCCAACCTTGCTGCGGTTCACGACAATATACGTACCTATTTTCACCATTACCTGCCGTGGAGCCTTGATTTGCTCCGGGAAAATTATCAGGATCTGTGTGAAATTGTGAAGGCAATCAGGGAAAAGAATCCTGAAAAAGCTGGAACAATCGCCCGGAACCATGTTGCAAGATTTAATGAGCTTATGGAAAAAAATGCAGATAATTGAAAATTCCCGTATTTTTAAAGTTCAGAAATACTCAATCCATGACGGTCCCGGCATACGTACCACAGTTTTTTTCAGGGGCTGTCCATTGTCCTGCTGGTGGTGTCATAATCCGGAAAGCCAGGCAATGCCGGATCCTGGCAGGTGTTCAGGCCTGGAAGAGATTGTTGTGTCTATAATGAAACAGGTAAGAAAGGATATGATTTTTTACGAGGAATCAGGCGGCGGAGTGACTTTTTCAGGCGGAGAGCCTTTGTGTCAGCCTGACCTGCTGTTTGCTTTAATGCAACAATGTGTTCAGGATCATATCCATATCTGCCTTGATACTTCGGGTTTTGCAGATCCCTGTGTGCTGCTGAAAGCTGCTGAAATGGCAGACCTTGTTCTGTATGATATAAAAATCATCAATGAAAATAATCACTTGAAATATACTGGGCAGTCAAACAGGCTGATTCTTGATAACCTGAAAAAATTATCATCCTGCAATATCCCTGTGAAACTGAGATTTCCCCTTGTACCGGGAGCAACTGATCACAGGGATAATCTGGAAGATATTATACGGTTTTTAACCAATGAAACCAATTACAGGGATATTCATGTTCTGCCCTTTCACAGGGCAGGGCAGAAAAAATATTTTATGCTGAATATGGAAAACAGGATGAAAGATACCATGCCCCCTTCAGGCCATGAAACGGAAGAGGCGAGGCAGATGTTTGAATTCAGCGGGTTCAATGCAGTAATAGGAGGATAGGCAGGATGAATTCAAGGGTAGAATATTTAAGAAAAAAAACACTTGAAACACCGGTTACCCTTTCCCATGAAAGGGCGGAGCTTGTAACCGAATTTTATGGTTTAAATCCGGGCATGGGCGAATCAGTACCGGTTCAAAGGGCATTGTGTCTCAAATACATACTTGAGAACAAAAAAATTTTCATGGATGACCGCGAGCTCATTGTGGGGGAAAGAGGGCCCTGTCCCAAGGCTGTTCCCACCTATCCTGAAATCTGTCTGCATTCACTTGAAGACCTTGAGGTTCTTGATTCAAGACCAAAGGTTGCATACCGTGTAAGCAATGAGACAAAAAAAATATATAAAGAGAAAATTATTCCATTCTGGTCCGGAAAAACCATAAGGGAAAGAATATTTGCCAGTATGGATGAAAACTGGATCAATGCATTTAATGCAGGAGTATTTACTGAGTTTCAGGAACAAAGGTCACCCGGCCATACAGCAGGCGGAGATATGATTTACAGCATGGGATTTTCAGACCTTAAAAAGGATATACAAAAGGTACGGGAAAATATCAGTTTTTTTGAAAACAGAAATGCTTTTGCAGAGCTTGAGGTTTTAAAATCGTTTGAAATAGCTGCTGATGCGCTGATTGCCTTTGCAGGGCGCCATGCTGACGAACTTGAGCGCAGGGCTGCGCATGCAACCAGCGAGAAACAAAGGGCTGAATTTGAAAACATGGCCCGTATATGCCGCAGGGTTCCTGCATGCAAGCCTGAAACCTTTCATGAGGCCCTTCAGTATTATTGGTTTGTTCATGTGGGTGTTATAACCGAGCTTAATCCATGGGATGCATATAATCCCGGAAGGCTGGACCAGAATCTTTATCCGTTTTACAAAAAGGATATTGAAGAAGGAAGGTTGACCAGGGAAGAAGCAAAAGAGCTTTTATGCTGTTTCTGGGTGAAATTTCACAACCATCCTGCGCCTCCTAAGGTGGGTGTGACTGCAAAGGAAAGCAATACATATGTGGATTTCTGCCTGATCAATCTTGGCGGGGTCACACCTGACAACCGTGACGGAGTCAATGAGCTCACCTATCTGATTCTGGATGTGATAGAGCAGATGAGGCTTCTGCAGCCAAGTTCCATGATCCAGGTGTCCCGTAAAAATTCCGACCGTTTCATCATGCGTGCCATGGATATCATTGCCACAGGATTTGGCCAGCCTTCTGTATTCAATACAGATGCCATTATTCAGGAGATGCTTGTTCAGGGTAAATCCATTGAAGATGCCAGAAAAGCCGGGGCTTCAGGGTGTGTGGAAGCAGGCGCTTTCGGCAGAGAGGCATATATTCTGACCGGTTATTTCAATCTGCCCAAGATTCTGGAGATAACCCTGCACAATGGATACGATCCTGGAACCGGAAAAAAAATCGGCCTTGAAACAGGAAACCCTGAAACTTTTAAAAGTTTTGATGAATTTTTCAAGGCATATGAAAAGCAGTTGCAGCATTTTGTGGATATTAAAATCAGGGGCAACAATATAATTGAACAGATCAATGCATTGTATATGCCTGTGCCTCTTTTATCCCTTGTAACCCAGGACTGTATTAAAAATGCAAGGGACTATAACCAGGGCGGGGCGCGATATAATACCGCCTATATACAGGGGGTGGGCATGGGAACCATTACGGACAGTCTTTGTTCTGTAAAATATAATGTGTTTCAGCACCGCCATATATCCATGACCAGGCTTTTGAAAGCCCTTGAAAATAATTTTGAGGATAATGACATCGTATACAAAAGGCTTTGCTCCGCTCCTAAATACGGCAATGCCGATGAATATGCCGATGAAATTTCAAAACTTGTATTTAATGCTTTTCATGATGCTGTAACATCAAGACCTGATGCCAGAGGCGGGGTTTTCAGGACAAACCTTCTTCCGACCACCTGTCATGTCTATTTCGGTGAAGTGACAGGAGCGCTTCCAGACGGCAGAAAAAGGGGCCTGCCTTTTTCAGAAGGCATTTCACCTGTGCAGGGCGCTGACGTAAACGGACCTACAGCCGTGCTGAATTCAGCTTCTGCCATAGATCACCTGAAAACCGGAGGAACCCTTTTAAACCAGAAATTTCTGCCTGACCTGCTGAAACAGGAAAAGGGAAAAAGAGCCGTTGTTCACCTGATTCGTTCCTATTTCAAGATGGACGGCCACCATATACAATTCAATGTTGTGGATGCAAAAACCCTGAAGCAAGCCAAAAAACATCCTGAAAAATATGCCGATCTGATTGTGAGGGTGGCAGGATATTCAGATTATTTTATAAATCTGACCTCCGCTCTTCAGGATGAAATTATCCTCAGAACCGCCCATGAAATGTGCTGAATATGAAGACCCTGTATGAGAGGGATAATTTTTTTTTCTTGACTTGTTTATTCACTATTAATAAATATAAACAATTTATTAATTTATAGATTCATAAAATCTATGTATCTATTTATAATGAATCCATAAAATTTTAAGTTAAATTTTGTACTATTAATTATTTTTAAAGGGAGAAAAGAGATGAAATGGCGTAAAATTTTTTCCACGGCAGGTATTGCAGCTCTTGTGTGCATGTTTGCCATATCAGCTCAGGCTAAAACATTTGTTTACTGCTCCGAAGGAAGCCCGGAAGGTTTTACTCCGGCACTTTATACTTCCGGAACCACATTTGATGCAACTGCAAAAACAGTTTATGACCAGCTTGCTGAATTTGAGCGCGGCTCAACAAAGGTTATTCCCGGCCTTGCAACTTCATGGGATATTTCTCCTGACGGCAAGACCTATACTTTTCATCTGAGAAAAGGCGTTGAATTCCATACAACTGCGTATTTCACACCCACCCGCCAGTTCAATGCAGATGATGTTATCTTTTCTTTCATGCGCCAGCTTGACAAAAACCATCCATACCATAAAATTTCCGGTGGAAGTTATGAATATTTTTCCGGCATGAGCATGGGTAAACTCATTAAATCCATCGAGAAGAAGGATGATTATACGGTTGTATTTCATCTTAATAATCCTGAAGCTCCTTTTATTGCCAATATGGCAATGGCTTTTGCCTCCATCCATTCTGCAGAATATGCAGACAAGATGATGAAGGCAGGGACTCCTGAGCAGTTTGACCAGAAACCCATTGGAACTGGGCCGTTTGTTTTTGTTTCTTATCAGAAAGACTCTGCAATCCGTTACAAGGCTTTTGACAAATACTGGGCAGGCCGTGCAAAACTTGACAGGCTGGTTTTCTCCATCACTCCTGATGCTTCTGTCCGTTATGCAAAACTGAAGGCAGGGGAGTGTCACCTCATGCCTTACCCGAATCCCGCTGACCTTGCTGCAATGAAAAAAGATCCAAATATCAATCTCATGCAGAAAGAAGGCCTTAATGTGGGATATCTTGCCTTCAATACAAAGAAAAAACCCTTTACAGATGTCAGGGTGCGCCAGGCACTTAACATGGCCATCAATAAACAGGCCATTATAGATGCTGTTTTCCAGGGTGCCGGTAAAATTGCCAAGAACCCGCTTCCGCCCACTATCTGGTCTTATAATGATGCGGTGAAGGATTATCCCTATGACCCTGCTGCAGCCAAAAAACTTCTGGCAGAAGCAGGATATCCCAACGGATTTAAAACAGATATCTGGGCAATGCCGGTACAGCGCCCATACAACCCCAATGCAAGAAGAATGGCTGAAGTTATTCAGGAAGACTGGCTCAAGGTCGGTGTAAAGGCAAAAATCGTTTCCTATGAATGGGGCGAATACCTTAAACGCTCCATGAACGGCGAACATTCAACAATCCTTCTGGGATGGACAGGTGACAATGGTGACCCGGACAACTTCCTTGCTGTTCTTCTGGGATGTGATGCTGTCGGCGCCTCCAACAGAGCAGAATGGTGCTATAAACCTTTTGATGATCTTATCATGAAGGCAAAACAGACTTCAGATATCAAGGAAAGAACCAGGCTTTACAAAAAAGCCCAGGTTATTTTCAAGGAACAGGCTCCCTGGGTGACCATAGCACATTCAATCGTGTTTGAGCCCATGAGCAAGAAAGTTGTAGGCTACAAGATTGATCCTTTTGGCCAGCATATTTTTTATGGTGTAGACCTTAAATAAATTTTAAACACCTTATGAATAACGGCGGTATGGCTTATGCATTGAGAAATGCTGCCGTACCGCCACTTTTATATTTAAGAATGTGATTTTATCATGATCCAGTTTATTTTAAGAAGATTTCTCCATATTTTTCCGGCTTTTATAGGTATCACCCTGCTTACCTTTTCCCTTATTCATCTTATTCCGGGTGATCCGGTGGAACTGCGTGCAGGAGAACGCGGCATAGACCCTGCCCGCCATGCTGCAATGGAAGCTGAAATGGGCCTTGATAAGCCGCTTTATATTCAATATTTCAGGTACATAGGAGGAGTGTTCAAAGGAGACCTTGGCAAATCATTTGTAACTAAAAAGCCCATTTTAAAAGAATTTTTAACACTTTTCCCGGCCACTCTTGAACTTTCAATATGTGCCATGATTTTTGCAGTGCTGGTAGGGCTGCCTGCCGGAATAATTGCCGGTGTAAGGCGGGGTACGTTTTTTGACCATGCAGTCATGGGAGCTTCTCTGACAGGATATTCAATGCCGATTTTCTGGTGGGGTCTTTTAATGATCCTGTTTTTTTCCGTGAACCTTGGGTGGACACCTGTGGCAGGGCGGCTGTCATCACTTATATGGATAGATGCCCATACAGGCTTCATGCTGATAGACAGCCTGATGTCCAATGAGCCCGGGGCATTTAAATCTGCTGTAAGTCATCTGATTCTGCCTTCAATTGTTCTTGGGACAATACCGCTTGCTGTTATAGCGCGAATGACAAGGTCTTCCATGCTTGAGGTTTTAAAGGAGGATTATGTCCGGACAGCCAAAGCCAAAGGGCTTTCCAGACAGCGTGTTATTCTGGTTCATGCACTCAGAAATGCAATGATTCCGGTTATCACTGTGATAGGGCTTCAGACAGGCGTACTCATGGCAGGAGCCATTCTGACCGAAACAATTTTTGCATGGCCAGGTGTGGGCAAATGGATACTTGAATCCATATACCGGCGTGATTATCCGGCAATTCAGGGAGGAATCCTTATCATTGCCACAATTATCATATTTGTGAATCTCGGGGTGGACATACTTTATGGTATTATCAACCCCCGCATACGTTACAACAGTTAGGAAAATTCAAGATGAGTGAAACTTATGCCATAACCCAGGCCGATGTTGAGCCTCCCCATCCTTTAAAGGAATTTTGGAAATATTTCAGTGAAAACAGGGGAGCTGTCATTGGCCTGTATTTTATCATATTTGCGGCTCTGGTGGCAATTTTTGCCAATTTCCTTGCCCCGCACAATCCGTTTGATCAGTTCAGAGACGCTATTTTACAGCCACCGTGCTGGATGGACGGAGGTTCCAGTAAATTTATTCTTGGTACCGATGATGTGGGCAGGGATATATTATCAAGGCTGATTTACGGATCAAGACTGAGCCTTTTTGTGGGGGTTATTGTAGTTACCCTCTCCCTTGCCGTTGGGATGATTCTGGGCGTTACAGCAGGATATTTCGGCGGATATTTTGAAATTATTGTAATGAGGGTCATGGATATTATTCTGGCTCTGCCCAGCCTTTTGCTTGCACTTGCCATTGTGGCTGTGCTGGGCCCGAGCCTAACAAATGCCATTGTTGCCATTGCCATTGTTGTGCTGCCTCATTATGTGAGGCTTACAAGGGCATCTGTGATCGAGGAAAAGAGCAAGGATTATGTGACAGCATCAAGGGTATGCGGGGCAGGGCCTTTACGCATGATGTTCATTGTGTTGCTGCCCAATTGTATGGCCCCTCTGATTGTTCAGGCAACCCTGGGCTTTTCAGGGGCAATTCTTGATGCAGCAGCCCTTGGGTTCCTCGGCATGGGAGCTCAGCCTCCCACGCCGGAATGGGGAGCCATGCTTGCCAATGCCCTGCAGTTTGTCCAGAGAGCATGGTGGGTTGTTACTTTTCCGGGCCTTGCCATCCTTCTGACAGTTCTTGCATTCAACCTTGCAGGTGACGGTCTCAGGGATGCACTTGATCCTAAAATGAAGCGGTAAAATTATTATTTGAGAAAAAATATGAATCAGATATTGGAAATTAAAAACCTTTCAGTTGATTTTGACGGGTTCAAGGCAGTGGATGATGTTGATCTGACCCTTGACCGGGGCAAGGTTATTGGCATTGTGGGTGAATCAGGCTCAGGCAAAAGTGTTACCCAGCTTGCCATGATGGGGCTTATCCCGTATCCTGGAAAAATCAGCGCTGAAAAAATGATATTTGACGGCAATGATCTTCTTACAATGCCTGAAAACCAGAGAAAAAAACTGACAGGCAAGGACATTGCCATGATATTTCAGGAACCCATGACAAGCCTGAATCCTTGCTTTACTGTGGAATTTCAGCTCTGCGAAGCCCTGAAATACCATGAAGGGGGGACCAAAAAACAAAGGCGCGCCAGGGCTGTTGAATTATTGGAGCAGGTCGGCATACCAGCGCCTGAAGACCGGCTTAAAAGTTTTCCCCATCAGCTTTCAGGCGGTATAAGTCAGCGTGTCATGATTGCCATGGCCATTGCATGCAATCCAAAACTGCTGATTGCAGATGAGCCAACCACAGCACTTGATGTGACAATTCAGGCCCAGATTCTGGACCTTTTAATTGACCTGCAGAGGCAAAAGAACATGGCATTGATCCTTATTACCCATGATATGGCTGTTATTGCCGAGACAGTTGAGGATGTGGTTGTGATGTATGCAGGTCAGGTGGTGGAAAAAAATACTGCTGACAGGATTTTTACTGCCCCGCGTCATCCATATACGGAGGCGCTGCTCAATTCCCTTCCTGAACGTAATATAAATTCAAAAAGGCTTCCCACCATTCCGGGGGTTGTGCCCGGCAGGTATGACAAGAAAACAGGATGTATTTTTCATCCAAGATGCAGATTTGCAAAGGAAAAATGCACAACAGTCCCGCCTCCATTGGTTTATGAAGGCGATAGTGCACACCGATGCCACTTTCCACTGCTAAACGGAGTCCCACAGTATGAATGATAATCCAATTGTAATAGCAAGAAACCTTAAAAAATATTATACAGTCAAACAGGGAGCTTTTATCAAAAAAACTGCCACCTTGAAAGCCCTGGACGGTGCTTCATTTTCCATCCCTGCGGGTAAAACCTTTGCAGTGGTCGGGGAATCAGGATGCGGCAAATCAACACTTGCCCGTCTGATAACAATGATTGAGCGTCCGACCGCAGGAGATTTTGAGGTTGACGGCGTTAATGCCGTTACAAGCGGAAAATCTGCCATGAAAGCTTTAAGGGAAAAGGTCCAGATTGTTTTTCAGGATCCTTACGGTTCTTTGAACCCCAGAAAAAAGATCGGCTCCATTCTGGAAGAGCCTTTGTTGATAAATACAGACCTGACAAGGGCGCAGCGCCGGGAAAAGGCACTTGCCATCATGGAAAAGGTCGGGCTGAGCCCTGAGCAGTATTCAAGATATCCCCATATGTTTTCAGGGGGACAGCGTCAGAGAATAGCAATTGCAAGGGCATTGATGCTCAATCCTGCGCTTGTCATAGCAGATGAGCCAGTGTCTGCACTGGATGTTTCAGTTCAGGCCCAGGCCCTGAATCTTCTTATGGACCTGCAGGATGAGATGAACCTTGCATACCTGTTTATTTCCCATGACTTGAGCGTTGTGCGCCTTATTTCCGATGAAGTCATGGTAATGTACCTTGGCAGGCCGGTTGAGCAGGGGCCAAAGGATATTATTTTTGATCATCCTCTCCATCCCTATACAATGGCTCTGCTTGCTGCAACTCCACATGTTGACAGAAATGCAAGAAAGCACAGGATACGCCTCACAGGAGAAGTGCCGTCTCCACTTGACCCGCCGTCAGGATGCACATTTCATCAAAGATGTGTTCACATGACTGATATATGCAGGCAGACTGCGCCTGAACTGAGAACTGTGAAAGAAAGGCTGGTTTCATGCCATAATGCTGAAAAATTCTGTTAACCGCTATTTATCATAACAAGCTATAGGGGAGTTAAAAAAAAGAGCTGTATGCCAGGAAGGGAGTAGGAATCAGCCTTGTTTTTTCAGTATGCTGTACCGTTGGAAAGACAGATTCAGAAATACTGGCAGACAGCTCTTTTGATCGTGAGAATCCAGTGCGGCTATAAAAGCGAAATAAGATACATGAAAATCATGGTGTTCATAACCCAGAACAAAGCTTTTACAGATCCTATGCCTATAACATCAGATTCAATATTAAAGGAAAGGTATCCGGTTCTTATTGGTGTTGCTGAATCTTCAGGGGTGAAAAAATAAATGATTATGGTCCCTATTTTTTTAATTAATGCTTTCATATTTTATAATCCTGTCTTTTTTGTTCTGTAATCATGACAATTTGTATATTGCCATCAATTAATTATGGACTTAATATAAACCTGATTTTATATTAAGTAAAATTAAAACAATTTAATCTTAGATGAAGTTATATTAATGCTTCCGGATTTTAACAGGCTCAGGGTTTTTTATTTTGTATTTCGCAATAAAAGTGTTGCAAATGCAGCATTGCAGCTCAATATTTCCCCTTCCGCCGTGAGTCAGTCTCTGAATAAACTGGAATCTGAATTAAAAATACCCCTTTTCACACGCCTGCATAAAAAACTTGTACCTACCCTGGCAGGTGAACAATTATTTGAAACCCTTGAGCCTTTTGTGGCTGACCTTGAAAACTGCATTGTAAAAATGGCGCGTGCAAGACAGATTCCTTCGGGTATGCTCAGGATAGGATCTCCAATTGAATTTGGCAAATCATATTTTCCCGGCATTTTTGCATCATTCAGAAAGCAGTATCCGGATGTGGTATTTACTCTGAAACTTGGTGATCCTTCGGAAATTTTCCCCATGATAAGGGAGGGGAGCCTTGACTTCGGGTTGGTGGATGTCTTCTTGACCCGGGATCAGGTTTTTGAAGATTTTGGTATTTACAGCATAGAACCTGTGATAGAAGAAGAAGTGATCATGGCATGCTCAAAGGAATATTACGATAAAAATATCAAAGGTGACCACAGTTTCAGGAATCTGTCTTCCAGGGAATTTATTTCCTATCAGAAATCTTCTCTGACCCTGAGAAACTGGTTTAAACACCATTTCCACAGATTTTCTCCTGAATTGAACAGGGTGCTTACAGTTGACAATCACCAGGCTGTCATAACTGCCATTAAAAATCATCTGGGAATGGGTGTGATTGCATCACACATTGTGAGCAGGGATATTAAAAAAGGGCGTATCATTCCCATCAAGACAGGGAAAAATGATGTGGTCAATAAGATTTCTCTGGTTCTGCTCCAGGACAAGATCCCTAATCTGACTGAAAAGGCGTTTCTTCAATTTTTGAAAACCGATATCCTGTCATCGGGCAGATTCAAAAAATTCATGAACATAGCCTATTGATCAGGCAAATATTCTGTTTTGACTTATGGGATTTAATTTAGTACCTAGTTTTGACATTTGCCTGAATCATACAATGGATCAATAAAATGGAATCAATCTGTGAACAATGCAGGAACGGGTTTAAGGCTGGTATCCCTATTATGATAGGTTATCTGCCTGCTGCCGTGGCATTTGGCGTGCTGGCAAAGGGCTGCGGAATAAGCCTTGTTGAATGTTTTTTGTTTTCAGCTGTGGTTTTTGCAGGGGCAAGTCAGTTCATTGCCCTGAATCTTTTTATAACCGGAATGGATCCGGCAGGGATTGTCCTGACCACTTTGCTGGTTAATTTCAGGCATTTTCTTATGAGCGCACACCTGTCCACAAAAATGAAAGAAATCGCAGGCAAATATTTTTTTCTGATTGCATTTGGGGTGACAGATGAAACCTTTTCAGTTCTGTCCTTTACAGGAGAAAAGCTTAGTGTGCCCTTTATTCTTCTGCTTCAGGCATCTGCCTATTCAGCATGGGTGGGAGGAACTGTGGCAGGGTATGTGCTTGGCGGGTTTCTGCCCGAAATTCTGACAAAAAGCATGGGAGTGGCCCTTTATGCACTGCTTCTTGCAATTTTGCTGCCTGAATTTAAAAAATCGGTCAGAACCATTGTAATGGCTGCTGCATCAGGCTTGTTGAATATAGCCCTCATTAAATCAGGAATGCTTCCTCCGGGATGGACGATCATAGTATGTATCGTGGTTGTCTCTGCGGCAGGAGCGTGGATGTTTAACGAAAAACCAACCGGACATAAACTTACATGAAAAACCTTATCCCTGTTATTTTTGCCATGGCAGCCGTCACATATATTCCAAGGCTGCTTCCTTTTGTCATACTGGATGGAAAACACATTTCAGGCAGGATTGACATGTTTTTAAGGTGTATCCCTGCTGCTGCAATAGGTGCGCTTATCATACCCGGTGTTTTTGAATCAATCCCCCAAATGCCCCTTGCTGTTGTGCCTGGTATGGTTTTTACTGCTGTTTTCGGGCTGTGGAGAGGAGGAATAATAATTCCTGTTACAGGGGCTGTCTTCATAACCTATTGTGTCCTGCTTTATGCAGGATAGAGGGGAATTATG
>CAYUOB010000002.1:48251-67355 GCA_964446145.1 uncultured Desulfobacula sp.
GGCCAGGTGCTTGTCCTTGATGTGGATTCATCACAGCCGTATCCCTATAAAATTGATTTCAGCACTTTTTGCACGGGACTGGCCTTTTCCCATAATTTTCTTTTCAGAAGGTTTGGATATGGGTCAGGCGGATACATTTTTATCCGCCTGTAAGGGAAAAACCTGAGCCTGGATTTAATCTGCCGGGTCAGAACAGCTCTGAAACCGCTTTTTTGATTGCAATTTCATCAGTTTCATGGGGTATTGTTATCTGATCTCCGTTATCATTGTCTGTATTGTAAGCTGCTGCAACTTCCATGGCATTTTTATTGCGTGCCCAGCTTCGTCTTGCAACTCCTCCCATTACATCCCAGAGCATGGATGATTTTATGATATTGTCAACTCGCTCGCTTCCATCCAGAACCAGGCCGAACCCGCCGTTGATGGCTTTGCCTATCCCTGTTCCGCCTCCATTGTGAAGTGCGACCATGGTCATGCCTCTTGCTGCGTTGCCTGCAAAACAATGGGTTGCCATATCCGCGCATACATTGCTGCCGTCATAAATATTGGCTGTTTCCCGGAACGGAGAATCAGTGCCGCCAGGGTCATGATGATCGCGGCCCAGCATGATGGGTGCTGAAACTTCACCTTTCCTGACCATTTCATTGAATTTAAGGGCAATGGCAACCCTGCCGCCTGCATCCTGATACAGGATTCTTGCCTGGCTTCCAACCACAAGATTGTTTGCCTTTGCATTTTTTATCCATTCGTAATTGTCCCGGTCTTCGGGCCTGCGTTCAGGGTTTATACAGGACATGGCAGCCATGTCGGTTCTGTCAAGGTCTTCGGGATTCCCGCTCAGGCAGACCCAGCGGAATGGGCCGTATCCGTAATCAAAGATGGGGCCCATTATATCCTCAAAATATGAAGGAAAGATAAATCCGTCCTTTGCATCTTTCCCGTTTTTTGCAACTTCAGTCACGCCTGCATCAAAAACAGCTTTTAAAAAAGCATTGCCGTAGTCAAAGAAATAGGTGCCTTTGGCAGTTATCTGTCTGATCAGATTGAAATGTTTTTTAAGGCTCTGATCCACAAGTTTTTTGAATTTTTCCCTGTCTTCTGTCAGAAGGCGGGTTCGCTCCTCAAAGGAGATACCTGCAGGGCAATACCCTCCATCATAGGCTACATGGCATGAAGTCTGGTCGGAAAGCAGGTCAACTTTTATATTTTTATCATGAATGAATTGAAGCAGGTCAACTATATTGCCGTGATATGCAATAGAGGTGTTACGGCCGGTTTTAAGCGCTTTTTCCGCCATATCCGCTATTGTTTCAAGGTTGTCAGATACCATGTCTATCCAGCCCTGGGTATGCCTTGTTTCAATCCTTGAAAAATCCACTTCAGCGGTAATGGAGACAGCACCTGCAATTTTGGCTGCCTTGGGCTGGGCACCGCTCATGCCGCCAAGCCCCGAAGAAACAAACAAAAGTCCGCTTAAATCTTCATCATCCTTTATGCCGCACATTTTGCGTCCTGCATTCAAAAGGGTGTTGTATGTGCCGTGCACAATACCCTGAGGGCCTATATACATCCATCCGCCTGCAGTCATCTGCCCATATGAGGATACTCCCATCTGAGCTGCTATTTCCCAGTCATCAGGATTGTCATACAACCCCACCATCAGCCCGTTGGTTATTATGACGCGGGGATTGTCAGGTGATGACCTGAAAAGGCCGAGGGGATGTCCTGACTGCATTACAAGTGTCTGGTCGCAGGTCATTGTTTCAAGATATTTTTTAATGAGACAATACTGCATCCAGTTCTGGCATACACTGCCGGTCTCTCCATAAGTTACAAGCTCATATGGATAAAGTGCTACATCAAAATCAAGGTTGTTGTCGATCATCACCTGTATTGCTTTGGCTTCTGTGCACTTCCCTTTGTATTCGTTTATGGGTTTTGCCTTGATCCTGCCCTTAGGCCTGAATCTGTATCCGTAAATGCGGCCCCTTGTTTTAAGCTCATTTAAAAATTCAGGTATCAGAGACTTGTGATGTCTGGGCGCTACATAGCGTAATGCATTTTTCAAGGCTGTTTCTGTTTGTTTGCGGTTGAGCCTGAACCCTCTGTCAGGGGCTCTTCTTATGCCCTGCTGAAATTCTTTTTCAGGTGGAAGCTCTTTGTCAAGGCAGATTTTCATGGATTCTGCAGGTTTTATGGTGGATGACATGGCGACCCTCCTTTTTATATGCTTGGTATGGTTCTAATTGTTTGAAAATCAAGATATTAAGTTGTATATACAGGCATATAACACTATGGGATTAGGCATGTCAAGGTGTTTTTTTATTGCTATTTTCCGGTTCTTTGAGCCAGTATGTGAATCAACCCTATGCCGCCGTGGGAAATACCCTGAATACGACCATTGATTTCATAACCAGTATTGCTTTGGCTTTTGTGCACTTTTTTTCAGGCAGCCTGATCTTTTGTTCCGGTGAATCCGAATATATGGCCGAGCCTCAGCTGGGGCAGCAGGCAGGGGCTTTTTGAACCTGCAATGCTGTCCCATTTTGCGCGTAAAAGGTTGATATCGTCTTTTCTGCGCATGGCTCCCATGAGAAGGCCTGTCATTTCAGCGTATTTTCCAATTGCCTGGCCCCCTGCTATTTTGCCGTCCAGAAGTATGATACGCAGGTAATTTTCCCCGTCTTCCCTTTCAATTATACATGTGTCTGGGGAATCTGCATTGATTCCGCGCATGGTTCTGCCGAACGAGGCTGCATGGGTATTGAAAAAATGGGCTCTTGCAAATGCATGTGCTCCGGGATACTTTATTTTTTCACCTGCAATGTTTTTTGCAACTATTTTACCCTGCTCTATTGCATTGTGCTTGAGTTGGAACATCACAGGCTCTCCTGTGCAGGCGTCAAATGTTTCAACGCAGTCTCCACAGGCATATATGTCAGGCACGCTTGTTTGCATATACTCATTTACGCGTATGCCCCGGCCTGTTTCAATACCTGCTGTTTCCGCAAGCTGTGTACCGGCAATAACACCGGTTGCAACAACAACGGTATCGCATTCAAGCGTACGTTTGTCAGTCACAACTCCTGTGACGCGGGTATCGCCTTTGATTTCAAGCACCTTTTCTCCTGTGCATACTCTTATGCCATAGCCTTCAAGTGAGGTTTCAAGCCTTTTTGCGGTGGGTTCATCAAAAAGAGTCGGCAGTATCCAGTCAAACAGCTCAATTATATGAACTTCATATCCTTTTTTTTTCAGGGCTTCGGCAGCTTCAATTCCTATGGCGCCTGAACCTATGACTATTGCAGATTTTCCTTTGTGGGTGTTGAGTTTTTCTGTTTCCAGCAGCTGTTTGCAGCTGAATACTCCTTTATTTTTTATTCCCCTGATGGGCGGTATGAACAGGGTTCCACCATGGGCCAGCACGAGTTTGTCATAATTCATTTCAAGGTTTTTGTCAGTTTTTATGGTTTTTTTATGCGGGTCAATGGAAACAACTTTGTTGTTGAAAACAAGCTTGATGTTGCTGTTGGCATAATCCCTGATTTTTTTTCTGAACACTGCATTTTTTTCCACATCTCCGCCAAGAAAATAGGGCAGGGAGCAGGGGTCGTATTCAGGCACATCTTCTGCTGAAATAATATGTATATCGTTTTCACTATTTTGCTGGCTCAGGGTAAAGGCAACCTGGTTGCCTGCGATTCCGTTTCCTATGATTATGATTTTCATTGTGTCCGGTCCTTCCCGTATTATGAATAGATTCTATGCATCTGTTTTGCCCTTTGTATTGCCGCACCCGACATCATGGGGTCACACCTGCCTATGGTTAAAGCCCCGTCTTTACATGCTGCCACGCAGCGCGGGCCTTCAGGCTCCCCCTGGCACAGGTCACAGGTCATGGTCTGGCCTGTTTCCGGGTTTTCAACAGGGCTGGCCACAGGGCAGATATAAAGACAGGCTTTGCATCCTATGCATACCCCTGTGTTGGTGACAACGCTTCCGTTTGCGGTTTTTATTCTTGCATTCATTGGGCAGACACTGATACATGGAGGATCTTCACATGCCATGCAGATTACGGGGACATTTAATTGCCCGTTTTCAAATTCAAGGATTTTTATTCTGGATAATTTCGGGTCAGCCACACCATGGTGTTTTGTTGCACATGCAATGGCGCATTCATTGCATGCAGTGCATCTGGAAGGGTCTATCTGTAATTGTTCTCTTTTTATTTTCATTTTATACCGTATCCTTGATCCAAGAAAAAATTAAATTCATCATGCAGAACACAAGCTTGATATTATTAATACAGCTATTTTTTAGCTTTGTCAAATAAAAATTAAAGATTATTATAAAATAAGCTTTTTGTCTGTACGGAAGTATAAAATGTTTGAAATAATAATGTTCGCTATAATGAATATTATTTGAGGATAATGTTTGTCAAAATAAAAAAATGGGATGAAAAAAATATTTTCATCCCATTTTCCGGTGTGATCCGGCGATTATGAACTGATTTCCGGATTTACAGTTTTTCAAATATTGCAGCAGCACCCATGCCGCCGCCAATGCACATGGAAACTATGCCGTATTTTCCATTCACTTCCTTGAGATTGGCAAGGCAGGTGGCTGTAAGTTTTGCCCCTGTGCATCCCAGAGGATGGCCAAGCGCAATGGCACCGCCGTGTATGTTGATCTTGTCCATGTATTTTTCAAGATCAAGTTCTCTTATGCAGTAAAGGGCCTGGGAAGCAAAGGCTTCGTTGATCTCATAAATATCAATATCATCAATGGTCATTCCGGCTTGTGCCAGTACCTTTGGAATCGCATATCTCGGGCCGACGCCCATTTCATCCGACCTGCACCCCACGCTTGTGTATGCGACCAGTCTGGCAATGGGCTCAAGCCCCAGTTCATCGCATTTTTCCTTTGATGCAAGGATTGTGGCTGCTGCTCCGTCCGTGGTCTGGGATGAGTTGCCTGCAGTCACAGTGCCTGCCGCTGAAAAGACTGTTCTGAGTTTTGCAAGCCCTTCAGGCGTGGACGGCCTGATTCCGTCATCATGCTCCACAATGAATTGTTCTTTTTTATATGTGCCATCGTCCTGTTTTACATATTTGTATGCAGGAGTGGGAATGATTTCCGTAAAAAGTCCGTTGTCGCGGGCTCTTACTGCCTTGGCCTGGGAATTTGCAGCAAATTTGTCCTGGTCTTCCCTTGAGATATTATAACGCGATGCAACATTTTCCGCGGTAATTCCCATGGAAATATAGTTTTCAGGGTGGCTCAGGGAGTATTCAGGGTGAGGGCGGGGAAGGTTTCCTCCCATTGGCACAAAGGTCATGGATTCCACTCCTGCGCCCATTGTCACATCTGACCAGCCCATGCAGATTCTGGAATGGGCAAGGGCAATGGCCTCAAGGCCTGATGCACAGAACCTGTTCACTGTCGCTCCTGATACTTTTTCAGGAAAACCTGCCATCTGATTGGCCACCCTGCCCAGGTTCAGGCCCTGTTCAGCTTCAGGGAATGCACATCCAAGCATGACATCGTCAAAATGCTCAAAATCAAGGTTTTTTGTTTTTTCAACCGCAGCCTTCATGATAAAGGAAATCAGTTCTTCCGGCCTTGTCTGGTTGAACTGGCCTCTTCTCTGCTTGCATCCGGGTGTTCTGACGGATTGTACTATATATGCTTCTTTCATGGTTTTGATTCTCCTTGTTAATTTCTGAGCGGTTTGCCGGTTTTAAGCATGTGGTCAATTCTGGCAATGGTTTTCTCTTCTTTGCAGAAATCCACAAATGCCTCTCTTTCAAGGGCAAGAATGGTGTCCTCATCAACACTGCTTCCAACCTTTACCTGCCCGCCGCTCATTACATATGCAATTCTTCTGGCAAGGAATGCATCATATTCACTCATGAATTTGCCGTGGAGCATATTGTATATTTCTGCATTTACCATGCCCTGGCCTGCATCTCCCATGACAATCAGGGATTGTTTTGGCGGGGGAGCATATCCGTCGTCAACCATTTTGAGCACCTCTTTCTTGGCTTCGCCCACAAGGTTGTCGCGATTGAAGACAATTCTGTCTGCCTGACCGAGAAAGCCGTTTCCTCTGGCCTGTGCAGCAGACATGGATACAGCGGCCATTGCGATTTTCATGAATGCAGGAACGAAAAATTTTGCAAGATCATTGTCTTTGGCGGTTTTTGCAGGAAGAGCATTTATATATTTTTTCCACAGGTTCATGGTTCCGCCTCCTGCCGGGAGAAGTCCCACTCCTATTTCCACAAGCCCCATGTAAAGCTCTGCATGTGCAACTATCCTGTCTGCACCAAGGCAGGTTTCGCACCCCCCGCCGAGTACCATGCCGTAAGGTGCTGCAACAACAGGAAATGCAGCATATTTTGCCTTCTGGATTCCATCCTGGGCTTTTTTGAGAAATGCCTCAATTTCAGCATATTTTTTGTCATGACACAGTTTTGATATAAATGACAGGTCAGCTCCTGCTGAGAAGGCTCCGGGCATGCCGCCGGCTTCATTTCCTATTACAAGGCCTGCGCCGTTTTCATCGACATAGTCGAGCGCTTTGGCTATTGTGTCCACAATTTCAGAATTTATGGCATTCATCTTGGTGTGGAATTCAAGGCAGAAAACATCATCTCCAATATCCACAAGGCTTGCTGATGCATTTTCAAGTACTGTCTTTTCGTTGCCCTTTGCCGCTGCAATTGAGACCATGTTTTTGCTGACAGGCACTTTCTGGTATGAGCCGGATGCAAAATCATAATAATATTTCACACCGTTTTCAAGTTTGTAAAAACAGGTATTGCCCTTTTCAAGCATGGATTTGACATTGGCGGGAACCTCAAGCCCTTCTTTTTCCATTCTTTCGACAGCCCTGGCCACACCATAGGCATCCCAAAGCTCAAACGGCCCCATCTCAAAATTATATCCCCATTTCATGGAGTTGTCGATTTCAATGATGGTGTCAGCAATTTCAGGCACCCGGTTTGCTGCATACTGAAAACTGTTTGCAGCCATTTTCCATGCAAATTTTCCGCCTTTATCTTCTGCATTGAGCACACAGTCGATTTTTTCCTTCAGGGTTGATTTTTTCTTGGCTTCGTCAATACATGGAAAACTGGGCCTGACAAGGTCTTCATACTCAAGGGTTTCGGGATTCAGAACCTTCCTTATTTTTTTCCATTCCGGTGTAAGTTCTGTTTTGTAGAAACCTGCTTTGGTTTTATTGCCCAGAAGATTTTTTTCCGCCATTTTTTCGACAAACTCAGGAAGAACCAGGGCCTGCCTCTGTTCATCGTCAGGACAGAGCTCATAGGAATTTTTACACACATGGATCACAGTATCAAGGCCTACCAGGTCAACAGTCTTGAATATGGCGGTTTTGGGACGGCCAAGTGCAGGCCCGAAAATGGCATCAACCTCAGGGATGGTCATGCCGTCATCCTGCATGGCAATCATGATGGCGCCACTGCCCTGGATTCCAATGCGGTTCCCCACAAAATTGGGTGTGTCTTTTGCCCATACGATTCCTTTGCCCAGATGTTTTTCGCCGAACATGGCAATAAATTCAAGGATTTCATCAAGGGTGTCGGCACCGGGAATCAGTTCCAGAAGATGCATGTAGCGCACGGGATTGAAAAAATGGGTTCCCATGAAATGCTGTCTGAATTCCAGAGAGAATCCTTCGCAGATGTCTTTCAGGGGGATTCCTGATGTGTTTGAGGATACAATGGCATCAGGTTTTCTTATTCCTTCAATTTTTTTGAACAGATCCCGTTTTATTTTCAGATTTTCAACAACAACTTCAATAATCCAGTCGCATTCAGCCAGGTTTTCAATATCATCCTCAAGGTTGCCGATCGAAATCAGCGCAGCATCCTTTTTGTTGAAGAACAGGGACGGGCTTGATGCCAGTGCAGCATCAAGGCCTGCCTTGACGATCCTGTTACGTGCAGCCGGATCGTTTTTCTCTTCGTCTTTCAGATCAAATGGAACAATATCCAGAAGCTGCACCTTAACTCCGGCGCCGGCCAGCAGAGCTGCAATGCCGCCTCCCATGATCCCGGAGCCGATTACCGCGGCCTTTCTGATTTTTCTTATCATGATGTCCTCCTGTTTCAGGGTTGTTGCTATCAATTATGAATGACCATTCATTTTTGATTAACAGATAACGCCCTGGGTTGTCAAGAAAAATAATTGAAAATACCAGCCAGGTATGGGAGAATAATTTTTCTTCAAAATCAAACCCTTATATATAAATAACGGTCAGGGCTGCCATTTGTGCTCCTTTTTTTGTTTTTTTAGTATTTGCCATGAATATATATTCATGATTATACTGACCTTGTATCTTGTAAAATAAATCATGGTTTGATAATGTTGGCCTCTAATTGTTAAGGATTTTTAGTGAATGGAGATTTTTATGGACCTGAAAGGCCCAAGAATAAAGCTGGCTGAAACTCTGAACATTGGCTCAGTTGCCGGGTTTATTCTTTCCCTGCAGAAAAAGAACGGCGACATCCCGTGGCATCTGAATGGCAAAACTGATCCGTGGGACCTTGTCGAGACAATAATGGGGCTTAATATATGCGGTGAATTCGCGGCTTCGCGCCTTTCTTTCAACTGGCTTGCCGGGCTTCAGAACCCTGACGGCTCATGGTATTCTTCATATGTTGACGGAATTGTAACTGACAGAACGCGGGAAACCCATATGGCGGCTTATATCGGCGTCGGCCTTTTCCATTACTGGCTTGTCAGTTCTGATACCCCTTTTCTTGAATATATGTGGCCTGTTCTTGACAGGGCAATTGATTATGCCCTGAGCCTTCAGACTGCCACAGGGGAAATTTACTGGGCAAAGAGCCCTGAGGGCAGGCCGGATCCCATGTCCCTTCTTACTGGGGCAAGTTCCATTCTGATGAGTCTTAAATGCGCATTGTCAATTGCCGGAATTCTTGGCAGATCAAAAACTTCCTGGGAAAATGCCTTTATAAGCCTGAAAAATTCCATTCAGAACAATATCCATCATTATAATGTTTCCAAATCAAGGTTTTCCATGTACTGGTTTTATCCTGTGCTGTGCGGAGCCATGACCGGAGACAGGGCAGACAGAAGGATAGAAAAATACTGGAATAAATATGTTATTGAAGGTCAAGGGGCAAGATGCGTGGCAGATCAGCCCTGGATAACCATTGCGGAAACCTGTGAACTTGTTCTTGCCCTGGCTGCCATGGGCAGGGTTGAAAAAGCAAAAATAGTTTTTTCCTGGATTCAGGACAGGGTGTATGAGGATAAAACATATTGGTGCGGTTATACATATCCTGATATGGTAATCTGGCCCGAAGAAAAAATTTCCTGGACAAATGCTGTTGTTCTTATGGCAGCAGATGCATTGTATAATCTTACTGATGCAGGCGGCCTTTTTTCCCATGAATCGTGGGAGGGGTTTCACTACAAAGGGCCTGAAAACAGATGAAGGATTTCAGGCCCTATTATATCAAACAGCTGTGGTACAGGCTTCTTCGCATCTATATCCGTCATAAGCTTGCTCCAAAGCTGGCCCATCTCGGCAGGCATCCTTTTATCGTCAAACCCTGGCATATTGAAATTTTTGGTGGGCCCGTTGCCGTGGGTGACAATGTGACCCTGCTGGGATGTTCAGACAGAAAAACACGGCTTACTGTCTGGTCAGACCGGGATAATCCTGATGGAATCATAATAGGCAATCATGTGCTCATTTCCCCGGGGGTCAGAATAAGCGCTGCAAACAGTATCAGGATTTCAGATTCATGCATGATTGCAAGTAATGCATATATAACAGATTCCGACTGGCACGGGATCTATGACAGGTCAATGCCGCCTTGTGGAACAGATTGTGTTGTGCTTGAAGAGAATGTCTGGATAGGAGACAGTGCCATAATATGCAAGAACGTTACAATAGGCAAAAACAGTATAATAGGGGCAGGTGCAGTGGTAACATCTGATATCCCCGCCAATGTCGTGGCAGCGGGAAATCCTGCGAAAATTGTCAGGCATCTTGACCCTGACAGGCAGTTTATCACAAGAAAGGACAGGTTTTCAGATACCGATAAAATGACCTGTGCCCTTGAAGCTGCTGAAAAGGAATATCTCAGGGGCAATACCCTGACAGGATGGATCAGGTCCCTGTTCTTTTCTTGAAACTGCCTAAGCCCTGGTTTTTTTCATAATCTAATCAATTGAGAATACAGGCAGGGCATTGCCCAGAAAAAATGAATGATTAGGATACGCAGGCATTTGTTTTGTATTCTCTGCTATAAATAATGGTTTGCTTTCCTGTTATATGTTTACATGCTGGATCCGGATGAAAATCTGTGATTTGCAGAGGCTTTGTTTTACAAATTCTGTATTCATGGCTATAGTGTAAGATAAGTTTTTGCCAAAATTTTTTATCCGGATATCTTAAGGGAGAAATTTCATGGGAGAAAATAGCCTGACCCTGCCGGTTACAGGTATGAGCTGTACCAATTGTGCTGCAAACATTACAAGAACCATCGGAAAAATGGACGGAGTGTCAGAAGCCAGTGCAAATTTTGCTGCTGAAAACGCAAAGATAATCTTTGATCCTGACAGAATCACTCCTGGTGAAATTGTAAATAAAATTCAGGAGATAGGTTATGAAGTCCCCAAAGCCCATAAAGAGCTTCCTGTTACAGGTATGAGCTGTGCAAATTGTGCCGCCAATATAGAGCGTACCTTAAACAGAAAACTGGATGGCGTCATATCTGCTTCGGTTAATTTTGCCTCGGAAAGGCTGTCACTTGATTATATCCCCTCAGTGGTTTCATTTGATACCATAGTTTCAGAAATAAGAAAGATAGGCTTTGATCTTGTCATTGCTGACAAAGGAATGGACGAAAAAGATGTTGAGGAA
This sequence comes from uncultured Desulfobacula sp., assembly GCA_964446145.1. GTDB lineage: Bacteria > Desulfobacterota > Desulfobacteria > Desulfobacterales > Desulfobacteraceae > Desulfobacula. The sequence continues at coordinate 59,182 of CAYUOB010000002.1, forward strand.
ATTGCAAGGCATGCTGAAATAAGGGATCAGACACAAAAATTTATTGTGGGTGCCATTTTTGCCCTTCCTTTGTTTATCCTGAGCATGTCAAGGGATTTCGGGCTGACTGGGGAATGGAGCCATGCTGCGTGGGTAAACTGGTTTTTCCTTGTGCTTGCAACTCCTGTACAGTTTTATACGGGGATTGATTATTATACAGGAGCATGGAAAAACCTGAAAAACAAAACTGCAAACATGGATGTACTCATTGCACTCGGATCTTCAGTGGCATATTTCTATTCTTTGTGCATCCTTGTGCTGCCGGGGCTTGGCGGGCATGTGTATTTTGAGACTTCAGCCGTTATTATTACCCTGATTAAGTTCGGCAAACTGCTTGAGGCAAGAACCAAGGGTAAAACAGGGGGCGCCATTAAAAAACTTATAGGCCTTCAGCCCAAGACAGCAGTGATTATTGAGAATGATACTGAAAAACAGGTTCCCATCTCCATGGTGAAAACAGGTGATATCCTTGTGATAAGGCCTGGTGAGCGTATTCCGGTTGACGGAATAATAATTGATGGCAGTTCATCGGTTGATGAATCCATGCTCAGCGGAGAACCTATTCCGGTTGACAAGGAAAAGGGAGACAGGGTGACAGGAGGCACTGTCAATGGCCAGGGACTTTTAAAATTCAGGGCAACCCATGTGGGAAAAGATACTGCATTGTCCCAGATTATACGGCTTGTTCAGGAAGCCCAGGGCAGTAAGGCTCCAATCCAGGCTCTGGCAGATAAGGTTGCAGCTGTTTTTGTGCCTGCCGTCATTGTGACAGCAATTGCCACCTTTATTATATGGTGGGCTGTCACAGGAGATTTTGTGCCTTCCATGATCAGAATGGTTGCTGTGCTTGTGATTGCCTGCCCATGCGCTCTTGGGCTTGCAACTCCCACTGCCATCATGGCAGGTACAGGCAAAGGAGCTGAAAACGGGATTCTTTTCAAACGCAGTGAAGCTCTTGAAAATGCAGCCAGGCTTGAAACCGTTGTACTTGATAAAACAGGTACCATTACAATGGGAAAGCCGTCTGTTGTGGATATTGTTCCTTCGGAATCAGCCGGCATATCGGAAGAAGATCTGTTGAGGTTTGCAGCATCACTTGAAAAGGGATCTGAACATCCCATAGGCAAATCCATTGTTGCCTTTGCATCTGAAAAAAATATTGAATTGACTGATCCCGATGAGTTCAGGGCTCACAGCGGGTTCGGAGTTGAGGCAAGGCTTGGGGACAGGGGAATTTTCAGGTTTGGAAAACCTGGGTGGTTTGACCAGGGCTATAATATGCCCGAAGATATCAGAACAAGGATACATGAACTGCAGCAGGATGGCAAAACTGTGATGGTTCTGGCCAAAGGCACTGACCTGCTTGGGCTCATATCTGTATCAGATATTCTCAAACCTGAATCCAAAAAGGCGATTGAACAGCTTCATGGGGAAAATCTCAAGGTGGTCATGCTGACCGGAGATAATCTGCAGACAGCAATGGCCATAGGCCGTCTGGTGAATGTGGATGAGATTGAGGCAGAGGTCAGGCCTGAGGAAAAATCCGATAAAATAATGCAGTTGCAGAAGGGAAATACCCGGGTGGGAATGGTCGGGGACGGGATAAATGACGCTCCTGCACTTGCCCGGGCTGATATAGGGTTTGCCATTGGAACAGGTACTGATGTTGCCATTGAAGCAGGAGATGTTATTCTTTCCAGCGGCAGGCTTACCGGAATTCCAAGGGCAATCAGAATCAGCCGAAAAACAGTTGCCACCATAAAGCAGAATCTGTTTTTTGCTTTTATATATAATATTGTCCTTATCCCTCTTGCAGCGGGAGTGCTGGCTCCTTTTGACATATTTCCCGAATTTTTGCGCCAGCTTCATCCCATTCTTGCCGCACTTGCCATGGCATTCAGCAGTATTTCTGTTGTAACCAACAGCCTTAGGCTGTACAACGCGGATATAAGCCATGCAGAATGAGACCTTGAAAAATATTGCAGTGAAGAAGCATATTGATACCTTGCTGAGGTTTCTGCCTGATCCTGTTCTTGCCTTTTCCCGCGACAACAGGGTTGAATATGTGAATCCTGCCTTTGAAAAAGTGTTTGGATGGACATTTGAGGAAATCAGGGGCAAAAACATACGTTTTATTCCTGATCATCTCAGGGAACAGGCAAGGCAGGGCATGAAACAATTGTATAAAAACCGCTCTGTCCATGATTTTGAAACTCAGCGATACACAAAGGACGGGCGAATTCTTGATATCATGATAAGCGGGTCAATCCTGTATGATGACTTGAATACACCTGTTGGTCAGGTATTGATTTTAAGGGACATGACCATTGAAAAACGGATGAAGAAAACCAGCAGAATCATGTTCAGGATTTCAAAGGCACTGCACCATTACCATAAGCTTGGTGATCTTATAACCCTGATTACCGGTGAAATACAGCAGCTTGTATCTGTGGAGGGCGCCTTTATCCTGCTTGCTGACAAATCTGCTCCTGAAGACCAGCTTTATTTTTTTTCCGCAAGTTATCGTGACAGCGAATCAGAAGCAAGATTTAAGAAAATCCGTTTTTCAGCTGCCCAGGGAGTTTCAGGCAGGGTCTATACCACAGGCGAGCCAATGATAATCCATGATGTTGAAAACTGCCCTTTTTTCCTGAAAAGAGTTGATGATGAAACCGGGCTTGTCACAAAAAATATTTTATCTGTTCCCATCAGGCTCAAGAACAAGATCATAGGCGTGGTTTCCGTGGTGAATAAAAAATATGGCAGGTTTGATGATACAGATATTGCCCTGCTTTCCATGGTAACAGGGGCCATTGCTCTGCCCATTGAAAATACCCGCATACATGAAGAACTTAAAAAATCCTATGATGAGCTCAGAATTCTGAACAATGCCAAGGACAGGGTGATTAATCATCTTGCCCATGAATTGAAAACTCCTGTTTCTGTTGTGGATGCCTCCATGAAGCTTGTGGCTAAAAAAATCAGGGCACTGAATATTGACAGCCCTGTGATTGAAAAGATAATTGCAAGGGGCCGCAGGAATCTTGCCAGGATACTTGATATACAGTATGAATCTGAAGATCTTTTAAAGGAAAAGGATTTCAGGGCTTTTAATGCTTTAACAAGGCTTTTCGGGGCTTGCAGAGATGAATTGGCCCTTTTGTTTGCAGATCATTGCAATGAACCTGATGCTTTTGACCTGGTGGAAAAGGCCATTGAAAAAATATTTTTCCATGAAAACCTTGAACCTGAATTAATTGAACTGGACAGGCATGTGCAGGCCTGCCTTGATAGCCTGAAACCGGAATTCAGCCCCAGAAAGTGTATTTTAAACACACAGATTGAAAAAGCAGGACAGGTTCTGATTCCGCCCGGGATTCTTGATGTCGTTATCACGGGCATTTTAAAAAATGCTGTTGAGTACACGCCTGACGGCAGCGCAATCAATATTGAGACCCATGTTGCTGATAACTGCCCTGAACTGATTGTAAGGGATTATGGTATAGGATTTACCAGGGAAAAACTGCAGCTTTTATTTGAAGGCTATTTTACACCTCCTGATTCTGATGATTATTCCACAGGCTGTCCATATGAATTTAATGCAGGAGGCAGGGGATTTGATCTTCTGCGGATAAAGATTTTTTCTGAAACCTATGGATTTTCCCTTGGGATTTATTCTGAAAGATGCTGCCATATTCCGAAGGACACTGACAGGTGTCCGGGCAATATCGCTTCCTGTCCTGCATGCAGAACCTCTGCAGACTGTTTTGACAGCGGAGGAACCAGAGTCGTTGTAAAATTTGGCCAATAAATGTTTTATTAATTTTATACAAAACCTTGAAAAAAATATTTATTTTTTTCAAAATCGTATATACTTTCCTGTAATATCTCAGGCAGAAAATTTATCACCCGTCATTATGCGAAAAGGGACAGGCATGAGAGTGGTCAGTTGCAGTTTGTATTTTATTTCAATGATTATCGCCATTGAGGCGATTTTTGCAGTAAAAATTTTTGGTGGCCCAATACCGGAAAATAATATTTTAAGATTCGGTATCCATGTCAGCGCCCTGGGAAACATGGATCCGCATTTTGCAGCAGGCTCTCAGGACAGGGCTTTTGCCGATATGGTGTTTAATGGGCTTTTACGCTATGTGCCGGGCGATGCTCCAAGGATGGAACCGGATCTTGCAGAAAAAATACCTGAATTTAAAATAGTTGACGGCAGGCAGATATGGGAAATTACCCTGCGCAGGGGAGTTATGTTTCACAAAGGCCCTGGAATTGCTGCCCATGAACTTACAGCAGATGATGTGGTATTTTCCCTTGAAAAGTCAAAAGATCGCAGATTCTGCGCTTACAGCAGCGCATACTCCTACATGACCATAAAAAAAACAGGCCGGTACGGAGTTCAGATTATTATGGACAAGCCTGTTTCGCCCATACTCTTTTTTCCTAAGATTGCCAATTATGGAGGCGGTTTTATTGTCAGCAGAAAGGCCATTGAGACTCTTGGGTATGAGGCATTCAAGCGTCATCCCATAGGAACCGGCCCTTTTTGTTTTGAAAAATATGTCAAGGGAAAATATCTTCTGCTGAAGGCAAATCCTCTGTATTTCAGAGGTAAACCTATGCTTTCAGGTGTTAAAATGTTTTTTCTTGCGGATATAAAAAAAAGACAGGAGGCGTTTGAAAAAGGGCTTATTGATGTGTTCACCGGCTCAGCCAGAAAAGGCTGGCTTGAATCATTTAAAGAGCTGGATCCTGATATAATAGTTGATACTCACGGGGTGGGAGAGGTTGCAACATTGTATTTTAATACAAGGATAAAGCCCATGGATGATATCAGAGTACGAAAAGCCATAGCATACGGCCTGGACAGGCAAAAATTTCTTGATACTGCCAATTCTGATATCTCTGGGAGCGTTTATTCGCCTGTGCCTGTAAATTTTCTGCCAGGAGGCCTGTCATTGTCCGATGTAAGAGCATTGAATCTTGAATATGAATATGATCCTGCCAGGGCACGGCTTCTGCTTGCACAGGCAGGCTATCCCCACGGATTTGTACTGAACCTTGTTTCTTCTGAGAAACGCCTGTACCAGGCCTATTACAGGGTACTTGCCGCACAGCTTGCAGAAATCGGCATCAGGTGCAGGATAAGAACGGTTTCTCATCCTGAAATGCACCGCCAGATAAGACATGAGCCCAAACCGCTTGTAATCTATGCTGCATGGCGCCCAAACGCAGATGCCTATCTGACCCGTTTTTTCCATTCAGATTCCATAATTGTTACGGGATCCAGGCCTGATACAAATTTTTCCTGTTATGATAAAATTGATAAATTAATTGAAACAGCGCGCATGGAAATTGACCCTGACAGGCAGATCAGCCTGTGGCATCAGGCCCAGATACGTATCTTAAATGATATGGCAGCTTTTCCGATAATGTATACAAAGCAGATCTACATAAGAAAAAAATATGTTGATTATGGACATAAGCTGGTTTCAACCATGGCTCTTTACCCCCAGTTTACGGAAAAAACAAAATTGAATATGCCATGAAAACCTATTCCAAAATACTGGTTACACTTCTGCCCTTGATGTTCTGTCTGCTTGCGGTAACTGTCGGGATTTCATATTATTTTTCCAGAAACGCTCTGACCGGGCTGGCTGTGGAGTGGCTTGCAACCAGGTCTTCTGAAGCCATAAGAATTGCTGGGAAACATGAAAGCATTCTTCATAAATACGGGCTTGAAAAAATTCCCGCAAGCATTGAAAAATCAAAACTTGACGCAATCCAGGAAATTTCTTCCATTCATATCGGCCAGAAGGGATATAAATTTGGTGTTGATATAAACGGGAAAATTATTTTCCATCCAAATAAGTACATTGTGGGTACATTTGTCAATGATGAGCGCTGGTTCGCAGGCCTTGGAAAAAGCAAAGAGAGCACAGGCCTGAAAATTGACATCCACGATGATCTTGCCGTCTGTGATTTCTTTCCTGAATGGAACTGGTTTCTGATTGCTGCTGATCCCAAACAGGAAGTTTACGGGCTTGCGGACAGAATGAAACCATATCTTGTGCTGCTGGGGATAGGGTCCGCAGTCATTACCTGCTTTGTGCTCATGGTGATGACAAGGCGTCTTCTGAGCCCGCTGCAGCTTCTTGTCAGAAGTGCTGAAAAAATCGGAAAAGGTGAACTTGATACCAGCATACAGGTCAATTCCCATGATGAGTTTGCAGATCTTGCAGATGAATTCAACAGAATGACTCAGAAACTAAGGCAAACCCTGAAAGAACTGCGGTATCGCGAGGAACGTTTCAGGGCGCTGATCGAAAATGCAACTGACATGATAATTATTGTCAATTCTTCAGGGTCGATTATATATGCTAGCCCTTCAGTGGCCAGAATAACAGGCCATGAGCCTGATAGAATTTCAGGCCTGGATGTTTTTGAGTTTGTTCACCCTGATGACAGGCAGATGATGGTCAGGCAGGTCCAAAAAAACATGCAGTCAGATATTGTATCACAGACAGTGGAATTCAGGGTCAGGCACAGTGACGGCACATGGCGCACCCTTGAGGCCTTTTTCAATAACCTTCTGGATCATCCCGCTGTCAGAGGATTTGTTGTCAATGCAAGGGATATAAGCAAAAGAAAAGCTGCCCAGGATGCACTTCAGAAAACCCTTGCCGAGCTGGAATACAGGGTTGAACAGAGGACAAAGGAACTGGTTATGGTCAACCAGACCCTGAACAGGGAGATACAGGCCGGAAAACTCAAGGAAATGGAGTTGAAAAAAGCTGGTCAGGCAAAGGACGAATTTTTGGCAAATATCACCCATGAAGTCAGGACTCCTTTAAATTCGGTAATAGGATTTTCAGAGCTTTTGCTTACCTCCATTGAAGGTGACCAGGAAAGATCCTGGTTAAATGCAATAAGGTCATCGGGCAAAAACCTGCTGGCATTGATAAACGATATACTTGATCTTTCAAAGATGACAACGGGCAGGCTTGAACTTAATATTGTCCCGACCAATATTTCATGTCTGATAGATGAAATTTTTCAGCTCCTGAAACCGGGGATTGTCAAGAAATCTGTCAGGCTTATAAAGGAAGTGGATGAAAATCTTCCCCTGTCTCTGCTGCTGGATGATGTAAGAATGCGCCAGATTCTTGTCAATCTGGTGGGCAATGCTGTTAAATTTACGGAAAAAGGCCATGTCATGGTCAGGGCGCTGCCTGTCAATCTGAATCAGGACAAGCGGATAACAGGCCTTAATATGGAAGTGCATGATACTGGAATCGGTATCCCTGAAGATAGTCTTGACATGATCTTCAGTGCTTTTATCCAGGCTTCGCCTGATATCACGAGGCAATACGGAGGCACTGGTCTGGGACTGTCAATATGCAGGAATCTTGTGGATCTTATGGGCGGCACCATAAAGGTTGAAAGCACTCCGGGAATTGGCAGTGTTTTCAGCGTGTTTATTCCTGAGGTCAGGATAGGCCGCATTGTTCCTGAATCCGGCCTGAAAGAAGATTATGGAAATGATCCTGCAGCTTCACTGAAGTCCAACCCCCTGTGTCTTGAGAAACTGAAAACCAAGTGTCTTGAAGATGGGGATCTGAAAAATTCAGTCAGGACCGAAGTGTTCAGATTTATCCCGGAATTCAGGCAGGGTATAAAAATTGGCGATGTTAAAATTCTCATTCAGAACATGGAACATGTCGGCAGGGCCTTTCATGTGTCTGAATTAAAGGAGGCAGTGCAGGTTCTTGGCCGTCATGCAGAATCATTTGATATTGAAATGCTGGAAAATGATTTTGTCTGCCTTTATGATGCCCTGAAAGAAATATTTTAAATTTTATTTAAAAAGGATTGCTTATGCTGTCAAGTCTTTTCAGCCCTGTTAAAATAGGCACGATGGTTTCAAAGAACCGGTTGATGATGTCTGCAATGAGTATTAATTTTGGTGTGGATGAGAATGGATGGGTAACGGATCAGCTGACTGAATATTTTGTTCATAGGGCCAGGGGAGGAGTGGGAATGATGCTTGTCGGCGGAGGGGGAATTCATCCTGGGGGCAGGGAATTGCCAGCCCTTCCCCAAATGGATGATGACGGATGCATTCC
>CAYUOB010000003.1:0-26112 GCA_964446145.1 uncultured Desulfobacula sp.
TATGTTGGAAAACAGGCAGAATTTGTATTTTTTATGGAAAATTTTAAAATAAATTCCTTGATAAATTCTTTTTTTCTGATAATAATTATAATTATCGATCGTGTTCTGTTTTTATTTTCGTTTTTTAATTTTTAACGCAAGGCATTTGTGTATTGAATGTATCATCACTGTTTCAGTGATACATTTGTTTTTTTATTCTATCCGGGCGCATTCGTTATGACTGGAGCCGGTTTTTGCAGTATGGCATGATGTTTGCTGCAATTTATGAATATGGTGTTTGAATAACAATAAAATACAGGAGTGGGCAATGAGGCGATCAAAAATTTTATCCGGAGAGATCTATCCTCGCAGCGATTCAGGAAAACCAGGATATTTCGCCCTGAAATCGCAGCTTGAAATATATTATCAGCTGGCTTCTGTTTTTCAGGAAGCAGCAGGTGATGGGTCAAAGATAGCAGATCTGGTATATTGCGGGCTTATGCCGGAGGAATCATGTGGCAGCACACATGAAAATTGATTGCCGGCAGGTTTAAAATAGATTTTTATTTGTTTCAGGAGGATTTGATCCATGCAGAGATTCAAAGATTTGAAGATCAGCATAAAACTCATCAGCAGTTTTCTTGTCTTAACTATTGTCCCGCTTGCTGTTATAGGAATGGTTTCCATAAATTTGTCTTCAAACGGCCTGTCAAGGGAAGCTTTTAATAAGCTGAAAACAAGCAGGCAGACGAGAAAAATTCAGATAAAATCATTTTTTGCAGGGAAAATTGCTGATATTAGAGTCCTTGCCGATGACCCGTTTACCATGGAAGCCATGAAAGAGCTGAAAGCTGCTTTTGACGCGGACGGCGGAGTAAACGGGGCAGGTTTAAAGGACATGCCAAAGGCAGGTTTGATGCTCCGGACATTTATCGTAAGGTACATGACAGATTCTTTTCACATTTCAAATATTTTCTGGAACAATATGGATATTACGATATTTTTTTCATGGGGCCTGATCATGGCGATACCTATTTTACCATTGCAAAGGAAGCTGATTTCGGCCAGAGGGCTGATGCCATAAATTCTTCATTAAGGGATGTATGGGAACTTGCGGCCAAAAAGGGAGAAACTGCATTGTCAGATACCAAACCATACCCTCCGTCCAACAATGCCCCTGCCATGTTCATTGCAACTCCGGTAAGGCAAAACGGTAAAATACTCGGGATTCTGGCTTTTCAGATTTCCATTGATGCAATAAGAAAAATCATGCAGGACCGCTAATGAAAATTATAATGATGATAACCATAGTGGTTTCCATTTGTATTATAGGGCTGATTGCTATGCTCATAAGCCGATCTATCGCAGGGCCCATAATAAAAAGCGTGGAAATGGCAGGAAAAATAGCAAAAGGGGATTTAACCCAGCATCTTGATATTGAGCAGGGTGATGAAATAGGAACACTTATCAATGCCCTTAACACAATGTCAGATAATTTGAGAAAAATGTTCGGCAGTATTGCATCTGGAACCCGGGAATTGAGTGAATCTTCCAATGAATTGTCAGGTATTGCATCTCAGATCACAACAAATTCAGAGCAGAGTGCAGAAAAAGCAACAACCGTGGCAGCAGCGGCCGAAGAAATGTCTGCCAATATGAACAGTGTTGCAGCGGCAACTGAACAGACTGCAACCAATATCCACATGATTGTATCTGCTGCCGAGCAAATGACTGCCACCATAAATGAAATTGCGTCCAATACTGCAAAAGGAAGTGAAACAACTGCCCATGCAGTTGAAAGTGCAAAACAGGTGTCCATTAAGATGGATGAGCTTGGAACGGCATCATCGCAGATCAGCAAGGTGACTGAAACCATTGCCGATATCTCAGAGCAGACCAATCTTTTGGCCTTGAATGCAACCATAGAGGCTGCCAGGGCCGGGGAAGCAGGAAAGGGATTTGCAGTGGTTGCAGCAGAGATAAAGGCTCTTGCCCAGCAGACCGCAGATGCAACCAGTGAAATTAATGAAAGAATTTCCGGAGTTCAGAATACTACGATAGAATCTGTTGCCGCAATTGAATCAATTGTAGCGGTGATCAATGAGATCAACGAGATTGTGACCACAGTTGCAACGGCAGTTGAAGAACAGTCTGTCACAACCCGCGAAATTTCAAATAATGTTACACAGGCTGCTGACGGGGTTCAGGAAGTGAATGAAAATGTCAATCAGGCCTCAGCAGTGGCAGGGGAAGTGACAAGGGATATTGCAGATGTGAGCCAGGCTGCAATGGATATCAATTCTGCAAGTCATAAAGTCGGTGCAAGCTCTTCTGAACTGCTGAAACTTTCAAATAATCTTAAGGAAATGGTGGATCAGTTCAAAATTTAGGTATAATGACACAGAGCTGGATGTTTTTTTCAATGGAAATCGTGTTTAATAATGAAATCAATAAAAAGGAGAAGTAACATGGCGGAAAAAATGGGTATCTATAAATGCAGTAAATGCGGCAATATCGTACAGGTTCTTCATGGAGAAAAACCTCCTGTGATGTGTTGCGGCCAGGCAATGGACCGTGTGGTTGAAAATACAGTTGATGCCGCTGTGGAAAAACATGTTCCTGTAATTGAGAAAACCGATGGCGGATATATTGTAAAAGTGGGGAGTACAGCCCATCCAATGGGAGAGGATCATTTCATTGAATGGATTGAACTTGTTTCAGATGATGGCAGGTTTGTGCAAAGGCAGATGCTGTCTCCGGCAGATGCACCTGAGGCTGTTTTTAAAACAGATGCAGCAAAGGTTTTTGCAATGGCTTATTGTAATCTTCACGGGCTGTGGAAATCATGATATGAATTTTTAAAATATAAAAGCCCCTGGAAAAATTATGTTTTTTCCAGGGGCTTTGCTTTGAAACAAACAATTATTCAGATTGGCCAAGTCTTGAGGCAAGAAGTCTTATATGGCCCATTTCCTCTTTGATGATATCATCAATTTTTGATTGTCCGAGTTCTGGCGGGACAAGCTCTTTCATTCCGAGATAAAAGACAATGGAATCTTTTTCTGCCTGAACAGCGCAGTTCAGGATATCTTTAAAACTGTTTCCCGGCTGTTGTTTATCTGAAAAGACCCTTGTGTCTGCCAGGGCTTTGAGATAGAGTGTATTTTCATCATCAGGATCAAATGTACTGGAAAATGTTTCTTGTTCACTGAGTTGTTTTTGCATTGCTGCAAATGTTTGTTCATGCTGGTCTTCCATTTCAGCCAGTTCCAGAAGAAAGGCCTTGTGGTTTTCATCTGTCATCAGAGCTGCGGCATTCCGATAAAATTCAGCTCCATTCTGCTCGATTTTTACGGCAAGCTCAAAAATATCCTTTGCATTGAATTCATTAGCCATGTTTACCTCCGGTCTGTCAGCTGAGCTTTATATTCTCAGACAGTCTGTGTTTTAGTGTCTTTGCAATTTTAACACCCAGTTCAAAACATCTGTTCAGGTCTTTTTCATCAGGTACATATTGAACTTTAACACCTTCGTCAATAATATCCAGTTTCATCTCCTCAAATTCCCTGTTCAGAATTTTTACAGCCTCGCCGCTCCAGCCATAGGAGCCGAATGCAGCAGCAATCTTGTTCTGGGGCCTTAAGCCTTTTATATATGTCATGACATCTGCCACAACCGGGAAAATATTGTTATTCAGCGTGGGGGATCCCACTATGATGGCACCTGCTTCAACAATTTCCGTCATGATATCGCTTCTGTGCCATTTTCTTGTATTCATCAGCCGGACATTTACATCTTCTGATTCAATCCCGCTGGTGATTGATCTTGCCATTTTGGTTGTGCTTTCCCACATGGAATCAAAGATGATGACAACCTTGTTGGCAGGTTCCTGGCGTGACCATTTATCATATATTTTAATTATCTTGGATGGGTTGTCCCTCCATATTATGCCGTGATCAGGGCAGATCATGTTGATTTTAAGATTCATTCTGGCAACATCCTTTAACAGTGCCTGAACCCTGGGAGAAAAATGCAGCAGAATATTTGCATAGTATTTTCTGGCATGGGGAATTATTTCATCGCCTATCTGGTCGTCAAAGAACATGTCTCCGGCATAGTGCTGGCCAAAGGCATCACTGGAAAATAAAATGCCTTCCTTTGCAAGGTATGTGAACATACTGTCCGGCCAGTGGAGCATTTTTGTCTCAAGAAACGAAAATGTTCTGTCTCCAAGCTCAAGTGTCTCACCATTGGCCACAACCTGAAAATTGAATTCTTCATTTAAATTGCTTTTAAGGTTTTTAGCACCCATTTTTGAGCAATAAAGCGGCTTTTCAAGTCCGATTTTGTGCATGACCTTGGGAATGGCGCCTGAATGATCCATTTCCGAATGATTGCTTATCACAGCATCAATTCTTTTGGGATCAATTATTCTGCTTATATTGGAAATCAGCTCGTTGCCGAATTTTTCCTTGACAGTATCAATGAGAATATTTTTTTCCCCCAGAATGAGAAAAGCATTATATGTCGTCCCTTCATAGGTGGAATATCCGTGGAAATCCCTTATATCCCAGTCCCGGCATCCAACGGAAAAAATATTGTCAGCTATTTGTATGGGCTTATACATCTTAAGGTTTGCCTCCTTATCTGAAAATCAGTCCAGTTTTTCAAAATTATCTTTGGAAGCACCGCACAGCGGGCAGACCCAGTCTTCGGGTATATCTTCAAAGCTTGTTCCGGGATCAATTGAGTTGTCAGGATCACCTTTTGCAGGATCATAAACATAACCGCACACACATTCATATTTTTCCATTTTTTTGTTTCCTTTCATTCAAAACATTAAAGAACCGGTTTTTATCCGGTAAAATGATTGTGTCTGTGAACAATCAGTAAACAGACAATAAGCAAGGATTATGCCTTGAAATTACCTTCCTGATAAAAAAGGTTTCCACATGCAGATTATTATAGTATTAAAGGCAGAAAATCAATGAATCATTTTTTATGCCATGAAAGATCGCATTTACATTAAAAAAACTGAAATCAGCACCTGCCTTGACAAAGTTTTTGCATGGCATGAAAGGGAAGGGGCGGTTCTGCGCCTTACCCCGCCGTGGATTCGCCTGAAACCTGTTTCAAGGACAGGCAGGGGCCTGGACAGGGGTGTGAAAATTGTTTTTGAGATGAATTTTTTTGGGATACCCTTAAGATGGGAATCAGAACATATAGAATATATAAAAAACAAATTGTTCAGGGACAGGCAGGTCAGGGGGCCGTTTGCTTCATGGGAGCATACGCACAGGTTTGTTAAACTGACACCATCAACATGCATGGTGGAGGATTATATTGCATACAGGCTGCCATTGGGGTTTTTGAGCTCTCCTTTCTACAGGCTTGCACAATCTGAACTTGAAAGAATATTCACTTACCGCCATAATATTCTCAAATTAGATCTTGAAAGCCATATGCCTTTGATACAGGGCAGGAAAGTAGTTGTTTCAGGGGCCAGCGGCCTGATAGGCAGCGCTCTGGTTCCGTTTTTGCAGACCTGTGGTTATAAGGTTCTGTGTCTTGTCAGGCATAAAAACAATCTAGGGGAAAATGAAATTTACTGGAATCCATATGCCGGAGAACCGGATCTGTCATGTGCGGGAAAAATTGATGCTGTTATTAATCTGAACGGGCTTGACATCTCAAGGGGACGCTGGACACAGGAGCACAAACAACGGATCATGGATTCACGGATTATACCGACACGCATGCTTGTAAAGGCAATAAACCGGCTTCAGCATGCCCCTTCTGTCTTCATAAGTGCTTCTGCCACGGGATATTATGGAGATGCAGGGAATATTGCACTGACAGAAGGTTCTGATATGGGTGATTTTTTTATATCAAGATTGTGTCATCACTGGGAGAGGGCTGCGGCTGTTGATTTGCCTGATACAACAAGACCTGTACAGCTCAGGACGGGAATAGTGCTTACACCGGCAGGAGGTGCACTCAAACGCATGCTTCCTGTTTTCAGGGCAGGCGCAGGCGTGCGTTTTGGGCACGGCAGGCAGTATATGAGCTGGATCAGCATGGAAGATCTGCTGCGTGCTGTTTTGCATATTTTAAATGAGAACAGGATTTGCGGCCCTGTCAACCTGACAGCTCCCAACCCTGTTTCCAATGCAGTTTTTTCCAGAACCCTTGCCGCTGTTTCAGGCGGAAAGCTGGTTTTTCCCCTTCCTGAATCCATTGTAAAAATATTGTGGGGGCAGATGGGAAGGGAAACTCTTCTTGCAAGCGCCAGGGTAAAGCCTGAAAAACTTATGTCAACCGGGTTTTCCTTCCGGCATGAAACATTGATGCAGGCTTTAAGGGAGATGCTGGGAAAATACCGGCAGAACAGATGATCATGAGCCTGACTCTTAAAATTCTTTTTTCTTTTCTGATGATCACAGCCCTTGCATTCGGATTTGTGCAGGTATATTTTCCCATTGGTCATTATAGTTTTGAAAGGTTGCATATTTTCCTTTTCAATCTGTGTACAGGCGGCACAATCATTCTTTATTACACATGCGGACAAAAAAAAGCTTCCTGGATTATCATGGCCTTTTTTGCAGGATCTTTGATCTATGCATTGTCGGCTTTTCTGGAATTATATCCTTTAACTCTTCTGGTTTCTCCGGTTCTGGTCTTTCTGGTGGAAAAGGTCAGAACGGAACGTTTCGGGTTCCTGCCTGTCCGGTTTTTCAGGTCATCGGAGCCTGTTCATGAGAAATTTCATCATGCCTGCCTTCTCTGCCTTTCAATCGGGCTTTGCATTGCATCTGCCGCTGTTGTGAATGATGCTTATTTACATGTTGTGACAATGGAAAAATTTACTTTAAATACATTTTTTCTGGGTTTTTCGTTTCCCTTGTCTCTGATAACCCTGTCTGTTGTTTTTTCAATGCTGAAACATGTAGAAGCTGCCGGTGTTATATGGATTATGGAAATATGTTTCTGGACTATAACGCTTGGAGTCATTGTTTTTTTTATATTTATTCTGCTGGAAAAATTCATTCCCCAGATTTTTGTCAGTTCTGCTTTGTTCATTGCAGTGATCATTGTTCTGGTGCTTTATTCAAAATATGCCAGAAAGATTCAGCAGAAACTTTTTCTGACATCCGGAACAGGGTTTCTGGTTTTTACGGCTGTAACAGGTATTGCCTATATTGTTCTGCAGATGTCAGATACATATGACCCCATGAAGGTGAAATGGCTTATACAGATGCATGTTTTTGCTTCTCTGTATGGCTGGAACCTGTGCGGGCTGGCAGTTATATGCAGGTTCAATGATTTTCCCATCAGGCTCCATTCCATGGCGGTTATTGCCGCTCACTGGCTTACTGCCATTGTTCTGGCTCCCATGGGGGTTTTTTATCCTGTGTTTGCAGTGTTTGCGGTTATGGGATATGCTTTTATAACTTTGACTTTGTTTTTCAGCACAAATACGGATAAAGGAATATAAATGACCAGTAACAGAGAACGGACAGCCAGGTTTTTAAATCTTTTCAGGCGGACAGCAAAGGTGCTGATAGTGATTAATGCGGATCCTGATGCCATTTCCAGTGCAATGGCAGTAAAACGTCTGTTGTGGAGGAGGGCAGGAGAGGTGGTTATTGCGTATTTCAATAAAATCACACGACCTGACAATCTTGCAATGATTGAATATACCGAGCCTGGCATGGTTCATCTGGATGATATTAAAAAACAGGATTTTGATACTTTTGTTGTTGTGGATTCACAGCCTGATCATCATGAACGGTTTTCACAATTTAAATTTGACGCCATCATAGATCATCATCCATTGTCATGCGATGATGCGGAATATGCTGATATCAGGCCGGGGTACGGGGCCTGTGCCACAATGATGACAGAATATCTCAAATCAAGAAAAATAAAACCTTCTGCAAAACTTGCCGCAGCCCTTATGCTGGGAATCAAAACAGATACATCAGATTTCACAAGACAGGCAAGCCTGCGCGATATCAGGGCTTTTCAGTATCTTTACCAGTTTGCTGACAATAATATTGTCATAAAGGTGGAAAGGGCTGTCATGACTCAGGAGGACCTGGATTTTCTGGGAACGGCAATAAAACACCGCAAAATTTTCAACAACCGGGTTTTTTTTCATGCAGGAAATATTACCCGTCCTGATGAACTTGTGGTTGTGGCTGATTTTTTTCTGACTCTTGCCAAGGTTAACTGGAGTATCATTTCAGGAATTTTTGAAAAAAAAATAATTATTGTGATCAGAAATGACGGATTGAGAAAAGGAGCGGGAAATACTGTGAAAGAAGCATTCTCAAAATTCGGGTCTGCAGGCGGGCACAAAACAATGGCAAGGGCAGAACTGGATCTGAATCTTGTCCGCAGAAAAATCGGGTCTGTCAGTAAAAAGGCGCTGGGGGAATGGATAATATCAATTAATGAAAAAACTGCCGGCAAAAAGACACAATAAACAGATCAGAATTTATCCTGAATGGACTGGCGTGCCTTTCTTCTCTATGGCAAGTTTCCGGTACGCTTTTTTGATTTCATCCTGGGCTGCCTTTGCATCTATTCCCAGAATTTCATAGTAATTCATATATGTCATGTCATAATCTTCTGATTTCATGGTTTAAACTATTATCCGGATTTCAGCATATCGCGCAGATGTTCGCTTAAAAACATGATGGATTCTATGTCAAGATGATCTGTTATTGTTTCATCAAACAGGAGCCTGACCTGGGCTTCAAACCCGTCATTTTCATCCCAGAATAACAATACCACGGGAATTTTCGGGAAAGCTGCAAATTCAAAGGCCAGATCGCATGAATCATATTGGAAGCTCACGTCCCTGCCCCCTGACTTCTCGCAGGCATTTCTCAATTTGTCCGGGTGCCCTGAAAAAAAACGGCTCAGTGGTTGTTCAATATGCGCTTTCATGGAGGTGACCTTTGATACGGTATTGGGAAATTCCTTGAAACTTTTCATTTTGCCGGAAGGCTGTGATGTTCCGCCCTGTGCCATGTGGATATACACAAAGGTCTGTTCGTTTCTTGTGAGTTCACTGCCTGAAATATCCCTGACACAATTCTTTGTTATCACAAGTTTTTTGTTGAAGCACGGCAGGATAATGGCAGAAGAGCCGTCTTCAGTGCTGACAAGTTTTCCGCCTGTGCGTTCTGCAATATCAGGAAGCTGCATTGAAGCAGTTTTTGTTTTTGCCCATTCAAGGGCTTCCTTTGCCATATCTTTTTTAAGCCATCTGCCCTCTTTGTATTGCTGTTCAAGCTCTTTTTGTGCTGATTCAAGAATTTCAGGGTCAATGTGGGGGCAGTTTTTTAAAGGATGTTTTTCAGATACAACCATGCCTGCAAATGCAAGGCAGGTTAAGAATCCGCAGTCCCTGCAATTGGTTTTTGGCAGCACTTTTGTATAAAGATCCACAACTGAAAGAGCCATAATGTCTCCGGAAAAGCCATGCAGGGCTGACAACAGGGCCGGCCCTGCATGATAACAATTTCTATTGTTTTACAAATTCATCCTTGGATGCGTCGCATATCGGACAAACCCAGTCATCGGGTATATCTTCAAAGCTTGTTCCGGGATCAATTGAGTTGTCAGGGTCGCCCTTTTCAGGCTCATAAACATAGCCGCATAATTCACATACATATTTATCCATTTTTATTTCTCCATTTTAATAATGAAATTATGGTGTATTAAAGCAAATCTGTCTTCTGAAGGGCCAGAACAATGCCCCTGTAGGAGACAAAAATCAGTACAACATAAAGAATTAAAAGTAAAATACCCATTAAGGCAGCCTCCTTATTTTTGATGTTATGCCATTAATATGATTCCTCATCTGTAACCTCGGCAGGAGTCAGTTTTTTTGAATCCATCAGTTTCCATACATAGATTATATAGGCAAGAACAATTGGAATGCCTATGGCAACGTATGTCATTGTGATTAATGTAAATTTGCTTGAAGATGCATTGTAAATCGTAAGGCTTGACTGAAGATCAAGTTTTGACGGATAAAATGCGCTATGGTTGAATGCAGGCAGACAAAGCACAACAAGCCCTGTCAGGACAGTTCCAAGACCGCTTGACCATATTCCTTTTCTGCTGTTTTTAAAGGCAGTAAGATATACTCCGAGAATAACCAGGCCAAGCCCTGCCAGAAGCATTATGGCAAGAACCGGCATTGCCAGGAGATTTGAAAGGTATTTAAATGATACCATGGAAACCGTGCCGTCTGCACTGACATTAAAGCCTTTCATGAACACGATGCTGACAAGGACATAAAGAAGGAAGGGCAGGCTGATCAAAAAGTTGTTCCATGCGGCAGAACGCAGCCTTCCTTCAAGATCCGGGCAGGATGAAAGTTCTATGCTGTTCAGAAGATACATGGCTCCAAGAACCCTTGCATTGAACACAAGAAAAATCCCCAGGCACAGATTGAACAGTGAAAACGCCGCTTCAAGCCCTCTCAGATTGATTCCCATCATGGTATAGTCCCAGGTGACCCTGTTATATGCATCAAGCGTAAAATTTGATCCTGTATAAAAGGTTCCCACAGCAGCTCCTATCAGAAGGATTCCAATGGAACCGTTTATGAACAAAAACAATTCATAGATTCCGGAACCCAGGAGGTTGCTTGGTTTCTTGCGGTATTCATAACTGACTGCCTGGACAATAAATGAAAATAAAATCAATATCCAGACCCAGTATGCCCCGCCAAAGCTTGTTGAATAAAATTTTGGAAAGGCTGCAAACAAAGCTCCCCCGAAAAGCACAAGAGTTGTAAAGGGAAGCTCCCATTTGCGTCCCAGTGAGGTTATCACCAGGGATTTTTCAAGATCGGTTTTTGCAACCTGCCA
The DNA here is from genome assembly GCA_964446145.1 of uncultured Desulfobacula sp. Taxonomy (GTDB): domain Bacteria; phylum Desulfobacterota; class Desulfobacteria; order Desulfobacterales; family Desulfobacteraceae; genus Desulfobacula. The sequence continues at coordinate 10,872 of CAYUOB010000003.1, forward strand.
CAGCAGGGTCTGCCCTCCCTGGACAAAGTTAAGAAAGAGAAAAAGCGCTCCGACTATGGAAGCTATTATCCACCAGAGCTGCTGCAGACTTATATAATCAAGGTTTGAAATCATTTTAAAGCACCTCCTTCAGGCCCAATGGATATTTGTTTCAGCATAATTTTTATTTCAGCAATCAATAAAATTGTGAAAACAGCAAGGAACATGAAAAAAGTAATCTGCACGTTGCGTGCGGAAAGATTTGTCACGGCCGTCTGTACCGGTAAAAGGCCGTTGATGGCCCAGGGCTGGCGCCCCACTTCCGCGACTATCCAGCCTGATTCAGAAGCAATAAGCCCCAGGAAAAAGGAAACAAATCCAACGGGCAGCAGCCATTTTACCTGAGTGAGACGGTCTTTTAAGGCATAAAATAAAAATACCGCAAAAAGCACCGGAAACAATGTGCCCAGTATCACCATGATATGAAAAGCATAATAGGGGGTTGCCACTGGCGGGACAGCCTGTTCCGGCCTGTCAAGATATCCATATCCGAGATGCTCCTGATTCTGTCTGAATTTCTCAAGAAAAATTTTTGCTTTGTTTTCATCGTTTTGTCGTTTTGCTTTCTTGAACATTGCAAGGTCAGAAATTGCCTGTTTTCCTTTGGCGATTTTTGAGCCGACTCCTTCTATATTCTGTTCACTGTTTCCGAAAACGAGATCGTCAATTCCCGGAACAAATGAATCAAGGGAGCGGTTCGCAAGTATGGACAGAAGATATGGTATTTTAATCTCAAACAGGAAAGGTTCATTGTTGTCACCGGGCTGTTTCGCAGGATTTGGTATGCCTGCCGCAATGATTCCCGCTTTTGTCTCTCCTTTGTACAAGCCTTCTATTGCAGCCAGTTTCATGGGTTGTTTCTGGGCAACCTCAAATGCTGATTCATCTCCTGTAAATGCGACAAAACATGAGGAAAGAAGGCCGAATACACAGGCAACAACAATGGATTTTCTTGCCATCTGAATATGCCTGCCCTTCATGAGAAACCAGCATGAAACCGTAAGAACAAATAGTGATCCGAAAAGGAACCCTGAACTTGAAGTGTGTACAAATTTTGATACTGCCACAGGGTTGAATACCACAGCTGCAAAATTGTCCATTTCAAAGCGTGCAGTCTCAGGATTGAAAACCATGCCCACGGGATTCTGCATCCACCCGTTTGCCACAAGAATCCATACAGCAGAAAGGTTTGAGCCTATGGCGACCATCCAAGTTGACAAAAGATGGAATTTTTTTGAAACCCTGTTCCACCCGAAAAACATGACCGCAAAAAAAGTGGCTTCAAGGAAAAATGCAAAGATTCCTTCAATTGCAAGGGGAGCTCCGAAAATATCTCCGACTATCCATGAATAATTGGACCAGTTTGTTCCGAATTCAAATTCAAGTATGATACCTGTTGCGACTCCAATGGCAAAATTAATGCCGAACAGAGTCATCCAGAATTTTGTAATGTTTTTCCATTCTTCCTTTCCCGTGCGGACATAAATGGATTCAAAAAAGGCACACAAAAAAGAAAGACCCAGTGTAAGCGGTACAAATATCCAGTGATACAAAGCTGTCAGGGCAAATTGTGCCCTGGCCCAGTTCACCAGATTCCAGTCGATGTTCATCATTATCTAATTTTCCTCCTTTTGTTTATGGTGTGCAAAGATATTATCTGTCTGGGCAGATACATCTGCTGATCCGGTGAGTGTAATCCGGTCAATGACATAATCTGCCCTTTGTCTGTCGGTTTTGAATTTTGTTCCAAGATAATCTGGAAAGAAAAATAATTTAAGGACTGCAAAAATTACAAAAAGCTTGATTATTATGATCATCCACAGCTTTCTGCCAAGATTCATGGCTGCGAATCCATCGCGGTAAAATGAAAATACTGTTTTGGGTATCTGTGCCAGTGTCATTTTGGTTCCGGTTTCAGTAAAACTCATTTTGATCCTGTTTAAAACTCAAGGTTTTCTCCATGCCAGAAGAGCAATTAATATGCCATAAACGAAAAAAAGAAATTAAAAACAGATGTATGATCAATGAATTTGTTTATAATAAATGATTATCAGCCTTAAGGCAAGGCAGTTTTGACAATGCCTCTGATTGATGGATAAAATAGTGAAGAATCGAATGTATCATTTTTACCAAAAGTGAATCACTATTGTTTCAACCGATTGAGACAACAATGGCCTGTCTGCATTATTTTATTTTCCATGTTCCATTTTATTGAGAGTCTGTCCGGAGGATGGACATATATAAATAAAAGTTTGTATAAATCTGATAATATTCTTATTATAATATAGAAAGGACAAAAAAATATATTTAAAAAAGGAATTCAGGTATGAAAAAGGAAAATATACTTATAATTGCACTTGTCTGTATTGCAGCCGGGCTTTTTTTTGTTTTCACCGGTTCTGATTATCCTGACCGGGCAGGCGCTGCGCTGGATAATGATATTTCACGGACAGCAGACAGCAAGGCTGGGGCATCAGGGATAATCTGGCAGGATTATGCACAGGGCCTTCAGCTTGCAAGGAAACAGAACAAGCCGGTCTTCCTGTATTTTCACGCTCAATGGTGCAGATACTGCAAAAAACTGAAAAAAACAACTCTGAAAGACCAGGCTGTCATGGATTATTTAAGGGATAATTTTATAAGCATTTCCATTGATACTGACAGAAACAAAGACCTTGCAAATCAGTGGAAGGTAAGGGGGCTTCCCACATTATGGTTCCTGAAATCTGATAATTCCAGAATTACCAGTATTCCGGGGTTTGTTGATGAAAAGCAGTTTTTGAATGTTTTAAAATTTATCCGTACGGCAAGTTATGAAAAAATGAGTTTTCGTGATTTTGTCAAAACTTTATAAGGCAGGTTATGTAATGGCCGGCAGAAAACTGATTTTCACAATTGCGGCAGCATTAATTATTGCTGTGGCTGCTTTTATCATGGCAGGCCTGTTTACGGGCTTTTCCCCTTCATCCAGCAATTGTGCATCAGGAAGATACAATAATGCTTCAGCAAATCTGTCAGGGTTAACCGATGCTGATGCAAAAAGGCAGAAGGGCTGACTGCTCAGGTTTATGGCAGGGCATTTCTGACATGCCATGCCTGTGCAGCAGGTTCTGCGCACAGTATTATTTATGATTCCATGAAGAATACGGGTTCTGCACAAGGTTTGAATTGAAATACCTTGGGTCATCTGTTACTTCTTTGCCTATCCAGTCCGGTTTTTCAAATACCTGATCCCGGCAGTCAAGTTCTATCTCCGCCACAACAAGCCCCTGGTTTTCACCTGAAAATTTGTCAATAACCCATTCAAAACCTCTGAACTGAATTTTGAATCTTGTTTTTTCAATCAAAGGGCCCCTGCAGAAAAGGCAAAGCATTTCATCTGCTTCATCTGCAGGGATTTCATATTCAAATTCTTTTCTTGACGCATTATATGTCGGTCCTTTGATGGTGAGAAAGGCTTTGTCTCCGGCAAGGCGGATACGCAGAACCATTGATTTGTTTTTTATGAGATATCCCTGTCTGATGAATGTTCCTTTTGTGAGGATATCATCTGGAAAATAGGACAATAAAAATTTTTTTTCAGTTTCAACACCCATGAACTGAATTTTATCCGTAAATTCAGACTATTTTCAAGGTTAATCTTGAAATTTCTTTTTCACGGAATAAATTTGCTGATATAGTTAAAAGGATTGAAAAACTGAAAAAGGAGGAAATCTGTAATTCATGAACCATGCTGCAAATCCCGTTGTACTGCTGACTGATTTTGGAACAGGAGATATATTTGCAGGAGTGTTAAAAGCTGTAATCTGCTCAATAGATCCACAGATTCCTGTGATTGATCTGAGTCATGATGTGAAACCGGGGGATATTGCCTGTGGATCGTTTATGCTCTCCTGTGCCTGCAGGTATTTTCCTGAAAAAACAGTGTTCTGCGTTATTGTTGATCCCGGGGTGGGTTCCCGGCGCAGGAGCCTGTGCATCGAGGCCGGGGATTATTTTTTTGTGGGCCCTGACAACGGCATTATGTGGGCAGCTGCTTCTGCTGCCGGAATTAAACGCATAATACATCTGACCAATCGGGATTTTTTTCTAGACCCCGTATCTTCAACCTTTCACGGCAGGGATATTTTTGCCCCTGTTGCCGCACACATTTCAGCCGGACTCAAGGATATTTCGGTTCTGGGGCCATGTGTGGATGAATGCGTAAAACATGCAGTCCCAGACATAAAACCACTGGGCCATGCCAGGTGGGAACTTATTGTCGTTGCCATTGACCGTTTTGGCAATATTACCCTGAACATGACCGGAGATGAATTCAAAAATATTGTACATGACAGGAAATTTTGCCTTACCATGAACAATACCTGTGTGGAAAAATATTTCGATGTATACGCCGATGCAGATGAAGGCCAGTGTTTTCTGATGTGCTCATCATTTTCCTTTATGGAAATTGCCCTTAAAAATTCAAGTGCCGCTGCAAGGCTGGATGCAAAACCCATGGACAGGGCAGTGCTTGAAGTTTTTTCCCTGTCTTGATAAGTCTGCCGGATTATGTTAGGCGCTTGTATGAATTTAAAATCCATATATCTTAAAATTTATTAGGAGAATAAAATGTTTAAACTGGGTATTATCGGCGGATCAGGACTTGATGACCCTGATATACTGAAAAATCCTGAGCAGCTTGATATGACAACTGAATATGGAGAGCCTTCTTCCCCCTTGCTATGCGGGGAAATAAAAGGTATCAGCACTGTACTTCTTGCCCGTCACGGAAGAAAACATCAATACAGCCCCACCCAGGTAAACAACCGGGCCAATATCAGGGCGCTGCAAAAAGCAGGAGTGACCCATATCATTGCCACCACTGCCTGTGGCAGCCTCCGAAGAAAAATTGACCGCGGACATCTTGTTATCCTGGATCAGTTCATTGATTTCACAAGATTCAGAAAGAACACCTTTGCGGATTCATTTGAAAACGGGCCTGTTCATACTGCGATGGCACGTCCATTTGATGAGTATTTGAGACAGCATCTTTATTCGGCGGCACGGCACCTTGGATTCAGTGTTCATGAAAGGGGGTGTGTTGTGACAATTGAGGGGCCCAGGTTTTCCACTGTTGCTGAATCTGAAATGTTCAGGATATGGGGCGCAGATGTTATCAATATGTCAACAGCTCCTGAAGCCATGCTTGCCAATGAAGCGGGTATTCCCTATGCTGTGGTTGCCATGTCAACTGATTATGACTGCTGGAAGGAAGATGAATCTCCTGTGACATGGGAGGAAATTCTTGCAGTATTCAACAAAAATGCAGATAATGTGAAACGCCTGTTGATAAAGGTGACAAGGCAATTATATGCACAGGCCAATGAATAGAATATTTTAATTTTATATTGAAAAGAGGATTAGAATGGATTTGAAAAAAACAATCAGAAGTATTCCCGGCTGGCCCATTGAAGGTGTGATTTTTCGTGACCTTACAACCTTGATGCTGAATCCTGATGCATACAGGCAGGCATGTGATATTCTTTATGAACGCTATAAAAATACCGGAATAGACAAGATAGTCGGCATTGACGCCAGGGGGTTTGTATTCGGGGCTGTGCTTGCCTATAAACTTGGAACAGGATTTGTGCCGGTGCGTAAAAAGGGAAAATTGCCCTTTAAAACAATTCAGGAAACCTACAGCCTTGAATATGGGGAGGACACACTTGAAATTCATGAAGATGCCATTGAAAAAGGGGAGAATGTGGTTATTGTGGATGATCTGATTGCAACAGGAGGTACTGTGGCGGCAAGCGTGAACCTTGTCAGAAGGCTTGGAGCCAATGTGGTTGAGTGCGCTTTTGTTGTTGAGCTTCCTGATCTTAAGGGAAGGGAAATGATAAACGATTGTAAGGTTTTTGCCATCACTGAATTTGAAGGAGAATAGGGGCAGAAATGCCCGGTATGGAACACAGCGGTTTCAGAAATAAAAAGGCACAACTGGAAAAAGGCCAGCGTGTCGCACTGTTTTCAACTCTGCTTATACTTGCCCTGGCATTGTTAAAGGCCGGGGTAGGTTATTTTTTCAATTCCTCACTTTTGATTGCAGATGCATGGCACAGCGGTGCTGATATTCTGATCAATCTTTCTTCTCTTATCGGGCTTAAACTTGCAGCAAAAAAGAAATCAGACCGGTTCCCCTTTGGGCTGTACAAGGCTGAAACCATTGCATGCCTTTTGATAGGAACAGTGATTGCCTTCATAGGGGCTGATATGCTGCAACAGGGATGGCATAAACTGTTTTCTGTAAATTCCGGAACACAATTCCCGTTTTTCCCTGTGGCAGCTTCTGCTGTGTCATGTGCAGTTGCGCTGATTCTGGCATTAAAACAGAAAGCAACCGGTATTGCAATCGGATCCCAGGCTCTTCTTGCAACGGCTTCTGAAGCTTTTTTTGATATTTTTACTTCATTTTTCGTTCTGATCGGTATTATCTGTGTTTATTTCTCAATTGCCTATATTGAAGGTATAATCATCATTATAATTGCGCTTCTCATCCTTAAACTGGGTGCAGGCACTGCATGGAAATCCATTATGATCCTTATGGATGCTGACATGGATACTGAACTGAAACATGAAATAAAAGAAAAACTGAAAAAGATTCATGGCATCAAAAGTGTGGATGAGGTCAGGATCAGGCAGTCAGGCCCTTTTAAGATTGTTAACTGCATAATCCGCACTGACCCGTCAATCACGCTTTATAAATCCCATGATCTTGCAGATACCGCTGAAAACCTGCTGCTGATGGAATATCAGAATATTGATTCTGTATTTATCCATGTGGAACCTGAAAAATCGGAAATTTGCAGGATTGCCGTTCCCGTCTCCGGAAACATGGGGCTTGACTCGATTATCCACCCTCATTTTGCAAGGGCCCCTTGGTTTATGATATTAACACTGGAAAACGGCAGGATAAGAGAGAGTTCTTTTCTGGCAAATGAATTTCTGGACAAAAAGGGACATATAGGTCTTAATACTGCGAAACTGATGATAAATCTCAAGGTCAGCCTTTTATTTGTCAGGAGGATAGGCGAAATTTCCTTTCACATGCTGAAGGATCATTATATCGCCATATTCAGGGTTGAAAAAGACATGAGTGTTGACAGAATTATCAGTATGTATTGCAAGGGAAGTATTCAGCCCATGACACAACCTGAATCCTCGCGGCATGATTTTGAGTTCTGAATCGGCGGCAGTCGCTTAATTGCGCCGGTATGCAGTCGCCTTATCGCATCGTCTGCGAACCGGATTCTTCCTGTGAAATCAGCCTTTATCTTTAATTGTTTGAAAATATAAACACTTTGGTGTAAAATTCAGATAAATGATTTTCCGGTACATTGTTTGCTTTATTATTTGTGAAAACAATGGAAAGGGGTTTCTGGCGGTGCCCGTTAATTGGAAAATACTTCTGATAGATGATGATGAAGATATCAGGGACATCATGGATGTCACTATTTCCGATGCAGGGTTTCGTGTTTTCTGCGCCCCTGATGGTAACACCGGCCTTGAACTTGCCTCACGTGAAAAACCCCAGATTATCATAACTGATATTAAAATGCCCGGAATGAGCGGGCTTGATGTGCTTGAACACATCAAGAAAACAAGCCCTGAGACAGAAGTTATTGTAACCACAGGGTTTGCAGACATTAAAAATGCAGTCAAGGCATTACAGCTTGATGCTTCGGATTTCATTGCCAAACCGGTTGATGATGCAGCCCTGCACACAGCTCTTAAAAGGGCAATGCAGCGCTATACCGATAGAAAGCAATTATACGATTATACAACTCTTCTTAAAAACGAAAACCTGAAAACCAGTGCAGAGCTGGTGAAAAGCGTGGGGTTTCAAAGCAGCCTGATTGAAAATTCCATGGACGGCATATTGGGATGTGACGAAACAGATCTGATAGTCACATACAACAGGAGCATGGAAAAACTTCTGGGCTGCCCGAAGGCACAGGTATTGAAAAAGATGAAGGTAATCTCTCTTTTTCCCAGGGACAGTTTTCTTAAATTGAAACAGGATCTTGCAGGCAGTGAATTTGGCGGTAAAAATACTCTTGTTGACTATGAAACCACCATGCTTGCCGGAGATGGAACATGTATTCCTGTCCAGATTTCTGGTTTTGTCATGTGCCGTGAAAAAATCAATAATTCCATGGTGCTTTTTGTCCGCGATCTAAGGGAAGTCGCAAGCCTGAAAAGACAGGTTGTACACCAGGCCCAGCTTCTTCACAGGGAAAAAATGGTGTCGCTGGGAAGGCTTGCAGCAAGTATGGTGCATGAAATAAACAACCCCCTGTCAGGCATTCTTAATTATATAAGGCTCATGATCAGGCTGAACAAAAAAACACATGCAGATTCCAACCTTCTGCCTGCAGATGTCAGGGCGCGTCTGGATAAATTCAATTCATATCTTGCCATTATTGAATCGGAAACACAGAGGTGTTCAGAACTTGTATCCGGGCTTCTTAAATTTTCAAGAAAAACCCGGCTTGTACAGGAAAAAGTTGATATCTCAAAACTTGTGGATCACAGCCTGCTTTTATGTGCCCATAAACTTGAATTGAGCAATATAGAGCTGATAACCGATTGTAATCCTGATGTTCCGTATGTCACAGGAGATTTCAACCAGCTTGAACAATGTGTGATCAACCTGATTTTCAATGCCATAGATGCGATGGAAAACGGCGGGATTCTTGAAATAAAAACCGGTTATGACAAAAATGAAAAACTGGTTTTCATAAGTGTAAAGGATACGGGCAAGGGAATTACAAAGGATGAGCTCAATTTTATTTTTGAGCCGTTTTTCACAACCAAAAATCAGGGCTATGGTGTTGGGCTGGGCCTTTCGTCTGCCTATGGAATCATTGAAAAACACAAGGGAACAATAATTGTGGAAAGCGAACCCGGCAAAGGGTCTGAGTTTGTCATAAAATTACCCGCAGTTAACGAATTATGACCATAAGATAAGGAAAAATATATTTAGGAAAACAGGTAAATAAAATCAGATTGGAGGTTATCCATGTCAGATGTATCTGTATCGGATTTGCCCGGGGCAGGTGAGTTGAAGGGTAAAGGACAGGGCTTAGGTGAGGTGGCCGTCCTTAAACCTGATTCCTGCAGAATAGGGTTCTATATCTGCCACTGCGGAATCAATATAGCAGGAAAAGTGGATGTGGAAGCGGTCAGGGATTATGTGGGAGCACTTGAAGGAATTGCAGTGTCAAGGGACTATAAATTCATGTGTTCAGATCCAGGCCAGACCATGATTGAAAAGGATATACGCGAATTTGCCCTGAACCGTGTTGTTGTGGCGTCATGTTCCCCAAGGCTTCATGGTAAAACATTCATGGAGGCATGCAGGCGTGCAGGCCTTAATCCATATTATTTTCAGATGTGTTCGGTAAGGGAACAGGTTTCATGGGTAACTGAAGACCCTTTGCTTGCCACTGAAAAGGCAAAGCATCTTGTCAGCGCGGCAATTACACGGGTGATGTTTCATGCCGGGCTGGAGACAAAAATTTCTGATGTCAATCCTGATGTCGCCATTATCGGCGGCGGGATCGCCGGCATGCAGGCAGCCATAGATATAGGAAATTCAGGACACAAAGCCTATCTCATTGAAAAAGACACAACAATAGGCGGCCACATGCTTCAGTTTGACAAAACATTTCCTACACTGGACTGTGCTGCGTGCATCGGAACACCCAAGATGGTGGAGGTAGGCCAGAATCCCAATATTGAACTTCTGAGTTTCAGTGAAGTTACAGGGATTTCGGGATTCATAGGTAATTTCACGCTTGAGGTGAGAAGAAAACCCAGATACATTAATGAAGCCCTGTGCACAGGGTGCGGTGAATGTGCCAAGGTATGCCCTGTTTCACTTCCCAACTACTGGGATATGGGAATGGCATCGCGTAAAGCCATTGGCCGCGCATTTCCTCAGGCCATTCCAATTACATTCAACATAGAAAAAACCAGCAGGGCTCCCTGTGTCATGACCTGTCCGGCAGGTATCAATGTACAGGGATATATCCAGCTGATCGGCCTTAAGAAATATGACAGGGCAGCGTCCCTTGTCATGGAAAAAGCCCCTTTTCCGGGAGTTCTGGGCAGAGTATGCCCCCATCCGTGTGAATCCAGGTGCAGACGGTCCCTTGTTGATGACCCTGTTGCCATACGCAGGCTGAAACGCTTTGCAGCAGACATGGCAGGCAAAGTTCCTGTGAATATACCTGATATAAAGGAGCGCAAAGAAAAGGTTGCCGTGATCGGAGCCGGGCCGTGCGGGCTCACTGCCGCCTATTTTCTCCGGCTTAAGGGATACAGGGTGACAATATTTGAAAAACTGCAGGTTCCGGGCGGCATGCTGAAAACCGGAATCCCTGATTACAGGCTGCCTCCTGAAATACTGGACAGGGAAATCAAAACCATTCTTGATCATGGGATATCCCTTGTGACAGGAACAGGGTTTGGAACGGATATAAGCCTGGAAAGCCTTGAACAGGACGGGTTCAAGGCGGTTTTTCTGAGTACCGGAGCCCATGAATCCCTTAAACTTGGACTTGCAGGAGAAGATGATGCAAAAGGGGTTATGGATGCTGTTTCATTTTTGAGGGATGTGAACCTTGGAAGGCAGACAGGGTGCGGAAAAAAGGTGCTGATCATAGGCGGAGGCAATGTGGCGATTGATGCTGCAAGGTGTGCCGTGCGACAGGGCAGTGATGAGGTTGTCATCATCTACCGCCGTACAAGACAGGAAATGCCTGCATATGAAGAGGAAATCAAAGGAGCTCTTGAGGAAAATATAAAACTTATGCCCCTTACAGGCCCTGTTGAAATAATTGTCAAAAACAATCGTGTTGCAGGGCTTAAGTGTATCAAAAACAGACTGGGTGATGTTGATGATTCAGGCAGAAGGCGCCCTGTTAGCATTGAAGGCTCCCAGTTTGTCATTGAATGCGATACAATTATACCTGCCATAGGCCAGCGTACTGACCTGTCCTGGGCAGATGACATGCCAGGGCTTGAAATTACCGCCTACAACAGAATCAAGGCTGATCCGCTGACTCTTCAGACCGGCATTGAAAATGTTTTTGCAGGCGGGGACATGGTTACAGGCCCTGCAACGGTGATTGAGGCCATTGCCCAGGGAAGAAAGGCTGCCCTTGGCATTGACAGATATATAAATTCAGTGGAATCTGACAAGGTGGAAAATTTTTCAGAGCCTGAAGAACAATCCCCGGATTATCCTGATATCCCTGAAAATATTGAAATTCAGCCTGTTCAGGAAGTTGAATGTGCTGACCCTGAAACAAGAATTGCCTCTTTTGAGGAAGTTGAGCCGTGCTTTACCGAAGAACAGGCTCTTGCCGAGGCATCAAGGTGCCTTAACTGCGGCACATGCTGTGAATGCATGGAATGTGTCAATGTGTGCGAGGCAAATGCAATTGATCATTCAATGAAGGAACAGACCCTGAAAATCAGGGCCGGCAGTATTATTCTTGCAACCGGTTATGATCCTCTGGTTCCGTCGTCCATGAAACAATTCGGGTACGGCAGGTTTGCCAATGTTTTTTCAGCCCTGGAATTTGAGCGCCTGAGCAATGCCACAGGGCCCACAGGCGGCAGGATCCTGATCCGCGATGAGAACAATGAGTTTACACGTGCCCCCCGGAGTGTGGCAATAGTTCATTGTGTGGGCAGCCGTGATGTGAATTATCATGAATACTGTTCAAGGGTATGTTGCATGTATGCCCTTAAATATACGCATCTCATAAAGGACAAGGTGGGACACGATACAAAAGTCTATGATTTTTATATTGATATGAGATGTTTTGGCGAAGGATATGAGGAATTTTACAGAAGATGTCAGGAAGAGGGAACCATATTCATAAGGGGAAAGGTTGCCCAGATTTCAGACAGGCCGGAAAATCCTTCTGAGCAGGGCAAACTCATTGCAATTGCTGAAGATACTCTTCTGGGTGAGCGTATAAGGGTTCCGGTTGATATGGTTATTTTATGCACCGCGATTCAGGCCAGGGATACAGCAGGCGATGTGGGAAGAGTGTTTGGAGTAAACCAGGGGGCAGATGGGTTTTTTCTTGAGGAGCATCCAAAGTTAGGGCCTCTGAACACGGCAACCGAAGGAGTTTTTCTGTGTGGATGCTGCCAGAAGCCAATGGACATTCCTGATACTGTTTCCCAGGCATCGGGCGCTGCAGCAAAGGCATTGTCCCTTGCTGCAAAGGGCAGGGTGGATATATCTCCGACCATTTCCTTTATTGACCCTGACATCTGTGTGGGCTGCAGAACATGTATCACGCTTTGTCCCTATTCAGCCATTGAATTTGATGAAAGAAGACAGGTGTCTGTTGTGAATGAGGCAATATGCAAAGGATGCGGAAGCTGTTCCGGATTCTGCCCCAGCGGAGCTGCCCAGAGCAGGCATTTTACAAAAAAACAGATATTTGCCGAAATCAGCGGAATTTTTTAAGGAGAAAAAAATGGAAAAATTTGAACCGGTCATAATTGCCTTTGTGTGTAACTGGTGCACCTATACAGCAGCCGACCTTGCCGGAACATCGCGTCTGCCCTATCCTGACAATGTCCGGCTTATACGTATAATGTGCACTGGAATGGTTGATCCCCAGTACATTATCAAGGCTTTTCTGGAGGGAGCAGATGCAGTGCTGGTAAGTGGGTGCCATCCAGGGGACTGCCACTATATAAACGGCAATTTCAAGGCAAGACGCAGAATAAAGCTTTTAAAACAGATTCTTCCAAAGTTCGGCATTGAGGAAAACAGGCTGCGTCTGACCTGGATCGGGGCAAGTGACGGAATTGAGTTTGCCAAAGTCATGACCCGGTTGAATGATCAGATAATTGAAATGGGCCCTTCCCGGATAAAACCGGCCAGGGTGATATGATAAATAAAGGAAATTTCTGCCATGATGATCAGAATAAAACGAGAAAACAACAGTCTGTCAGAAGGATTGCGGAGTTTTTTTACAAAAATTCTCGGCCTGAATGAGATTGACGCTTTATTTCTGCCCCTTGAGGTTTATGGTTCAGATTCAGCCATGCCGGCACTTTTGACTGACCCTGAACAGCTTGAACATGCTTTGCCTTTCAGCCCGGCGTTTCCTGTTAATTCGGCAAGAATGGTTTCCAGGCTTTCCTTCAGGCAGTCCGGCAGAAAAACTGCTGTTCTGCTGCGTCCCTGTGAGATCCGTGCCTTTATTGAGCTTGTAAAACTCAAACAGGGCTCAAGGCAGGAACTTGTCATTATCGGCATGGACTGCCCAGGAGCATTGACATGGGCAGATTACAGGGCCTATGTGCAGAATGGCGCTTTAAGCAGTGATGAATTCATTGAAAATGTATTTTCAGGCACCTGCACAAATATAAAGGGTTTTGAGTTCAGCAGGGCATGCACCTGTTGTGAACATCCCTTTGCTGTTAATGCGGATATCAATATCATGGGTTTTGGCGTGGACCTGTCAGAAGGCATGATTGCAGATTCATGCACAGACAGGGGAAAAAAGCTGCTTGAATCCCTTGGAATGCCTGAAGCTTCTGAGCCTTTGAAACGCGAGGAAATAATGGAAACCATAAAAAATGAAAAATCCCGGGCTGCAGAAGCAATGATTCTGGATATTGATCAGCGAACCGGCAGTATTGAAAAACTTGCCGGTTTTTTTGATATGTGCATAAATTGCTATAATTGCAGAAATATGTGCCCTGTATGTTATTGCAAGGAATGTGTGTTCAATACAGATGTATTTATTCACAAACCTTTTCAATATCATCAATGGGCAGAAAAAAAAGGCAGCATCAAAATGCCCACAGATACCGTGTTTTATCACCTTACCAGAATGGCCCATATGAGCCTTGCCTGTGTGGGGTGCGGCCAGTGCTCCAATGCATGCCCAAGCGTCATTCCTGTTTATGAAGTGTTCAGGAGTGTATCATCTGTCAGCCAGGCGGCATTTGCCTATCACCCTGGTATGGACGAAGACGCTCCGCCGCCCCTGTCAGTGTTCAATGAAAAGGAATTTGAAGAAATTGTCGGCATTGGGGACAATTAATCAGGTTAAATGATTTTTCCGGAGGTAAAATGGATAAGGCAGTTGGCAGAACATTGGTTGCCGGAGCCGGAGTAAGCGGCATCAGGGCTGCACTGGATCTGGCGCAGACAGGATATAAGGTGCTGCTTGTTGATTCCTGTGATCATACAGGCGGGCTTTTATGCAAACTTGATTATCAGTTTCCAACATCAAGGTGCGGATTTTGCAGAATGCTGCCCTTATTTGACAGGGACAGCTCATCTCAGCATTGTCTCAGAAAGGGCCTGTCCCATGATAATATACAGATTCTTGTGTCCACACAGATAATCGGTATTGAGGGAGAGCCCGGCAATTTCAAAGTGACTCTCAAGCAGAATCCTCCTGTGATTGATCCGGATCTGTGCACAGGATGCGGTGAATGCGTGCAGGCATGCCCTGTTCGGGTTCCTGATCCCTTTAATGAGGGGCTGACACTCAGAAAAGCTGTATATCTTCCCTGCCCCCAGTCTTTTCCTGACAGATATACAATAGATTATGCTGCCTGTTCCGGGTGCGGGGAGTGTGAGGCCGTGTGCAGTGCAGGCGCCATAAAATTTGTTGATCAGGACAGGGCAAAATTCAGAATACTGGTTGTGGATGATGAAAAGATAGTGCGTGATTCCACAGGGGAATGGCTGAAAGAGGAAGGATTTTTTGTTGAAACAGCAGATTCAGGCACAGCAGCCCTTGACATGCTTGAACATGATTCATTTAATATGATGCTCACGGACATCAAGATGCCGGGCATGGACGGGGTTGAGCTTCTTGCAAAGGCCAAAGCCGTTAACCCTGATATCTGCGTGATAATGATGACAGCCTATGCTGCTGTTGATTCAGCTGTGGAAGCCATGAAACAGGGCGCCCTTGATTATCTTACAAAACCCTTTGACCCTGATGTGCTGATTTCAATGGTGACAAATGCATATCGTGAATTTGAAATGGCACAGGCAAGGGTTGAGACGGTTGATTCTGTGATACTTGCCGGCGGCACTGAATTTTTCAGGCCTGACATGACAAAGAATCCCTATGGATACGGCATGTTTCCTGCTGTT
>CAYUOB010000003.1:26122-58619 GCA_964446145.1 uncultured Desulfobacula sp.
TGATAAGGTGAACAGGCACTGGTGAAGCAGGAAAAGGAAAAACTCTTGTCCATCCTGTGACAGGAAAAGCCGTAAAGAAAATAGCCTGGTTTCAATGTGTGGGTTCAAGGGATTCACAGACCAGGACAGTGTTTTGTTCCAGTATATGCTGTATGATGTCCATCAAGGAGGCTGTGCTTGCAAAGGAAAAATTCGGCCCTGAAATTGAGACAGCCATTTTTTATATGGACATGAGAACCTTTGGCAAATCCTTTGACCTGTACAGAAAAGATGCCAGGGATAATATGGGTGTAAGGTTTGTAAGGGCAAGGGTGCATTCTCTTACTCCCGTTGCAGAACCTGACAATCACGCAGTTGTGGCAAGGTATGCTGAAATGAACGGGAAAATCCGGGAAGAAAAATTCGATCTGGTTGTGCTTGCAACAGGACAGAAACCAGCTTCCCAGCTTACAGCCCTGGCAATGAAAAATAATATAGAAACCAATGAATGGGGCTTTGTCAGAACCCTGCCGTTTTCGGCAAACCTTACCCCGCGGGAGGGAATCATTGCTGCCGGGTCATTTTCAGGGCTCAAGGATATAGGCGAATCTGTAACCTGCGCTTCAGCAGCAGCCTGTGCAGCATGCAACCTTATGCATAAGGCCGGCAGAGTAAGGGTTCAGGATATGGAAAACCCTGGCAATGCTTTATGGGATACAAAGGAACTTGCAAGGGAAAATCCAAGAATACTGACTGTGCTTTGTTCATGTTCCCGCATCATGGAAGCTGAATCTGATATTGAGGCTGTGAAATCCGGGCTGTCTGGAATCCCGGAGCTTGATGCCATTGAAATAATGCAGGATCTGTGTACAGATGAGGCATGGTTTGAACTGGCAGAGCAGATAAGAAAAAAAAGACCCAACCGGCTTGTCATGGGGGCATGCCTTCCATGCATCAGAAAAAACAGGCTGTCTGAACTGGCAGAACAAAGCGGCCTTCCCGTCTTTCTCATGGAAACTATGGACATGGCCGGCCTTTGCAGTGATAGTATTTTGCGCAGGCTCAAGATTCTGATATCAGGGGCAGGGTTTAAAAATCCAGATGTGGTGGAAAGAGTGCCTGTAAAACCAGCCGCACTTGTGGTCGGGGGAGGGATTGCAGGGCTTACAGCGGCTCTCGGCATTGCAGATTCTGGATTTCACGTTGACCTTGTTGAAAAAACCAATGAACTTGGGGGCAATCTCCTGTGGATGGATACTGATATAAATAATAACGATATTGCAGGTTTTTGCAAGGCCATTGTCAAAAGGGCTGAATCCCATAAAAATATAAAAATTCATAAGAACACTGTGGTTGCTGCGGCAGTAAACAGGCCCGGAGAATTCATGAGTATTTTAAACCGGCAGGGAGCCGGCCCTGAATCAATCCGCCACAGTGTTACGGTTTTTGCCACAGGAGGAGACCAGGCTGAACCTGAATTTGATTCAGGTCATGATGAAACCGGAAAAATTGAAATGACGCAAAAGCAGTTTGAACTTGGCCTGCACAATAATAAAATTGTTCCTGAACAGCTTGAAACAATTGTCATGATCCAGTGTTCAGGCACAAGAAATGAAAAACGCCCGTATTGTTCAAGGGTATGCTGTATAAGGGCATTGAAGCATGCACTGGAGCTGAAGAAAAAAAATCCCGGTATCCAGGTATATATCCTTTACAGGGATATGATGAGTTACGGATTTTATGAAAAATACCATATAAAGGCAAGACAGGCCGGAGTTGTCTTTATGCAGTATGAGCCTTCTTCTTTCCCCGAAATTGCCGTTGAAAACGGAAAGGCAATTGTCAGAACCCGTGATTCTGTACTTGATATGGATGTTGAAATCAATGCAGACTGTGTAGTGCATGCAACGGGCATAGTACCCGCAACTGACATTGATTCCCTGACCGGACAGTACGGGGCAGACCTGGACAGATTCAATTTTGTCAGGGAAGCTGATTCAAAGTTCAGGCCGGTTGACACCATGAATTACAGGGCGTTTGCCTGCGGGCTTGCCCTTAAGCCGTGCACAATAGAAGAAGCACTAAGTTCTGCCGGAGCTGCTGCTGCGCGGGCAATCCGCATTCTTTCCCATGATTGTCTTGTCTCTGGGAAATCTGTTTCTGCCACAAGAACTGCAACATGCAGCCTGTGTGAAATATGCGTTGATGCCTGTCCGTATGGTGCAAGGTTTGTAAATAAAATTGAAGAAAAAATTGAAGTTGATCCTGCCGCATGCCAGGGATGCGGGGTGTGTGCAGCCATGTGCCCCAGTGATTCAGCATTTGTGGAAGGTTTTTACGGGCAGCAGATCATGGATATAATTGATATTGCATTGTCATGAACAGCTTTTTCATGGATATGCGTAAAATAGGCTTGTAAAAAACAGCGGGAAAAGTGAAGATAATAAAAAATAAAGGAAAAACTTATGGGCCAACAGGATAATGACAGGCTTGCAGCTCAGGTAAATGCCGTGAAAAAAATGATACAGCCCTGTATTCAGTGCGGAACCTGTACAGGATCATGTCCGAACAGCCGATTCATGGATATAACCCCAAGGCATATGTGGCGCATGGTATTGATGGACAGGACACAGGATATATTCAAAAGCAAATCTTTTATCATGTGTTCATCATGTTATTATTGTACCTTGAGATGCCCGAGAGGGCTTGAGCTTACCCAGGCCATGAACCTTTTGAAACAGGCAGCTTCAAAGGCGGAGCTTGTTGCATTCCGCAGGTCAACCGTTTTTTACAGAAGTTTTCTTGATAATGTGCGAAAATATGGCAGGGTAAAGGAAATGCAGTTCATGACCCGGTATTTTATTTCCATGAAAAATCCTGTCATTCCGCTGCAATTTGCACCCCTGGGCCTTAAATTGATGGCCAGAAAAAAGATTCATACTGATTTTTCTCCGCAGGGCAGGGGAAAATTAAACGCATTATTTGAAAAAACAGCCCAACTGGAGGAATAAAATGAAATATTTATATTATCCTGGCTGTTCCCTGGAAGGCAGTTCAAGGGAATATGATATTTCCACAAAATTATTTGCAAAGATGCTTGATATTTCCCTTGAGGAAATTGATGACTGGACATGCTGCGGAGCCACGGCTGCTGAATCGCACAGCAGGCTTCTGTCCTATGTGCTCCCTGCAAGAACCCTTGCGCTTGCTGAAAAAATGCATGGTTCGGATCAGATTATGGTTCCGTGCAGCGCATGTTATCTTAACCTGAAGAAAACCTGTGAAAAAATCAAAACTGACAAGGCCCTTTTAGAGAAAATCAATATTGTGCTTGCAGAAGACAGCCTTGAACTGAAGGGAAATGTTCTGGTCAGGCATTTTCTGGATATTGTATCGCAGGATATTGATATTGAAAAAATAGGTGAAAAAATTATAAATCCCATGACAGGCCTGAAAATAGCCCCGTACTATGGATGCCAGTGTTTAAGGCCCTTTGCTGTTTTTGATGATCCTGAACAGCCCCGTACCATGGAGCCTTTGATCAGGGCATGCAAAGCCCGGGTTTTTGAATGGGATATGGCAGCCCAGTGCTGCGGAGCTTCCAACACCAGTACAAAGCCTGAAGCAGGACAGGCCCTTGTGACAAGGATTTTAAATGCTGCAAAAGGGGCGGATGCCATATTGACAGTGTGTCCCATGTGCCAGATGAATCTTGAATCAGCCCAGAAAAAAATTTCCCGCAGCCAGGGCATAAATCTTGAGATACCGGTGCTTTTTCTTCCGCAATTTCTATGTCTTGCCATGGGAGCCGGCCCCCGCGAAGCAGGGCTTGAACTTAATCTGTCCAACACAGAGGAACTGATAAAAAATATTGCATGAAAGATTTTTACAAATATCTCAAGCATAGCCTTGTGTCAAAACTGATTTTCAGTGTTGGTCTGATTGTCATACTTTCCATTTCAGCATGGGCATATTTCAATATCAACAATATAAAGACCCAGATCATGAGAAATGTCATTGCCAGCACTGACCGTCTGGCAAATTCCATTAAACTGGGTACCCATTATGCCATGATGCTCAATTCCAGAGATGATATTACCCAGATCATAAACAATATCGCAAACCAGCCCGGAATCGAAAGCATAAGAATCTACAACAAGGAAAGCCAGATAAAATTTACCAACAGAAAGGAAGAAATCGACAAGACAGTTGATATCAAGGAGGAATCCTGTGATATCTGCCATAAACAGGACCCTCCTCTGGCAGAACTCGGTTTAAAGCAGAGAATGCGTTTTTTCACTTCTCCTGAGGGATACCGTGTGCTTGGAATTGTCCAGCCCATCTATAATGAGCCTGGATGCGCCACAAAATGCCATTTTCATCCTGAGGATCAGAAGATTTTAGGGTCTCTTGATGTTGTGGTCTCCCTTGAACAGACAGACCAGCAGATTTCAAAGATAAAACAGGGTATTATAAAACTTGCCTTTTCCATTATTTTCATTACAGCCGTTATTATATTTTTTGCCATCATGCAGTTTGTAAAAAAACCCATCAAAAAATTGATTGAAGGGACAAGAAAAATCGCAGAGGGTAAATATGACGAGGAAATTGATATTGGAAAGGATTATGAAATCGGCCTTCTTGCAGAAGCCATAAAAAAGATGGGCGCTCAGATAGGCCGTGATCAGGCGGAACTGAAAAAGCAGAGAAACGAGTACCAGTCTCTTTTTGAAATGGCTCCTTGCATGATAACAGTACAGTCAAAGGATTACAGGCTGCTCAGATGGAACAGGGTCTTTCAGGAAAGGTTTGATCCAAAACCGGGAAGTTTCTGCTACCATGCCTATAAAGGGCTTGATGAAAAATGTGAGGACTGTGTTGTTGAGCAGACATTTGTGGATGGAATGTCCCATTATGGAGAGGCTGAAGGCATAGGCAAGGATGGCGAAAAGAATCATTGGATGTTTATTACAGCGCCGGTAAAGGATGCTGAGGGCAATATAGTTGCCGCAATGGAAATGAGCATTGATATAACCCAGAGGCGCCGCCTTGAAGCTGAACTGAAAAGGTCCGAAGAAAAATATCACGCTATTTTCAATAATATTTCAAATCCTGTGTTTGTCATTGATGCAAAAACCTTTAAAATTCTTGATTGCAATATCAAGGCAGTTGAATTGTACGGTGAATACAAGGGAAATCTGCTGAAAAAAGAATTTTCCGATTTTTTCATGGACGAAGACAGGGATGAACTTGTCGGAAAAATGAAATCAGAACAGGAAATCAATAAAGTAAAACACCGTATTGATGATGAAAAATTCATCTATGTTGACATGTGGGTGGCCCAGTCAAGATATTCTGATCTGCAGGTGCTTTTGGTAACCATAAATGATATCACAAAGAGACTTGAAGCAGAGCAGCATCTGCTGCATGCCAGCAAAATGGCAACCCTTGGTGAAATGTCCACCGGAATAGCCCATGAATTGAATCAGCCCCTTTCTGTTATTAAATCTTCCAGCAGCTTTTTCATGAAAAAAATCAGGGAGAATGAGGAAATAAAGGAACACATTTTTCGTAAGCTCATTGAAAAGATTGACAGCAACGTGGACAGGGCTGAAAAAATTATTCATCATATGCGCCAGTTTGCAAGAAAATCCGAAATAAAACTTGTGCGCACAAACCTTAACGAGGTGCTCCAGAGGACATTTGAAATGTTCAATCAGCAGTTGAAAATTCACGGGATAGATGTTATCTGGAATAAGAAAGATTCCCTGCCTGAGATTCTGGCAGACCCGGACAGGCTGGAGCAGGTGTTTATCAATCTTGTTATGAATGCAAGGGACGCGATTGAGGAAAAATGGGAAACCCGGGGTAAAGACAGCGCAGAACCTGATATGATAAAAATTGTTACTGATGTCCGCGACAGCATGGTGGTCATTGAGATACACGATACAGGGGCTGGGATTCGAAATGACGCAAAAGACAGGCTTTTTGAGCCTTTTTTCACCACCAAGGAGGTCGGCCGCGGCACAGGGCTGGGGCTTTCCATCAGTTACGGTATTGTCAGGGATTGTTCCGGAACCATCAGGGCTGAATCCGGAAAATCAGGCGGTGCGGTTTTCATTGTATCATTCCCGGTGCCTGAAGATGATGGAAATGAACTTGTGTATGGGGACAATTAATTGATGATACCTGATAAAAACAATATATCCATTCTGGTGGCAGATGATGAAGAAGATATCCGCGATGTTTTTGAAATTGCGTTAATGGATGCGGGATATACGGTTTTTCTTGCGGAAAACGGGCAGAATGCTTTGGAAATATTCAGGAAAAATCGTCCGGATATCGTAATTACTGATATCAAGATGCCGGTTATGGACGGTATTGAACTGCTCAAACGCATTAAAAGGGAAAATCCTGAAACCCAGGTACTCATGATCACAGGCCACGGCGATATGGATCTGACCATACGAAGCCTTAAACACGATGCATTTGATTTTATTACAAAACCTGTAAATGTTGATATTCTTGAGATTGCCATTGAAAAGGCCGTGGAAAAAATTATATCAAGGCAGAAACTTCTGGAATACACCCAGAAACTTGAGATGCTTATCCTTGAAAAGTCAAAGATGGCAGATCACCTGTCATCGCTGGGCCTTATGATAGGAACTATTTCCCATAATATAAAGGGGCTTTTAACTAATCTTGACGGCGGTGTATATATTGCAAGATCAGGGCTGAAATCCCGTGACTATAAAACAGTGGAAGAAGGGCTTGACCTTCTTGACAAGGCCATTGACCGGATCAAGAAGATGATCATGGATATCCTTTTGTATTCAAAGGACAGGAAACTGAATAAAACCATTGTAAAAACACGTGATTTTATAGCTGATGTAAGAAAAACAGCAGAACAGAAACTTCGGGGGACAGATATAGCCTTCATCTGTTCTGATGCTGATATTCCAGATACCATTGTCATGGACAGGGAGTTTATCATGGTGGCTCTGATCAATATAATTGACAATGCCATTGATGCCTGTATCGCGGATAAGGATAAACAAGGCCATGAAATCAGGTTTGAGATTCTGAAAAATGATGATCATATAGAAATTCATATTCATGACAACGGGTGCGGCATGGATATGGAAACAAAACAGAAAATATTTACCCTGTTTTTTTCTTCCAAAAGCACAAAGGGAACAGGGTTCGGACTTTATATCTCAAATTCCATAGTTCAGCAGCATGGAGGATCAATCCATGTGAATTCAGTTAAAGGAAAGGAAACAGGATTTAAGATTGTTCTGCCCGTTGAATCCTGAAGTAATTCCGGAAGATAATTTGTATGGCAGCAGTTCTCATAATTGATGATGATATCCATATATGCAGAGTCCTTGCGGCACGGTTTGAGCGTATGGGCCATATGCCTTCATATTGCCTTACCCTGACCCAGGGCTTTGATATGATATCGTCGGGTGGCATTGATGTTGTTTTTCTTGATATAAATTTCCCGGAAGGAAGCGGCCTTGATATCATCAATAATATCAACGAACTGCCGGATGCGCCTGAGATAATTGTCATGACAGGCAGAAACGATTCCCGGGCAGCAGAATTCGCCATCAAGGCAAAGGTCTGGGATTATATACAGAAAACAGGATCTCACAAACAATTCCAGTTATCACTTGAAAGGGCGGTCTTATACAGAAGACAGAAACAAAAGACCAGTTGCAATCATTCATTTAAACGCAATAATATAATAGGAAGAACAGGCAGGATCAATGCCTGCTTTGAAGCAGTTCTCAAGGCTTCAAGAACAGATGCCCCAGTGCTGATCACAGGTGAGACAGGTTCTGGAAAGGAAATTTTTGCAAGGGCAGTTCATGACAATAGCTCCCGCTGCAATAATGATTTCATTATTGTGGATTGCGCAGCTTTGCCGGATCATCTGGTGGAAAGCGTTTTGTTCGGCCATTCAAAGGGGTCTTTTACCGGAGCTGATTCAGATAAACCCGGTCTTCTTGCCCTTGCAGACAAAGGTACCCTGTTTCTTGACGAAATCGGGGAATTACCCCTGGAACTTCAGAAAAAATTTTTAAGGGCATTGCAGGACAAAAGAGTCAGGCCTGTTGGCAGCAGAAGGGAAATCTCCAGCAATTTCAGGGTAATTGCAGCAACTCACCGTAATATACCCGAAATGATGGCAAAAGAACAATTCAGGCAGGATCTTTATTACAGGCTTGCATCCATCAAAATCGAGATCCCTCCTTTAAGGGAACGTAAGCCTGATATACCCCTGCTGATTGAGTATCATCTGGACAGAAAAAGAAAACTTTTCAATGAAGAGCCCCGCAGATTGTCAGATGAGTTTGTTGCAGGCCTCATTCAATATGACTGGCCCGGAAATGTCCGGGAACTGTTCAATGCCATGGATCATGCGTGCAGCGAAGCATTTGGCGAAGATACCCTGTTTGAAAAACATCTTCCTGATTATATAAGGCTGTCCAATATAAGGGACAAGATGAATCTGAATAAATCTGCAGGGCATGAAGATTTAAAAGCTTATGAGCCTCTTGATGTGACAGCCCTGGAATTCAGGGAATACATTGAAAAAATGAAATGCAGATATATCATGCACCTCATGTCCCATACAAACGGAGATATCAGATTGGCATGCAGCCTTTCCGGGCTTTCAAGGGGGCATCTTTATTCTCTTTTGAAAAAATACAGCATAAAAATGTCATAAAAAACTGACATATTTTTCTGGTCGTCATATTTTTCAGACACTTCCGCCTTGTGACTGTGATCTGTAATTTCCTGCAATTCAGGTGCCTGCCTGTTGTCAGGGCTGTTTTTATCTCACTGGCATGTTAATTGAATAATTTTCTGGCATAGCCCGGTTCACCCGGGATCAGACAGAACTGTTACGAAAAAATATTACCAGATCGAACAATGCGGGAAAAGGCAATGACACTTGTTCTTTTTATCCATTGCGATGCATCTCACCAGGGAAAAGTTTTTGAAAAAGCAGTTTCAGGCTGTCTGCCGGAAACAGAGTGCAGGATAATTCGGACAATACCGGAATTTGTGGTGGAATTGAAAAAAAATCAGGGCAGTTATGAAAAGCTTTTGTTTGTATTGTTTGCAGATTCCAGGTCAAGGCTTGAAAACCTGGTATCTCTCGGAGAAATGCTGGAGGGCAGGCGTATTGTTCTGATCCTTCCTGATGAATCAAAATTCACCCTTTCCAGGGCCTTTAAGCTGTCTCCAAGATTTTATACCTGCATAAGCGAATCCTATGATGATCTTTGTGATGTGATTAATAAAATGATGCTTCCTGGAGATGGCATGTCATGAACAAAATTTATTTAATAGATGGAGGAAATTGCAGATGGACCAGTCAGATGAATCAATTAACAAGGTTATCAGAGCTGTTCCGGGTAAGACCGGAAAATATCTTACATTTACCCTGGGCAGGGAAGAATACGGTATCGGTATTCTCAATGTCAAGGAAATCATAGGAATGATGCCTATAACCTGCGTACCCCGAACTCCGGAATTTGTAAAAGGGGTTATAAACCTGCGTGGAAAGGTCATTCCGGTGATTGATCTCAGGCTCAGGTTCAGGATGGGAGAAATACCCTATACAGACCATACCTGTATTATTGTTGTGGAAACTGACAATGATATGGGCACGGTTCTCATGGGAATTGTCGTTGATTCGGTTTCTGAAGTTCTTAATATTGCAGAGGAAGAAATAGAAGAAACTCCTGATTTCGGCACTGATCTTGACACAGATTATATTCTGGGGCTGGCAAAGACACAAGGCCGTGTAACAATTCTTCTTGATATTGACAAGGTTTTGTCTGCCGGCGATTTTGAAAGTTTTGAAACCATATCACAGGAAAATCTTTAATTCATATACAGGAGAATAAATAATGAAAAATATGAGCCTTAAGTTCAAATTAACTGCTTTGTTCCTGCTGGTCGGTATTATCCCGTTCGGGGTCATAAGTATAATATCCTGTGTAAAATCCAGCAATGCATTGTCGCGTGCAGCCCATGATCAGCTCAAAAGCATGCGAACCGTGAAAAAACTTCAGATCGAACGCTTTTTTAGGGAAAGAAAAGGGGACATGGATGTTCTTGTTGAAACTGTGAGCACCATGAGAAAACAGGGAATTGACAAGCTTGAAGCCATACGCAACAACAAGGCAAGGGCTGTCAGAATGTTTCTTGATCAGAGCCTGATTGACATAAAGGCCCAGCAGACCCGCTCCATCTGCACCAAGGGCATGGCTCAATACCGATATCAGATGGAATCCGGCCAGAAAAGCGGTGAATATATACGTTATACCGATATAATAGATAAATTCATAAAAGCCACTGGATACTATGATTTTTTTATTATTGATATGAATGGAATGTGTTTGCACACATATGCAAAGGAAGCTGATTATCATACAAACCTTTTAACAGGCAGGTACAGGGACACCGGGCTTGGAAGGGCCGTTGCAAAAGCCCTTAAAGGGGAAATAGTTTTTGAGGATTTTGCTCCCTATGCCCCTTCCAATAATGAACCGGCAGCATTTATTGCAGCTCCCATCCTGAGCGGCAAAGAGCAGACAGGGGTTGTGGCCCTTCAGTTATCCCTTGAAAAAATTCAGGCAGTTCTGAACGAACGCACAGGACTTGGCAGAACAGGGGAAGTTTATCTTGTGGGGCAGGACAGGCTTATGCGGTCAGATTCATTTCTTGATCCTGACCATCATAGCGTAAAAAATTCATTTGCCGATCCTGACAGGGGAAAGGTTGATACTGTTGCAGTCAATCTTGCACTTGAAGGCAAAACAGGGTCTGGGCTGGTTAAAGGGTATACAGGCCAACCCGTTTTAAGTGCATATACAGACATTGAATTTCTTGGAACAAAATGGGCTCTGCTTGCGGAGATGGCAGTGTCAGAGGTTTTTTGCCCCAAGGATACAAGAGGAGAGGATTTTTTTGAAAAATATAAGAACCTTTATGGATACTATGACCTTTTTCTCATGAATCCTGATGGGTATTGCTTTTATACAGTTGCCAAGGAATCTGATTACAGGACAAATTTTCAGAATGGCAGGTACGCTGCAACAGGGCTTGGCAGGCTTTTCAGGCAGGTAATTAAGACCGGGACCTACGGGATTGCTGATTTTGCTCCCTATGCCCCTTCCAATAATGAGCCCAGCGCCTTTATTGCCCAGCCCCTTGTTCATAATGGCAAGGTTGAGGTGGTGGTGGCTCTGCAGCTTTCCCTTGATGCCATAAATAAAATCATGCAGGAGCGATCAGGCATGGGCAAAACAGGAGAGACCTATCTTGTGGGCCCTGATAAGCTTATGCGTTCCGACAGTTTTCTTGATCCTTCAACCCATAGTGTGAAAGCTTCTTTTGCAGATCCGGTAAAAGGTAAGGTGGATACAGAAGCATCCAGGCTTGCCCTTTCAGGCAGGCAAGGAGAAAAACTTATTGTTGACTACAGAGGAAATACAGTATTGTCTGCTTTTACCCCTGTAAATATTGAGGGCCTGACCTGGGCTCTTATGGCGGAAATGGATCGAGATGAGATTTTTGGCGCAATTACGGCATTAAAATGGCTGATTTTTGTTATAACAATTGTTTCCATTCTGGCAATTATCGGAATTGCCCTTTTGATAGTCCGTTCCATTACAAGGCCCATCAATTCAATAACCCTGGGTATGAGTGAAGGTGCTGATCAGGTTGCTTCAGCTGCCGGCCAGCTTTCTTCTGCAAGCCAGTCCCTTGCAGAAGGAGCTTCAGAACAGGCAGCCTCCATTGAGGAAACTTCTTCATCAATGGAGGAAATGGCATCCATGACCAGAAAGAATGCTGAAAATGCAGGCCATGCAGATAATCTCATGAGGGAAGCCGGCAAGCTTGTGGATGGGGCCAATGAATCAATGGAAGAATTGATTGAATCCATTGATGCAATTTCAAAGGCAAGTGAGGAAACTTCAAAAATAATAAAAAATATTGATGAAATTGCATTCCAGACCAATCTGCTTGCACTGAACGCAGCAGTTGAGGCGGCAAGGGCAGGTGAGGCAGGAGCAGGATTTGCTGTTGTTGCAGAAGAAGTCAGAAACCTTGCCATGCGTTCGGCAGATTCTGCAAAGGACACAGCTGTTCTGATTGAAGATACCCTTAAAAAAGTGAGTGACGGAGCCAGGCTTGTTTCCGTTACAAACAAAGCCTTTGCAAAGGTATCTGAAAATTTTGACAAGGTTGCAGGCCTTGTAACGGAAATTTCAGAAGCATCCAGAGAACAGTCAGACGGCATAAATCAGGTGAATATGGCCATTACTGACATGGACAAGGTGGTTCAGCATAATGCAGCCAATGCAGAAGAATCTGCATCAGCTGCAGAGGAAATGAATGCCCAGGCAGATCTGCTGAACGAGTATGTAACCCGGCTTGTGAAAATTGTTACAGGCAAAACTGATACAAAAGATATTAAGGGCAGGGAAAAAATAATGAAATTAAGTGAAGCAGCACACAGCACTGGCCTGCCTGCCAGGCCGGAAAATCAGCATATGATTGCAGGGGCAAAGGAAGTTCGTCCTGATCAGGTAATACCCTTTGACGAAGATGAGGATTTCAAGGATTTTTAGCTCTGAAAGGCGTGAATTATGACAGAAGAAGTCATTGGAAATTTGATTGAGAAATTGTCATGTGATTTTGTGCTTGCAGATCCTGATGAGCCTGAAACATTGTCTCAACTTCTTCCTGTGCTCAAGCAGATACATGTAAAGTGTGTGAAATCAGGCCTGCGTGATAAAGCAGGCCTGGTTTTACAGGCAAAAAAAATAATTGATGATATTCTGAAGGGCGGGGAGAAGAGTTCTGATTCAGGTATGACAGGTTTAAAGGAGGTGATTTCACTGATATCCGCTCCTGAGTCAAAAGACGGCTCCCAGGGCTCACCTCAGGGCCGTTCCGAGGATTCAACTGCTGAAGAACCTGAACCATTTGATGCGGATCAGCTTGAAAATTATCTGAAAGAATTTTCAACTATTGTTGCCAGGTTCTGTCCCGGAGAAATTCCTGACATAGGAGCCATGCTCAACTGCCTGGATAAATTGATTGAAACTTCAGACAGGGGGAATTTTTCAGCGTTTCATGATGTCTGTACCACCTGTAAGGCTTATGTGGGAAACATGACCCTTGAGGATATCGAAAATACCAAACCAGTTGAAGAAACAATAATTCTGCTCAAAGCTTTTCTGACTCATTTTAAAAAGGGGGAGCCTTTTGTCTTTGATTATTCCGATGTTCTGGAATTGCTGACTGAAAGGTTCAGGGCAGATCTTCAGTTCACTGCCTCAGGCCGGAACAATGAAAAACCTGTGGACACTGTGGCAGTAAAATCCTCCGGGCGCAGGATTTCAGATGATGATATGGAAATCATGATCGATTTTGTATCAGAGGCTCTGGAAAATCTTGAAGCCATTGAAGTCAACCTCATAGAGCTTGAACAGGATCCATCCAACCGGGACATTATAAATGATATTTTCAGGCCCTTCCATACAATCAAGGGTGTATCGGGATTTTTGTCCCTTAAAAAAATCAATACCCTTGCCCATATCACTGAAAATTTCCTTGACAGTGCCCGCAGCGGGGATTTCATGATCAATGATGCTGCCACAGACGCCATACTGGCTTCTGTGGATGTTTTAAAACAATTGATTGCAAGGGTGGAGGATACAGTTAAAACAGGTTATGTAAAATCGGACGATGATATTGATATTGAGGCAGTTGCAAATCATCTCAAGGAACTTCAGGTGTCTTTGGCTGCAAAGGATAAAAAGCCTTTGGGCAGAATTCTTGTTGAAAAGGGAAATATTTCAGAAAAAATCCTTGAAGATGCCCTTGAAGTCCAGAAAATTTATCCTGAAAAAAAGATAGGCGAAATTCTGGTTGAAGCGAAAAAAACGGAACCAGGCAAGGTTGCAGCTGCACTCATGGCACAGGCCGGTTCAAAGGCCAGGCTGTCGTCCCAGGTCAAGGTAAGCACAGACAAACTGGATGACCTTGTGGATTATGCAGGAGAGCTTGTCATTGCCCAGTCCATGTTAAGGCAGCAGACTGGTGATAATCCGGTACTGAGCCAGAGTGTTGCACATCTTGGCCAGATAGTGACCAATATACAGAATATAGCAATGTCCATGCGGATGATTCCCATTAAAGCCACTTTCATGAAAATGATCAGGCTTGTAAGGGACCTTGCAAAAAAATCCAATAAAAAAATCAACCTTGAAATGGTTGGAGAAGATACTGAAATTGACAGAAATATGGTTGATGCCCTTTATGAACCAATGGTTCACATGATCAGAAATTCCTGTGATCACGGCATTGAATACCCTGAAGACCGCATTGCAAGCAAGAAGCCGCCCGTGGGTACAATTACCTTAAGAGCCTATCACAAGGGCGGTAATATTATAATTGAGATAGAGGATGACGGCAGGGGGCTTGACAGGGATGCAATACTTGAGAAAGCTGAACAGTCAGGTTTGATCACAGGCAATGAGGTTCTGACAGATGCCCAGATTTATGACCTGATACTTCAGCCTGGATTTTCCACGGCAAAGACAATTACAGATATTTCAGGCAGAGGGGTTGGTATGGATGTGGTAAAGGCTGGAATTGAAAAATTCAAGGGCCATCTTGCCATTGAGTCTGAGAAAGGGGCAGGCACCAGATTTACCATAAGCCTTCCTTTGACCCTTGCCATAATTGACGGCATGCTTGTAAGTGTTGAATCAAGGAAATATGTCATTCCCACAATTGCCATTCAGAAGGTTTTCAAGCCATGTGAAGATGAATGCTTTACCATAAGCGGGCAGGGAGAAATGGTCAGGGACAGGGGAGATCTTATTCCTGTGATACGTATCAGTGAAATTTATCATAATACCACAGCCGGGAAAAATTTATGGGACAGCCTGGTTGTGGTTGTGGAGTCAAAGGGGGGCAGAAGAGCCCTTGTGATTGATGAATTGCTGGGCAAGGATGAGTATGTCATAAAAAACCTTGGCCAGGGCCTTGAAAATATTGATGGTGTGGCAGGAGGGGCCATTCTGGCAGATGGCCGTGTCGGCCTTATTCTTGATGTACATGGGATTTTCAATCTGATTGCTGATACTGATTAGAAATTTACAGGAAGGATAATGGAACATATTGTCGGTGTTGCAGACATGAAAGTGAGCAACAGGCCCGGGGAAACCCTTGTCACATATTCCCTTGGATCATGTATAGGTGTTGTGATTTATGATCCTGTTGTAAAGGCAGGAGGTATTCTGCATTATATGCTGCCTGACTCCTCAATCGATGAGCAAAAGGCAGTTGCAAAACCCTATATGTTCGCAGATTCAGGTATTCCGCGTTTGTTCAAGGCAGCTTACAAGCTTGGCGCTTTAAAGCACAGAATAAAGGTATATGTTGCAGGAGGAGCTGAAATTCTTGATCAGAAAGGGTTTTTCAACATCGGAAAGAGAAATTACATGGCATTGAAAAAAATATTTTTTAAAAATAATGTAATGGTGGATAAACAGGATGTGGGGGGCAATGTTAACCGGACAGTCCGCCTTGAAATCGCAACAGGGGATATTTATATCAAAATCTGTGGTTCAGAGGATATGAAAATATGACGAACCTTCAGCAGCTTTTAAGGGAAATCAGAAATTTAAAACCTGTGCCTGCGGTTACAGCCCAGCTTATTCAGGTTGCAGACGACCCTGGATCCTCAATGGAGGATATTGCCAATGTAATTCAGTATGATCCGGTTATTACGGCAGAAATTTTAAAAACCTGCAATTCAGCTTATTTCGGGCTGAAGCATCCTGCTGAATCAATAAAGGATGCCGTAAGCATGCTTGGCATTGATCAGGTAACTGAGCTTGCTCTGATGAAGTCGGCATCAGGCAGTCTGAAGGACAGGCAAAAAGGTTATGGAACTCAGCCGGGTGATTTATGGCGTTATTCTGTTGCCTGTGCTGTCATTGCGAAAAAGTCGGCTTCAATCTTAGGGCTTGCAGATAAGAATACCCTGTTTACCGCAGCATTGTTAAAGGATATCGGCAAGATTATTCTGGACACTCATGTTTTAAAATCATCTGATATGATTGACAGGCTTGTTGCGGACAAGGGCCTGAGCTTCAGGGAAGCTGAAAAAAAAATATTTGGCATTGACCATGCTGAGCTTGGTGCATTGATGTTGAAGATGTGGAAATTCAGCCCCAGGATGGTTAAAATTATCCGCCACCATCATCTGTCAGATGAAAAAATGATAAAAGACAGGGAAACAGGTATTGTTTATCTGTCAGATTGTGTCTGCATGATGATGGGAATCGGATTGGGAAAGGACGGGCTGTCATACAGATTCAGGCAGGAGGTAATGAAGGAACTGGGGTTGTCAGCAGATGATATTTCGCTCATCATAGCGGATTTCGGTGTCCAGATGCAGCAGATTGAACAATTGCTGAATATTGTTTGATGTTCATGAAAAAAAGGGAGGAGTAAAATGTCCTATTCGGTTTTGATTGTGGATGATTCCCTGCCAATGCGTTCTGTCATTAAAAAAACCATCAGAATTGCAGGATACGGCAAATCCGCGTTTCATGAGGCTGATAACGGGAAAGCAGCTCTTGAACTCATGGAACACGAATGGATTGATATAATCATAACAGATTATAATATGCCGGTCATGAACGGGCTGGAATTTATAAAGGCTGTCAAAGACAATGAACTTTTCAAAGACATTCCGGTTGTGGTTATTTCCACGGAAGGCAGTGAAGCCAGGGTCAGGGAATTCATTGACAGCGGAGCTGCAGGTTATATTACCAAACCTTTTGCTCCTGAAACAATAAGGGATTTAATTACCAGCCTGCTGGGAGAATCAGATTATGATGAAAAAGCTTTTGAAAGCGATGATGGATTCGACTTCTGAAGTAATGGAAACAATGTTTTATTTTCCGGTTGAATTTGATGATGAACCAGAGCCCCTGGATATTGACGCCATGTCGGAAAAAGAGCCCTGTCTTGCCTGCTTCATTGGATTTTCAGGAGATTTTTCCGGCAGTTTCACATTGATAATGCCGGAAAAGCTTCTCATGGTTATGGCTGAAAATTTCATGGGAGAGCCTGGACACATGATTACCCGTGAACACCTTATGGGCACCCTTACTGAAACTTTGAACATGATATGCGGCAGTACTCTGGCCAGGTTTGCAAACAAAGAACCATTCAATCTTGAGCTTCCCAGGATAATCAATATTCCTTCAGGATCAGTTAATGATGTTTTTTTCCTTGTCAGAACTCCTGATTCATGGATGGCAATAAACGCAGCATATGAAAATTGAGGTGTGAATGCATGATGATATAAAAGTACTGGTTGTTGATGATTCAGCAGTTATAAGAAAGACTTTTAAAACCCAGTTGTCAAAACAGGAAGGCATCTGTGTGGTTGCAACAGCTCCTGACCCTTATGTTGCAAGGGAGAAAATAGTGAAATTCAAGCCTGACGTTCTGACTCTTGATATTGAAATGCCAAGAATGGACGGGCTTACCTTTTTAAAAAAATTGATGAAATATTATCCTCTTCCTGTTGTAATTGTAAGTTCTCTGACGCACAGGGGAAGCAAATTGGCTCTTGAGGCCATTGCAGCCGGGGCCCTTGAGGTTATTTCAAAACCAGGTGAAGCCTATTGTGCCGATGACATGACAATTCAGCTTGCAGAAAAAATCAGGGCAGTGTATCAGGCAAAACCTCTTGCTTTGAAATCATATGATGATATTCAACCTTTACATGTTACGGCCGTTGAATCAAAAGCCCTGTCATCCACTACCTGTAAGATCATTGCAATCGGAGCTTCCACAGGAGGAACTGAAGCCATAAAAAATGTATTGACAAGATTTCCCCCAAATATTTCAGGAATCTTGGTTGTTCAGCACATGCCGCCTAAATTTACCGGATCCTTTGCAGAACGGCTCAATGAATTGTGTCAGATCCAGGTCGCAGAAGCAAAGGACGGGGATACAATTACAAACGGCAAGGCTCTCATAGCTCCGGGAAATTTTCACATGGTATTGAAAAGACGCGGGGCAGAGTATTTTGTGCAGATAAAAAAAGGCCCTCTGGTGCACTACCAGCGGCCTTCTGTGGATGTTCTGTTCAAATCCGTTGCCAGGTATGCAGGGTCCAACGCCCTTGGAATTATTTTGACAGGCATG
This sequence comes from uncultured Desulfobacula sp., assembly GCA_964446145.1. GTDB lineage: Bacteria > Desulfobacterota > Desulfobacteria > Desulfobacterales > Desulfobacteraceae > Desulfobacula. Next base: position 44,375 of record CAYUOB010000003.1, read on the forward strand.
GGGCGTGACGGTGCCCAGGGTCTTTTGTCCATGAAAAAGGCAGGAGCCGTTACAATTGCCCAGGATGAAGCCTCATGTGTGGTGTTTGGCATGCCAAAGGAAGCTGTCAGAATCGGTGCGGTTGACCATGTGGAAGATATAAAAGATATTGCGGATAAGGCGGTCTCAGTGATTGTCCGCCGTTGATCATGGGCATTTAACAGGAAATTCATTCATGTCAGGTGAAACACAATTGAACCAGTCCCAGTTCAGAAAATTATCAGCCATTGTATACAGGGAATCAGGGGTGGTTCTTAATGATAAAAAATTCAGTCTTCTTTGTGCAAGGGTGGCAAAAAGAATGAGGGCAACCGGAATTTCAAGGGTATCAGATTATATTGAACTTGTCTGTAATAATCCCGGTGAATTTTCAGAATTCATAGATGCCACAACAACCAACCACACATTTTTTTTCAGGGAAAATAAACATATTGAATATATTATTGCAAATTGCAGCATCCATAAAAAACTTAAAATCTGGAGTGCTGCATCTTCCAGCGGTGAGGAAGCTTTTTCCATTGCAGTTCAGCTTCTTGAAAATTTTTTTTTATTTTCTGTGTTGGGTTCTGATATTTCAGATTCAATGCTTGAAATTGCACAAAAAGCCGTTTATCCCGTTGACAAGGTAAAGGATGTGCCTGATCCTGTTTTACACAAGTATTTTAAAAAAGGTATCAACAAATGGAATAATTATGTGAAGGTAAAGGATTTTGTCAGACAATATGTGCGTTTTGAAAAATTCAATCTTCTTTCAGACACCCAGTCAGAAAGTTTTGACATTATTTTTTGCAGAAATGTGATGATTTATTTTGATCATGGGACAAGGCAGAAGGTTGTCAATAATCTGATAAAGGCATTGAATCCCGGAGGCCTGCTTTTTGTGGGGATGTCTGAAAGCCTTTATCAGCTTGAACATGATCTTGTGCCGGTAACGGCAAGCGGATATCAGAAAAAATGATGCAGGTGGGTTGAGATGTCTGAATCACATTATTTTCTGCAGTGTGGATATATTTATGTTCCTGATCATGGAACAAGTATTTCAGCGGTTGCAGGTTCAGGTGTATGTGTCTGTCTCTATGACAGAAAAAGACGCACAGGAGGCATGAATCATTTTTGTTTTCCGTACATGGATGTCAGGGGAAAAACCACGGCTGTCTATGGAAATATCGCAACCATAACCCTTGTGAAAATGATGCAGTCCTGTGAATCCTCTTTAGAAAACCTTGAAGCACAGATATTTGGCGGTGCATTCAATCCCCTGATGAGTGACAGAAATATAGGGGCAGAAAATATTGAAATTGCAAGGAAAATATTGAGAAAGTTTAATATTCCTGTAATATCCGAAGATATTGGAGGCAAAAAGGGAAGAAAAATTGTATTCAATACCCATACCAATGAGGTTGCAGTATTAAAAGCTGACACTCTAAGAAAGGCTGACTGGTATCCGTATGGATCATGATACTGGGGAGAGAATATATGAACAAGAGCAGATCAGAGATTCAGGTAATATTTATCAATACAATGCTTTTTATTATTCTTGTTTCCATTGGATTATGGGCTGCTGTATGGATTCATGGAGAGTACAGCCTGTTTAAAACAGAATCTGAAGCCTTAAGACGCGATTATATCAATACAAGCAGATCAATGCTGAAAAAACAGGTCACCAATGTTGTCAAGCTTGTCAATGACATAAGAAAAAATGCAGAACATGAGTTTAAAAATGCATTAATCAAAAGGGTGGATGAGGCCTGTGACATTGCAATGAATATTTATCTTTGCAATGCAGGTACATCAGACCCAAAGCATATTGAAACAATGATCAAGGACGCATTGCGTCCTGTCAGGTTCAATGACAGAACAGGGTATTATTTTGCCGTTTCAATGAAAGGGGTGGGTAAATTGTTTCCACTTGCACCGGAGCTGGAAGAATGTGACCTGACAGGATTCAAGGATGCAAAGGGACGGGCTGTGATCCAGGATGAGATCAGGCTTGCAAAACATGAAGGCCACGGTTTTATCAAACAATTTGTACAGGAACAGGTCAATGGCAGCCGGAAAATACGCACACGCATATTGTTTGTAAAATATTTCAGGCCCCTTGACTGGTATATAGGAGCGGGAATATATCCTGACTATGCTGAAAACCAGATAAAACAGAATATAATTAAATACCTTGTAAACCTTAGGTTCAAGCCTGATGGTTATTTCTTTGCAAGCACCTGGGACGGGCATCCTCTGTTTTCCAATGGTAAAATTACACAGGGATCAGGAAATATCTGGGAACTCACCGACCCCAAAGGGGTTAAAATCATTCAGGAACAGGTAAAGGCTGCTGAAAATCCGGACGGCGGTTTTGTTGCTTATTCATGGAAAAAACTGAACGGGTCACAACCTTCTCCCAAAATTTCATTTGTCATGGGAATTGCTGAATGGCGGTGGACAATAGGTGCAGGAGTCTATCTTGATACCATTGAAAACCAGATTGAGAAAAACCGGGAAATGCTTTTTGCAGAATTGAGAAACAATACAATACATATAGCTCTTGGGCTTGTTTTTATTTTATGTCTGGTATTATGGCGGTCAAGGCGTGTGGCAGAGAAAATAAGAAAAGGCGAGGAAAAATACAGGTCAATTTTTGAAAAGGCTGTTGAAGGCTTTTTTCAAAGTACGCCTGACGGCCGCTTTATTGCTGTTAATCCCGCATTTGCAAAAATGCACGGATATGATTCTCCTGAAGAACTTATTTCAAATGTTTCCAATATAGAGGATAAATTTTATCATGATCCTGAAGACAGAAAAAAATATCTGGAAATCCTGGAGCACAATGGATATGTGGAAAAATTTGAATGCCGTTTTTTGCGCAGAGATGGTTCCAGTTTGTTTGCCTCGGTCAGTGCAAGGGCTGTGCAGGATGCAGATGGCAGAATCGTGAGAATTGAAGGCAGCGTGATGGATATCAGCGGCCGGAAAAAAGCTGAAAAACAATTGAAAAGATTTGAAATTGCCATGGAACAAAGCCCTGTTGCCATTGTGATGACCGATATTCATGCAAATATTGAATATGTTAACCCCACATTCTGCCGCCTTACCGGATATTCTGAAAATGAGGTGCTTGGAAAAAAACCGAATATACTTAAAAGCGGAAAGGTTCCTGTTTCCACCTATCGCCAGTTATGGCAGACAATACTTGACGGCAGAAAATGGCATGGAGAATTTTACAATAAAAGAAAAAATGGAAGCTTTTACTGGGAAGATGCCATTATATCCCCCATTGTGGATGAAAATGGTGAAATCACCCATTTTATGGCTTTCAAAGAGGATATTTCCATGCGCAAGGAAATTGAAGCCCGTCTTAACCAGGCCCAGAAAATGGAGGCAATAGGAACCCTTGCAGGAGGTATAGCCCATGATTTCAATAATATACTCTTTCCCATCATAGGGCATGCTGAAATGCTGCTTGAGGATTTCGCAGAAAATACATCCGTAAAGGAAAGCCTGAATGAAATATATACAAGTGCCTTAAGGGCAAAGGAGCTTGTAAAACAGATACTGACTTTTTCGCGCCAGGAAAAAAATGAACTTCATCTGTTCAGGATCCAGCCTGTGGTCAAGGAGGCCTTAAAGCTTATTAGGAGCACTATCCCTGCCACCATTGAGATAAATCAGGATATTAATAATGAATGCGGGCCAGTGAAAGCTGATCCCACCCAGATTCATCAGATTATCATGAATCTTGCCACCAATGCCTTTCATGCAATGGAGGAAACAGGGGGAAAGCTTACAATAACCCTGGATGAAGTGAAATTTGACCATCTTGATATTTTAAGGCTGGAAATGAGGCCCGGCACCTATATCTGTCTGTGTGTAACTGACACAGGCACAGGCATGCCTGCGGATATAGTGGACAAAATTTTTGATCCGTTTTTCACCACCAAACCAAAGGGCAAAGGTACTGGAATGGGCCTTTCAGTGGTTCATGGCATAGTAATGAAAATGAATGGAGATATCAGGGTATACAGCGAGCCGGGCAAAGGCACAAGGTTCAGTGTATACCTGCCGGTTGAAAAGGGCAGCGCTGCTGAATCAGGCAAAGCTCATCATTCAGGCATACAGGGCGGAAACGAACATGTTCTTCTTGTGGATGATGAAAAATCTGTGGTTGAAATGGAAAGCCAGATGCTGGAACGTCTTGGTTATCAGGTATCTTCCAGAACAAGCGCCATTGAGGCCTTGAAATTTTTCCAGACAGACCCATATCGGTTTGACCTTGTCATAACTGATATGGCAATGCCGGAAATGTCCGGAGACAGGCTTGCTTCTGCCATTGTTGATATAAGGTCTGATATTCCTGTATTGCTATGCACGGGATTCAGTGATATCCTGTCCCCTGACAGGGCACAGGCAATGGGAATCAGAGCTGTTCTGCTCAAGCCCATTGTGATCTCTGAACTTGCAGCGAAAATACGGGAGATTCTGGACGGGCCGGGTGCAAACCAGAATAATGATGACGGCAGGTAAGAGATTTGTTTAATCTGTTCAAGAGCAATAAAATGGAAAACCTGGCAGATGCCCTGGTGTCTGTGCTTGCAGATGTGCCGGATGATCCAGTGACACCTGAGTGGATCGGTGTCCAGTCCAGGGGAATGAAACAATGGATAACTCTTGAAACTGCCGCACGCCTTGGAATATGTGCCAATTTTGAATTCCTTTACCCAAGACAGATCATTGACAGGGTTTTAAAGATTTTTTCTTCTTCAGACCTTCCGGGCAGGATTGATGAGGATTTTATTTTCTGGTCTTTAATGAAGCTTGTCCATAACATGGATATTGCAGCCAGCCTGCCTGATATTGGCCCCTATATAAAGGCGGACAGAACAGGACAGAAAAAATACCAGCTTGCAGCAAAGCTTGCAAAGGTTTTTGATGACTATCAGGTTTACCGGGCTTTAATGCTTCTGTATTGGGAAAAGGGTCAAAAGGCTCCTGACATTGATGATACTGCTGTCCTGTGGCAGGCAGAGCTGTGGCGGAGAATAACAAGTTCTGGAACATGCAGCAGATCATTTGCATTCCAGGCTATGGAGTTTTTAAAGAAAAAGATTGATCCAGGGGTTAAAAAAATTAAAGAAACACAGGCCCTGCCGCCCAGGATATGTCTTTTTGGTATTTCTGCAATTCCTGTCCTTTTCATGCAGGTGTTTGAAAAAATTTCTTCTATTGTGGATATAAATCTTTTTGTGCTGTGCCCGTCTCCCCAATATTTCTTTGATATGAAATCTGAAAATCAGATCAACAGGATAACATTGCAAAAAAACCTGGATTCAGATCTGTCTTCCCTTTATTATGAGGCAGGAAATCCTTTGCTGTCATCGCTCGGGATATCAGCAGGAGAGTTTTTTGCCGGCCTGGAATCCTTTGACTACCATGAACCTGAACCAGACCTGTTCTGCGACCCCATTGATGATTGCAGTCTGCCTGACAATGACGCGCCCATGCTCAGGGTTCTGCAGTCTGATATCTTTAACCTGGTTCAAAGGGGAGGCAGTTGCGAATCATGCCCTTCTGTTCATGTGAATCCCTGTGATACTTCAATATCTGTTCATGCCTGTCATTCTCCCATGCGTGAGGCTCAGGTCTTAAAGGATATATTGCTGAATGAGCTGGAAAACGACCCGGACCTTGAATTGCATGATATTATTGTCATGGCACCGGATATTGAAACCTATGCCCCTTTTATCGAAGCTGCGTTTTCATGTGAGCATTGCCTTGAGTTTTCAATAAGTGACCGCAGGAAAAGATGTGAGTCCCGGGTGATTGCAGGTTTTATCAAAATACTTGGCCTGAAGAATTCAAGGCTTGAAAAATCAGTTGTGCTTGACCTTTTATCATTTGAGTGCATTGCAGATAAATTTCAGATTTCCCATGATGAAATACCGATAATGGAAAAAATGGTGAGTCAGGCCAGGATTCTGTGGGGCCGTGATCCAAACCACAGAAACAGCTTCGGCCTGCCTGCATTTGAGGAAAATACCTGGTATTTCGGTCTGCAGAGACTTTTCATGGGAATGGCAATGCCTGAACATTATGATTCTCTGGTTAGAGGAATCCTGCCGTGTCAGAGTCTGGAAGGCACGGAACTTGAGATTTTAGGTAAACTTGCAGCATTCTGCGATGCTGTTTTTACCTGTATTGATGATTTCCAGGGAACTGCCCCGGTTGACAGATGGGCCCGGATATTTATCTCAATGTGCACAAGTATGATTGACAGGAATTTCAGAAATGAAGAAGATATATCATTCATTGTTTCCACCATTGATGAGATGAGAAAACAGGCTGAAACAGCAGGGTTTGACAATGAAATATCCTTTGAAACGGCAGCAGCCCTGTTAATTGACAGGCTTGATCTTAACCTTGCACGGGGCAGTTTTTTTTCAGGGGACATAACAGTATGCAATATCATGCCCATGCGTGCCATTCCCTTTAAAATTGTGGTTTTGATGGGCATGGATGAAAAATCCTTTCCCCGTCGTGCTTTTGCGCCTGGATTTGACCTTATCAGAAAATATCCCGTTGCAGGAGACAAATCAGAGCGCAGTGAAGACAGGTATCTTTTTCTTGAAACCCTTTTGTCTGCAAGGTCAAAATTCATCTGTACATACACAGGCCAGAATATAAAGGATAATTCTGTAATACCCTGTTCAGGTGTTTTAAGTGAACTGATGGATGTAATGAAGAAAAGTTTTATATTCCCGGAAGGGTTCAGATTCCATTTTTTTCATCCCCTTCACCCCTTCAGTGAATCCTATTTTAATTCTGAAGGCCCCTTGTTCTCCTTTTCCTCTGACAATCGCCGCATTGCCGAGGGCCTTGCCTGCAATGCCGCGGACAGGCAGGGCAGACAGAAACAATCTGTATATCCGGATTCTGAAAGGCAGGCTGATTCATCTGTCAGGCTCTGCATTACCCTTGAAGGCCTGGCCAGGTTCTTTAAAAAACCAGTTACAATATTCATGCAGGAAACCCTTGGGATTAAAATTCCGGAACCTGAAGATCAGGAATCTGACCGGATTCCGTTTTCACTGGATGGCCTTGAACGCTATCTGCTGAAAAATCTGTGGATTGAAAAAAATATCTGTTCCGGTTCTGAAAAGGATCTTTACCCTGTTTTCAGGGCCATGGGAGCCCTGCCTTCAGGCAACAGATCTGTCATTGAATACAAGACAGTTGAAAAACAGGCAAAATCCCTTGCCAGTATTTTAAACAACTTTGTTTCTTCTGAGACCCTGCCTGATATTAGGGAGCAGATTTCCTTTGACAGATTTGATATTTCAGCAGGGTTTTCGGATATCAGGCAGACCGGGCTTTATTTTTATACCTGCGGAAATCTGAGTGGATCAAGGCTGCTTAAAGCCTGGATCCATCATCTTGCCTACAATATTGTGATTCCGTGTCATTATCCTGCCCGGACCATGGCAGCAGGATATGAAGGCTCAGGCAAAACTAAGAGGGTGGTTATGTATGCTTTTGCTGAATTGCCCCGTGATTATGCAAAAAAAATTCTTGCAGAACTTGGTGAATTTTATTTGCAGGGCATGGAACAGGGCTTGTGCTTTTTCTGTGATTCAGCCTGGCAGTTTGCAAAGGCACTTGAAAAAACAGAATTTGATCCTGAAAATACCAGCACCATGAGCATGGGCCTTGTGAAAAAAGCCATGAAAAATGCAATCTATGCCTGGGAAGGAGGGTATAATTTTGCAGGAGAAAAGGATAATCCCTATGTTGCTTTGTTTTTTAAGGACAATGATCCCTTTGAAAGTGCGCAGAGCCTTTTAGAATCAGGTTTTGCTGTAAATGCCGTAAAAATTTACTTTCCTTTGCTTCAGAATATGGAAATTCTGTCATGAAAGCTCTTGACCCTTTTGATACAGACCTTGGAAAAACCATCCTGATTGAAGCCAGCGCAGGCACAGGCAAGACATATACAATTACCACCCTGTACTGCAGGCTTGTGGCTGAAGGATACAGGGTTGAATCCATTCTTGTGGTCACTTTCACGGAAGCTGCAGCAGCAGAGCTCAAACTCAGAATACGCTCAAGAATTGCAGATACTCTGGAGAATCTTGCCAGGCCTGAGCCAGACAATGAAGAAGACGATCTTTCAGCTTTTCTGAGGGAAAGCACTGAAACGCATATAGCTGTCCTGAGGCTTAAACTTGCCCTGACCTGCTTTGACCAGTCCTCTGTCATGACAATTCATTCGTTCTGCATGAAGATTTTAAAGGAAAATGCCTTTGAAAGCAGGTCCTATTTTGATATTGAACTTGCTCCTGACAGATCAAAGTTCGCAGAACAGGTTTCCCGGGATTTTTTCATGGCCCATGTGAATGATCTTGATGTGATCTTTTTAAAATTTCTTGATTCCCGCAGTGTGAGCCCTGAATCTTTCCTGTATGATTTTGACAAGGTTCTTTCAAAAACAGATATTGCCATAAACCCCGGGCCTGGAAAATTTGAGAATAATTTTGAAGATTACAGAAAAACCATTAAAAAAATTCATGAAATTCTTGCCACCAGGCAAGATGAAATTTCAGACCTGATTGCTGCCTGCAAAGGCATTGAAAAACGGAGCTATTCAAAGAAAAATGTTCCTGTCTGGCTTGAGGCTGCCTTTCAGAAGCTTGAAGACAGCGGCAGTGACACTTTTTTTGATATGGAAGAAAAAAAGGATTCTTTGTTCAGGTTCACCTGTACCAGACTCCGGAATTCTACAAAACCGGGATTTGAACCGCCTGAACATGAATTTTTTAATCTGTGCGAACATCTTCTCTCATGGCAGGAAAAATTTAAATCCAACCTGATATGGCTTGAACACAAGTTTTTGTCGTTTTTTATTTCAGAGCTTGAAAAAAAGAAACAAAAAGACGCAGTCTGCTTTTTCGATGATCTGGTGAACGATCTTGCAGCTGCCCTTGAAGGCCCTGAAAGACAAGGCCTTGTCAAAGCTGTCAGGAAAAACTACCAGGCCTGCCTGATTGATGAATTTCAGGATACTGACCCACGGCAATATGATATTTTTTCAGGTTTTTTTTCTTCTGCAGGCACTCCTTTTTTCATGATTGGCGACCCCAAACAGGCGATTTATGCATTCAGGGGTGCGGATATTTTTGCCTATCTGAAGGCGTGCAGGCAGGCCAGACACAGGTTTACACTTGAACGTAATTACAGGTCATCTGCCATGCTTGTAAATGGGGTGAATGCTGTTTTTTCCAGCAGTAAAAACCCTTTTGTGTTTAAGGATATTGAATTTTCAAAGGTACTGCCTTCGCAGGGAGCAGGCTGGATTGTCCGGGATAATGGGATGCCTGTGCCGCCCTTGCAGTTTAATTTTATGCTGAGGGAAGATTTTGATCTTGACAGGCAGGGCTTTATTCCAAAAAAGGTCTGCAACAGAATTATTCCGGAAGCTGTGGCTGATGACATTGCCGGCCTGATCAGTTCGGAATTGACAATGGTTTCCCATAATCAGGAGAAAAAAAGGGTGGAACCGGGAGATATTGCAGTGCTTGTCAGAACGAATTTTCAGGCTGGCCTGATACACAAAGCCTTGTCTTTAAAGGGAATCCCATCATACCTGTCCGGGTCCGGGTCTGTGTTTGATTCAGAACAGGCTGTGCATCTGTATGAAATTTTGTGGGCAGTGTTCCATGCTGATGACCGGGGAGCTGTGCGGGCTGGTCTTTGTACTTCTGTATTCGGATTTTCACCAGATGAAATGATTGCACTGGACGCACAGGATCTGTTCGGAGACTGGCAGGACAGGTTCAGACAATATCGCAGTGTTTGGGAAAACAGTGGTTTTGCTTCCATGATAATGCAGATTTTTCATTGTGAAGAAGCTTTTTTTAAAACCGGAAACAGCCTGAATGAAAGGGCTTTGACAAATTTTTATCACCTTGCGGAACTGATCTCAGGTGCAGAGCTTGAAAAAAAACTGACTCCGGGATTTTTGCTGAAATGGTATGCAAATCAGATGAATCCGGAATCAAGAGAGGAATCAGCAGATGAGCTCAGGCTTGAAACAGACCGCACTGCAGTTACCATAGTGACCATCCACAAGAGCAAGGGACTTGAATATCCGGTTGTATATCTGCCATATCTATGGGAAGGGCATGGAAAAAAGAATACCGGCCCTGTTGTATTTCATGATCCTGAAAATGAATATCGTCTTACACTTGATCTTGGATCATCGGACAGGAAACGCGCAGAAAATCTGAATGACAAAGAGGAAACCGCTGAACAGGCAAGGCTTTTATATGTAGCTCTGACCCGCGCTTCTGCCCTGTGCCGGATTTTCTGGGGAGGTTTTAATTCCATTGCCGGCTCAGCTCTTGGAATACTTGTACATTCAGGCATGTGCACAAGTGATGAGGAAATGGTTCAGGAACTTGAAAAATTGTGTGCACCATGTAAGGATTCAATCTGTATCAGATATTGTGACCTGACATTGAAACAAGAATTTGATCAGGATTTTTCCGGCCAGGCCCATGACCTGTCCGAGAAGAAAATTACAAGGCAGATTGAGCCTTTATGGAAGATTTCAAGTTTTTCTGCAATTGCCGGAGACCTGCATGTTCCGGTGGCGGAAAAAGCTGATTTGTTCCATGAATCAGATAATACCCTGCCTGAGATCACGCTTGCAGGGTTTCCAAAGGGGGCTGCAGCAGGTGAGTTTTTCCATTCAATATTTGAGACCCTTGATTTTACAGCCTCTGAAGATGCTGTTGAAGACTGTGTCAATGCCCATGCCAATGCTGCAGGCCTGAATGACCCCATTATGAATGCAATTGCCGTGAAATCGGTATGTCAGGTATTGTCAACCAGGCTTGATGACGGAAAAAACAGTTTCTGTCTTAAGGATATTTCCCTGAAAAAAAGGTTCAGCGAAATGCAGTTCTTTTTTCCAATAAACTCTTTTTCAATGCAGGCTCTGGTCAAAGCGCTTGAACATTCCAGAACAATACGCAATATCCCCGGATATGCTGAAGGACTTTTGCGTGCAGGTGCAGGCAGGTTTTCGGGATTCATGAAGGGTTTTATTGATCTTGTAATCATACACAGAAAAAAATGGTATATTGTGGATTATAAAACCAATTTTCTGGGAAATACATATGACAGATATTCCGTAAAAGCCCTGAATCATTCAATGGCGGAGCATCATTATTTTCTGCAGTATCATTTTTATCTTGCCGCTCTGCACAGATATCTTGGCCTGCGCCTTGAAAATTATGACTATAACAGGGATTTTGGAGGTATTTTTTATCTTTTCATACGCGGAATGCATCCTGATTTGGGTTCAGGGCACGGTGTCTTTTTTGACCGCCCTGAAAAAAAGGTTGTACACCTTTTGTCAGAGAGCTTCAATCAATGCAGGGATTGAATTTCAGGCACAGGTATTGTATTATATGTTTTATGAATACTAAGGGTCTTTGGGGGATTATGAAGCTTGATACAAGGTATGAGACCGGAGTTGTGTGGCAGGATTTTCAGCATGGCCAGCTCATTGAATTGTTTGAAAAAATCAAGGAGGCAAAATCAGGAAACAAGGATAAAAACCTTTATCGTTATACTCTTGCCTTTCTTGCCATGTATGTGAACCACCATTTCAAGCTGGAAGAAGAATATATGGAAAAATATGATTACCCGGCAAAAGATGTGCATCGCAGGGAGCATAAAAAGTTTATCAGCCAGATTAAACAATTCAGGGCAGAGAACATGGAATATTCCAGGGAAGGATCAGATCAGCTTGTCAATCAGCTTGGAGAATGGATATTGAATCATATCCTGAAAGAAGATCAGCAGCTTGGGCAGTTTATTAAAAAAGTTTCATGAATGCCTGTATATCCTCCTGGTTTTCATTTTTGTTTCAATCCTGAATAAATAAAGGATACAGGGTGGGTGAGTTCCGGGCAGCCTTTATCATCATCCATGGTTCCGGCAAGATTCATGCGGCATACAGGACAATCTGTAAGCCAGAAACGGGGATTTACCGCCTTTGCATTTTTTATTTTTTCCATTGCCATTTTGTGTGAGATGCTGGCAAATTCATAGAAAAAGGTTCCTCCTCCTCCGCAGCACACATCAGCGTCACTGGTTGGCCTGTAATCTGCAAATTCAAGTTTTTTCAGCAGTCTTTCAATCCGTAAATGGGCCTGGTTGTTATTTTTTGTGTGGCATGGGGCATGGTAGCTTATCCTGATTTTCCGGGTGAATTTTTTGTTAAACTCCAGCAGATTAAAGTGCTTGTCAATGAAATTTAGGATATGCACGGTTTTTGATGCAATGGTACAGGCAGGTTCAGAATCAAGGCTGTTGTTTTCCATGAACCTGGGATATTCATGCTCAAGCGCATATCCGCAGGTCGGGCAGTCAACAATTACAGCCTCGGCATCCTCTATTGCCAGAGCTTTGATATTTGCCCTGATATTTTTAAATGCCTTGTCAGGGGCGCCGTGAAATAAAATGGGAATGGAACAGCATGTCTGGCCTTCAGGAATAATAATTTCATATCCCATGTGTTTTAAAACACCTATAACTGCATTGCCGGTATCCTCATACAGATAATTTGTGGCACAGCCCGTGAAATATACGAGTTTTCCCTGTTTTTTCCCATTGGGTGAAATACAGGAGCCTGCTGATCTGCGCAGCGGTATCTCATTGAACCGGGGAAATTTTCTGATCGGAATACTTCCTAATTTGTATGAGTCTGCAAATCTGTCCGGTATCACTTTGCGCCCTGCCTTTGCAAGGCCTGCACTGAACCTGATCCTGTATTCCCGCCCCAGAAGATGGATAAGGCTTTTGATGGCAGGGCTCTGGCCCTGGGATTTTTTCATATCAGAGCGCATGTCCATGAACCAGGCAAAATGATCAATTCCTGAAGGGCAGGCAGCAGTGCATGATCCGCACATGAGGCATTTGGACATTATATCTTTAAGAAGGGCTGAAGATTCAATATTTTTGTTTCTGAAAGCTTTTATCAGGTGCAGTTTTGCACGGGGAGACACCTGCTCCTGTTTTATCTGAGCATATACAGGACAGACACTCAGGCACAGGCCGCATTTTCCGCAATTTTGAATATTGTGTGTTTTCATACAAATTTACCCGGGTTCAGAATTAAATCCGGATCAACGGCTTTTTTGATTGTTTGCATTAATTCAATGGTATCCCTGTTCATCACAAGGGGAAGATATTCTGATTTGGCAAACCCGATTCCATGTTCTCCAGACAGGGTGCCTCCAAGGTCGGCAGCAGCCTGAAAAATTTCGCCAAAAGCTGATTTCACCCTTTCCCATTCTTCTTTGTTCTGCCTGTCAGTAGGAATCATGGGGTGCATGTTGCCATCACCGGCATGGGCAAGTATTCCTGCCTTAAGCCCGTATTTTTCCGTAATTTCGATTATTTTCCGGATCATTTCCGGCACTTTGGTGACAGGAACAGTGACATCTTCGGAAATTATGTCAGGGGCAAGTTTTGCAAAAACACCATAGGCGGAACGCCTTGCTGTCCAGAGGTTTTCCCTCTCAGACCCTGATGCGGCTTCTTTTATTCCAGTGGCATAGTTCTGCTTTAATTTTCTGATTATAAGCTGCATTTCCCTGTCACATGCTTCCCTGATACCGTCAATTTCAATGAGCAGGGTTCCTTTTGCCTGCCTGTCCAGGCCCAGCCCTGCTGCATCTTCAATTGCGTTCAGGGTGAACTGATCCATGAGCTCCACTGCAGCCGGAATGATGCCTGATCCTATTATATCGGCTACAGCGCGGGCTGTGTTGTCAAGGTTGTCAAAGCTCACCATGACAGTTCTTACAGCTTCGGGTATCGGCACAACTTTGAGGATTGCCTTTGTGATAATTCCAAGAGTGCCTTCTGAACCGCAGAAAAGGGATGCTAGTTTATATCCTGTAACATCCTTGACATTTCTGCTGCCGAACCTGACCTTTTTTCCTGTGCCAAGCACAACTTCCATGCCGAGGATATAGTCCATGGTGACACCGTATTTAAGACATCTTGGTCCTCCTGCATTCTGTGCAATATTTCCGCCAATGGTGGAAACACTCATGGAGCCAGGGTCTGGCGGGTAAAAGAAATTAAAAGGGGCAAGCGCTTTTTGTATATCTGCATTAATGACTCCGGGCTGGACAATTAT
>CAYUOB010000004.1:0-51622 GCA_964446145.1 uncultured Desulfobacula sp.
TTAGGTCAATTACGGAAATAATTCTGTATAACACTTACAAATACTGAATTATATAATATCATTTACAGAATATTTATCAATAAAAAAATTTCTGTTTCCATTTACAGTATTTTCCCAAAATGAAAAGTTATAGGTTATGCATATTTTTTTAATTTTGGAATTTTACTACAAAAAATCAGTAGCAAATGAGATATTGTTAATAAAGAAAAGAAGTATAACGCCGCAAATAACCGGCGGCTAAAAGCCGCAGAGCGAAGCGACGCGGCTTTTAGCAGTCCGAGTTAATTTGCTTTGTTATGCACGTTGCTGCACTGTAATAATTCAAAAGCTCACATCTTTTCTTTTAAAAATGCTTTCATTTTATCTTTTGATAAAGCCGTATCAAGAGAAACACATTTCCCGTTGATGAAAACATTTGTAGAGCTTCTAATTTCAAATCCTTTAGCTTCTTGAGAATCATTAGTATAAATGTTTAAATCAATTGTATCTCCAAAATCTTTTTTCATACTTTTGGCCACACCTATGGCCGTTTGACAACTTCTTCAAGCAGGATTACCGCTATGAAAAACAGTAAGTTTAATCATTTTGATCTCCTTTCAGGATTAAATAATAAATGGTTATACTCTACAAGTGCTATAAGTGCATAACAGTGTCAATAGGTGGAAAATTGTATCAAATTACATTGAATTTTGTAAACTTTTTCTGTACCATTGAATTTTCTATGCTAAACCTATAATACAGTAAAATTATGGGAGTCAAGAAGAAGTTCAAACCAAATCCAGAATATCGTTTGATGGATCAGGTCCGTGAAGTTTTACGGTATTATCACTAGAAGCCATCTCAAAATAAGCTAGACATAACATCCTGATTATGTAAAAAATTAGGATGGAACTTACAAAGGAACAATGGAATCGGATAGAGCCCATAATATTAAAATCAATCCCGGTAAAAGATCCAAGAGGACGAAAGCCACGAGATCCACGCGAGGTGATGAACGGGATATTATGGATATTACGAACAGGAGCTCCCTGGAAAGATATGCCACAGCGGCATCCGGTTGACTGGATGGGGTCTGGCAATATATTTTTCCTTCAGGCAGGCTTTTGGTTGATCCACGAAGCGGCGTTGTCAGACGTCATCATATTGGGCAGCAGGTACTGCAGAAAACCATGCGGCAGGCCGTAAAAAATGCAGATATTGAATTTGCATCTGTTCATACTTTGCGGCATTCAACGGCAGGACTACGGACTCTGACTCTGTCAATTACGGGCTTATATACCCTGACCCTGAATTTTATATTGACACATATACGCTTGTATGGATAATCATGTATATCATGAAAAAAATTATTTTCCTTATTGTCAGCATCATTTTATTCTTTGACATCCCGGGGCAGGCAAAGACTTGTGTAATTCAAACGGATCAGAAAGATCAGGCAGAAATTTTTCTGACCATATACAACCGGAACCTGGCTCTTGTCAGAGATACCAGAACAATCACCCTGCCCAAAGGTGTATCCACGCTGGAATTCAGGGGCATCAGCGCCATGATCAAGCCTGAAACCGCTATTTTTAACGGGAAAGGGCTTTTTGTCCTTGAGCAGAATTTTGAATTTGACCTTCTGACTCCTGAGTCCCTGCTGAAAAAACAGGTGGGAAAAACCGTAACACTTATAAAAACCAACCCTGAAACAGGAGAGGAAAAACAGGTTGATGCCAGGGTATTATCCGTGGCTCACGGGGTTGTGCTCCGCACCGACACAGGAATTGAAACTGGAATCCCCGGACGCCTTGTTTTCAGGTCTGTGCCTGAAAATCTGAGGACTTCCCCGACACTTGCCATGAAAGTTGTCAGCACCAAAGGGGGCCAGAAAAAAGCAGAGCTTGCCTATCTTACATCTGGGCTTGCCTGGAAAACAGATTATGTGCTCATGCTCAACCATGATGATACGGAATTTGACCTGAAAGGCTGGGTCACTCTGACCAACCAGAGCGGAACTGCCTACAGAAATGCCCATCTACAGCTTGTGGCCGGGAAAATCAATATTGTTCCTGACCAAACATACTCCAAAAGATTGATGACAATGGCAGGGGCTCCCGTGCCTGTGGCTGGCAAATCATTTTCAGAGGAGAAAATGTTTGAGTACCACCTTTATTCCCTGAACCGCACCACAACACTTAAGAATAAGCAGACCAAGCAGGTGGCCCTGATTCAGGCTGAAAATGTGCCGTGCCGCAAGGAATATGTGGTTTCGGGCAGTACAGGATATGGATGGGCCCGCAGAAATGAACCGGCCAGAACCCTTGATGTAGCGATATATATCAAATTTGACAACAACAGGGAAAGCGGGCTGGGAATAGCCCTTCCCGCGGGCGTGGTACGCGTCTACAAAAAAGATCTGGGCAGGAACATGCAGTTTGCAGGAGAAGACAGGATTGACCACACCCCTGACAGGACCAGCATCAGCCTGAAACTGGGTTCAGCGTTTGATATTACAGCAGAAAAAAAACACATTGACTATAAAAAGCTTGGCAGCAGCAAGGCTCCTGTATATCAATCAAAGTACAGGATAACAATTAAAAATGCCAAACATGAAAATATTGAGGTCAGATTCAAGGAGAACTTTCATGGCCAGTGGAAAATCCGGCAGGAAAGTCTTGAACATGTCAAGATATCAGCATTTCAGGCTGTATGGATTGTCCGGGTTCCTGCCAGGGGGAAAAAAAGCTTTTCATATACCGTACAGACCAGAGGCATAAAATGAATACAGACGAATTAAAGAAAAAAAATCTGATTGCGCAATGGGCATTTGACACCCGCCCGATTCTCGGAAGGCTGCATTTATGGCTTGAAGACGTTGAAATTGAATGGATAAGAGGCAAAGCAGATGATGATATGAACGATTCCATTTCATTTGTTGATTCCAGAACCGAAAGAATGCTGGCCATGACCTCTGCTGTCACTGCCATAGGCACAAAGTTGTTCGGACGGTTCGGAGAAGGAAAAGGGCTTCCAAAGGCAGAGCTTAACCTTGTAAAAAAAGATGCTGATGCCATTTCAGCCTATGCCATGAGTGAAAGCCTGTGGTATCTTTCAAGGACTCTTCCTGAAAATCATGCCATCATGGTATGCCTTGGCGAAGGCCTGATGCCCAAAGCAGGCGAAACATCTGAAATGGGAGCGAATCCTCTGCTTGGGTTCGGCAGGGTGTATGCAAGGCCTGAAGTCGCAAAATTCCTTGAAAACTGTGTTGAAAAACTGATCAATGACAATTCATATTCCTGGGAAGATTTCAGAAGGCAGACAGCTCTCAAGGATATCACTGTATGGGGAGCTGCCATCGATACCCTTGAAAACACATCGAGATTTGCAAAAGGCGAGGAAACAGGCCCCTTGACCGTGCTTCATCTTTTTGATCAGCCCCTTGCGGTTTCAGATCAGTATGAAGGATACACAGGCACACTGATTCTGCCGGAAGAAATTGTGGAAAAAGCAGGAGAAAATTCTCTGCTGATAAATTATTTCACTCCCAGAGAAAAAATTGTCAGGGCCATAGAAATGACATACCCGGGCATCAGCCCAGGCAATATTCACGTATGGACACTGAGGGGAAAAAGCCGGGAGCCCAGAATAGGAAAATTATGGGAGGAATGGCAAAAGGCAGGTGCGCACCTTGTGGATGAGAACTGGACACTTCCCACTGGTATCCCGCCCTTTACCGATTCAGGCACCTATGCTCCGACCTATGCAGTCAGAACATGGAAAGATGAAAGCGGACAGACACATCTGTTCCTGGTTGACGGATATGCTGCCTCTGCAGAAGCAATACAGGCTGCAAGCCTTGGCCCGATTCTGGGAATACACGCATCCCTGGCTGTTCTTTCATCAAAATTCTGTTTCAGGTTTGACAAAGATGCCGCAATCATGAAGCTTGACCCTGAAGCAGATGATTTTTGTGCACAGTTCAGGAAAATAGCCGGGCCTGATACAGATGAAACACTTGTCGAAATCTATCGTAAAAGCATAAAAACCGCAAAAAATGCCGGAATCCCGCTGAAAAAAAGGACAATCAGCGCAGATGATCTGATTGCGGAAAAAAAATGGCATGCACTTGCTGCCTCTGGATATATGCTCACTGACCCCTACTCAGGTTCTCCAGGAGTAACATATATTAATGACAATACATATTCAGTCACAGTGCGCCTGACAACTGAAAAAGCTGACAAGCGCATAAGATTTGCCCTGCGCCTGCTTGAAAACCCCGGCCAGAGCAAGCTTGTATTCAGTCCGCTTCTCAACAGGTTCCTTAAGGGCGAGGACTACAGGACAAGGGCTGTCAAAATCTCAGATTCGGGACGGATAAGAAATGAGCTCCAGACCCTTTGCACAGACGCTCTGGAGCATTTCGGAGACACCATGGTTTTAAGATTTGAAAAAATCCCGAAGGCCACAATCTCTGAGGATGAACAAAACCTGCTGTTTGAGATTCTGACATGGTACAAGGATAATTATCCGATCTGGTTTGAATGGCTGGAACTCAGAAAAAACTGAAATTTAAAAAGGAAAAACATGGGTGGATTTAAAATAAGCTTCCCTGGAAATAAAAAAGTTGACGTTGAATTTTACAATTTTATCATCAAAACCGATCAATCCCGTGAAAACGGAGGCGATGAAAGCGCGCCTGAACCCTTTGATGTTTTCATTGCATCGCTTGGCGCATGTGCAGGCATTTATGCAAAATCATTCTGCGACACAAGAAAAATTGATACCGCCGGAATGAACCTGTTTGTGGATGTGGTTTTTAAAGAAGGCAGCAAATTAATGGATCAGGTAAACATAAGCCTGCATGTTGATTCAGATTTCCCTGCAAAATATGAAAAGCCCGTTATAAAGGCCATGAGCAGTTGTGCTGTCAAAAACCAGCTTCATCCTGACATAAAGGTTGCCGCCACAATTGTCAGAACATGAAAATATTTCCCGGACCAGCACCAAAATACAGGCAATGCCCTAAAACGGCTGAATTGTCCTGGTATTTTTTTCCCTGTTGATCTTTTCAATACTGACCACGGCATGATCCCTGACATTTGCTATATGGTGCCGCAGAATTTCGACAGCACCGGGGATATCAGCATCTGCAATGCATTCATAAAGCCTTATGTGCTCTGAATCCACCTTTTCCATGGGTGTCACAAAAAGGATATTGCCCCTGTATTTCAGATACAGAAGGTCAAAAAGAGACTTCAGCGTATTGACCTGAAGAGTGCACCCTGACAACCGGGCAAGGGTCAGATGAAACTGCATGTCTTTCAGCAGGCGTTCCTTGAGATAAATATCACGAACCGCATCAAGGTGGTCGTTCAATGCCTGCTTTAAAGTTTTCAGCCCTGCTTTTGTTATTTTACCTATGGTTTTCTCAAGCAGCGAGGTTTCAATAAGTTCCCTGAACTCATAAATTTCCGTAATTTCTTCAAGGCTTATTTTTTCTGTATAATATCCCCTGTTGGGTTCATGGCGGACAAGGCCCTGAAATTCCAGTCGTTTCAAAGCCTGAATTACAGGGGTTGTGCTCATGCCAAGCTTTTTTGCAAGGTCACCGTATGAAATTTTCTGCCCAGGTATGATTTCATTTAAAAAAAACATGCGGCGGATGCCCATATAGGCTTCCTGGGTAAAATCATCCTTTGTTTTTCTTTTTTTTTCCATAAGGTGAATAAATATACCAAGGAAATTATAAAATCAATTGTAAAAACATCCTGATATTTTATCCAGTTTCTTCTTGACACAGGTTTGACAAAAATATACATGGGTACAGGTATTTAATTAAATATTTGATTAAATTTAAAGTAAAATTTTTCCAAGGAGAACAAACAATGGCCCTGACATTCATGGAAGGCAATGAAGCCCTTGCCAGGGGAGCGATTGCTGCGGGCTGCAATTTCTTTGCAGGCTATCCCATCACGCCGGCAACAACAATTTTCAACAGCATGCTGAAAATGCTGCCTCCAAAAGGCGGAATCTGCATCCAGGGGGAGGATGAGATTGCCTCAATGGGGTATTGCATAGGAGCATCAATGGCAGGCAGAAAAGTATTAACCGCCACATCAGGCCCTGGAATCAGTCTGTACAGTGAACAGATTTCCTTTGCCACAGGCAGTGAAATACCTGTTGTGATTGCAGATGTGCAGCGCCTCGGGCCTTCCACAGGCTCAGCCACCAGAGGTGCTGACGGAGATATCCAGTTTTTAAGATGGGGAAACACAGGCGGAGTCCCGGTTATCGTGCTTGCCCCGAAAGATGCGCTTGACTGCTACATTCTTGCGGTTCATGCATTCAATTATGCCGAGGAATTCAGATGCCCGGTATTCATAGCTTCCAACAAGGAAATCGGCATGACAAAAGAAAGTTTTGACCTTGATTCCGCTGATCTTCCACCCATTGTTGAACGCAGGTATTTTAACGGGGATTCATACCTTCCGTTCAGGGCAGACCCTGACAAGGCCCCTGATTTTCTTCCGATAGGAGGAAACACAATCGTAAGACAGACATCATCAACCCACGGGCCTGACGGATATATCACAATTGACCCTGAAGTCATAGAAGCAACCCAGGAGAGGCTCAGAGCCAAAATTCACAAGGCTGCCGACAGAATTGCCCTGTATGAGAAAAATATTTCAGACAAAGCCCAGACCCTTATAATAAGTTACGGCATCACATCACGGGCAGTGGATGATGCTGCAAAAGCCCTTGCCCGGCAGGGAAAACCTGTTTCAACCCTCAGTCTGAAAACCATATGGCCGGTTCCGGAAAACCTGATACAGCAGATTGCTGCATCACACAGGAATATCCTGGTGGTTGAAATGAATCTCGGCCAATATGTAAATGAAATAAAACGGGTTCTCGGAAACAAAGAAGTAAAATTTTACGGGCAGATGAACGGTTTGATGATTTCGCCTGCAAAAATCATGGA
This sequence comes from uncultured Desulfobacula sp., assembly GCA_964446145.1. Classification (GTDB taxonomy): domain Bacteria; phylum Desulfobacterota; class Desulfobacteria; order Desulfobacterales; family Desulfobacteraceae; genus Desulfobacula. The sequence continues at coordinate 6,968 of CAYUOB010000004.1, forward strand.
GGTAATTGAAAATGGATAGCTTTCTGAATCACAGCAGGCCCCTGGTATACTGCCCCGGGTGCACACATGAAAATATCACAAAAAGTCTTGACAAGGCTCTTGTAAAACTTGGCCTGCCTGCTGACAGAACAGTAATTGTAACTGATATAGGGTGCTCAGGCCTGTTTGACACTTTTTTCAATGTACATGCCCTGCACGGAATCCACGGCCGCGCGCTTACCTATGCATCCGGCCTGAAACTTGCCAGGCCAAACCTTAATGTGATTGTCACAATGGGGGACGGAGGCCTCGGCATTGGAGGCGCGCATGTGCTTGCAGCATGTCGGAGAAATCTTGATCTCACCCTTATCATACTAAATAATTATAATTTCGGCATGACAGGCGGCCAATATTCCGCAACAACTCCCACAGATGCGTTTGCAGGTTCTGAATTTCTCAATCAGGCTGAAGTTCCGGTTGATATATGCGCTGTTGCCCAAAGTGCCGGCGCAACCTATATAGACAGATGTTCCGGCCTGAGCAAAGCCCTTCCTGACAAAATTTTAAGGGCAATCAAACACAAAGGTTTTTCCATAATTGAAACCCTTGGAATGTGTACGGGAAGATTTACCAAAAAAAACAAACTGACTCCCCGGGATCTTGAGAAGAAGGCTGAAGAGCTTCCTGTGCCGGGCGGGCCTGTCCCACAAAATGCAAGGCCCGAATATGGGGAAAAATACAGAGAACTTGCAGGCCGGTGCAAACCCTTTCCTGAACCTGTAACCATTGAAAAAAAAGTCAGCCTTGAGACCTGTTCACGCCAGGAAATTGTAATTCTCGGAAGTGCGGGTATGAGAATTGTAACAGCAGGTGACCTTGTATGTTATTCAGGACTCAGCGCAGGCATGCACGTTTCCATGAAAAATGATTACAATATCACTGTTCTCAGGGGGCAATCCGTCAGCGAAATCATTATCTCTGATGAAAAAATCGGATATCCTGGAATCAAATCTCCCACGGTTGTGCTTGCTCTCAGCCATGAAGGGGTGCAGCGCAGAAAAAAAATCTTTGCGGATCTTGCTCCGGATACCTTTGTTTTAAAGGAGAAAAGCGTTGATATTCCTCCGACCCCCGGAAAAATACTTGAAATTGATTTCAGGGCACTGAAAATCAAAAAGCAGGATTGGGCGCTTGCATCCCTGGCAGTAATGGCAAAAAACGGACATGGCATTAACAGGGAAATGCTTGATCATGCCCTGAAACAAAGGTTCAGTGAAAAAGTGTATCAATTGTCCATGAAGACCATTGAAAAAATATTCTGATTCATGAAACATAGGCAATGAATACGGGCTGCGCCGGGTGCGCAGGCCCGTATTCATCTGCGGCAGAAATAATGGACATTGAACGGGTCATGGTCCATCTCCTGGACACTGATCTTTCCAAATCCTGCCTGCTCAAGCATTCTGACGGCTTTCTGCCTTCCCCACATCATGCCAAGGCCTTTGCCTCCATTCACAAATCCCACAGGCATGCAGTGCATGAGGCTGACACCGTACAGAAAAGGCCCCATTGGGTGTTCAAGGTTGCCGGAAATACTGCTTTGCGCATCAATATCAACCATGGAAAACATTCCGCCCGGCGCAAGCATCCAGACAATTCCCTTCAGCGCTGCCATGGGCCGGGTCTGGTCATGAATGGCATCAAAGGCTGTGATATAGTCAAATTTTTCCCTGAACCTGTCATCATTTTCCACAAGAGCCGCATCCTGGACCATGAAATTTATATTATCAAGGCCTTGCGCTTTTCTGCGGGCTGTTTCAATTGCTTTTTCATGATTGTCAATGCCGGTAAAAACCGAATCAGGAAAATGTTGAGCCATGAGAATCAGGGCAACGCCCTGCCCGCATCCAAGGTCGCACACCCTTATTCCTTTTTTCAGCAGTTCAACCAGTTCACCCCCGTCAACACAGGGCAGAAACTTTTCCACAAGCACCTTTTCATGCTTGGCATCTGACAATTGTGCCATAAAGGACTGAAATTCAGGATAAAAGGAGAAATCAACCCCCTGTCCTGTAACAAACCCCTTTTCAACCTGTTCCAGGGCACACTTGGTAAGAAGGGGAATTTCCTGAGTATACACACCCATGTTAGAATCACCAGAATCTGTTGTCAGAAACCGGGCATGATCTTCAGGCAGATAATATCTGTCCTGGTCAATCTCCACAATACCTCCACAGGCCATAACCCCCATCCATTCTTCAACATATCTGGCATTAAGACCTGCCTTGTCTGCTATTTTTTCTATGGACTCAGGTCTGCCCAGATCAGCCATGACATCAAAAAGGCCTGCTTTATACCCTATTCCCATGGCAAGATTCAACGCTCCATAATTCAGTATCTCGGTCATTTTCATGCTGAATTCATCTGCATTCATCAATACTGCTCCTTTCTCCATTGACCATTGCTGTCCAAATATATATTACCGGTAGTTGAATATACTGAAGTTTTGAAAAAAATACGATACAATATTGAAAAACCGGTGCCGCAGCCCATCAAAACATGAAAAAAACGATGAAATGGATATTAAAATTTCTTTTAAAGCTTGCAGCAGCAGGTATTGCCTTCTCCATTTTACAGGTGTTGTTGCTTAAATACATTGATCCGCCCCTTACACCGGAAGTGGCACTGGAATGGATACAATCAGTTATCAACCATGATCCTGCCAGGCGTCCCCGCTATTCATTTACAGGTCTTGAAAAGATTTCCCCCAACCTGCAGAAAGCGGTTCTTGCGGCTGAAGACCAGCGTTTCCTCCGGCACCACGGATTTGATTTCAGGGAAATGCACCGGGCTTTCATGGGCCTGATAAAATATCACAGGGTCAGAGGAGCCAGCACAATTACAATGCAGGCTGCAAGAAGCGTATTTCTGCTGCCCAGCAGAAACATTGCAAGGAAACTTGCTGAAATGTACTATACAATACTCATGGAAATTTTCTGGTCAAAATACAGAATCCTTGAGATATATCTGAACACGATTGACTGGGGAACAGGCATAACAGGAGCACAGGCAGCTTCTCAACAATATTTTTCAAAAAATGCAAAAAACCTGGCTCCCGGCCAGGCAGCTCTTATGGCAGCAGTGCTGCCAAGCCCCCATAAATGGTCAGTAACCCGCCCTGATGCACATGTAAGGGCAAGGCAGAAAAGAATAATGAGATCCATGAAACTGATGAAACTGCCGGAACCGCCAATCAAAAAACCCGAACCGCGCAAAAGCGGGTCCGGGCATTGATACCGGCGAAAAAAGCCAGAAAAAAATGGGGTGAGTGAAGGGACTTGAACCCTCGACTCCCAGGGCCACAACCTAGTGCTCTACCAACTGAGCTACACCCACCACAAAAAAACTTGCTTTATCTATCAGATTCCTGATCCTTTTTCAATAGTTTTTTCATACCGGCATAATCACATGCCAGGTGCCGGGCTGTACGGAATGCATATTTTACATTGACCTCAGGCTGGTGTTTGACTATTATCCTTGCCTGGGAGCAGGATATCACCCATGAATTTTAAGGACATGGAATAATTATGAATGCATTGCTGATATTTGTGGTCAGGCTGATTGCAGGGCTTTTTTTCGGGATAATTCTGACCAGGCTGTTCAGGCCGGAATGGGGAATCTATCACGGTATTGCCACAGGAATTATTCTTGTGGCACTTGCATATGCAATGGCCTTTTTCAGAAAAAAAAGCAACAAACAGGATAATTGATCAGTGCAGAAAAATATCATCTTAGGGACAGCCGGACATATTGATCATGGAAAAACAAGCCTTGTCAAGGCTTTGACAGGAATCGAAACTGACAGGCTCAAAGAGGAAAAACAAAGGGGCATTACAATTGAACTTGGTTTTGCCTCGCTTGACCTGCCCAATGGCCAGCACATCGGTATTGTTGACATGCCGGGCCATGAAAAATTTGTCAAAAACATGGTGGCAGGCTCATCTGGAATTGATATTGTCACCATGGTCATTGCAGCAGACGAGGGAGTCATGCCCCAGACAAGGGAACACATGGAGATCTGCCAGCTCATGGGGATTGAATACGGGCTTATCGCTCTCACCAAAACAGATATGGTGGATGAAGATCTTCTTGAACTTGCCCTTGAAGATATCAATGACTTTGTACAGGGAACCTTTCTTGAGGAAAAACCTGTAATTGCATTGTCATCTGTGACAGGCCAGGGGCTTGATGAATTTACAGATGCCCTTGAAGCCATATGTTCACAGCTTCCCCAAAGAAAATACTCTCCTGTTTTCAGGCTTCCTGTGGACAGGGTCTTTTCAATGAAGGGATTTGGCACGGTCATCACAGGCACCCTTACCTCGGGCAGTATTGCCGTGGGTGAGGACATCATGGTGTATCCCAAAAAAATAACTTCAAGGGTAAGGGGAATACAGGTACACAGCCAGGCCGTGGAAAGGGCAGAGGCAGGAACAAGAACTGCCATCAATTTCCAGGGCCTTGATAAAACTGCTGTTGCCCGCGGAGATATTCTGTCCACCCCTGATACTCTCATCGAAACCTATATGGTGGATGCAGATTTTCTTTACCTTGAAAGCAATGGAAAGCCTCTTAAGAACAGAACAAGAATAAGGTTTCATTCCGGCACAAGCGAAATCCTGGGCTATCTTATTCTGCTGGACAGGGAAGAACTTGTGCCCGGCGACAGAGCACCTGTGCAGTTCCGGCTTTCAGCCCCTGTATGCTGCATCAGAAACGATAGGTATGTAATCCGAAGCTACTCTCCTGTCAAGACCATAGGAGGCGGCACAATACTCAATCCTGCATCACAGAAGCACAAACGATTTGATCAAAAAATCATCCAGGGCCTTGAGGATCTTCTGTCCAATGACAATGAAAAAATCATCAGTGTTTTTCTGGGATTGAAAGGGTTTGAAGGTGTGTCGTTTTCCCAGTTGCGCGTTCTTACTGATATTCCGGATAAACAGCTTACAGCAAGCCTCCAGAAAATGCTTGCAAAGCAGCATATAGTCCAGATTGACAAAGACAGGCAGGTTTATGTACATGCAGAATTCTTTGACGGGCTTAAGGACAGGCTTCTGTCAAAGCTTGAGGCCTATCACAATGAAAATCCGTTAAAGGAAGGCATGCCCACCCAGGAGCTCAAATCCAAATTCCAGTATATAAATGATGCAAAATTATTCAATATACTTTTCACAAAACTTGCCAGGGAAAATCTCATAGTTCTGGATAAAAACATAATCAAATTATCCAGCCACAAGGTTGCCCTCAAGGTCGATCAGCATGAGATCAAGGAAAAAATAAAAAACATCTACGAGAAATCAGGGCTCACACCTCCTTTTTTCAGAAATATCTGTCAGGAACTTGATATTGACAAAAAAACAGGCATTGATGTACTCCACATGCTCATTGACGAAAACAGCATCATCAAGACCAAGGATGATCTTTATTTTGACGCATCAAGGATTGACAGCCTCAAACAGGAACTGACAGCATTTCTTGAAAAGAATCAATCCATCACAACTCCTGAGTTCAAAAGCATGACAGGTGTATCAAGAAAATATGTTATCCCGCTGATTGAATATTTTGATTCAATCAACCTTACAATACGGGTGGGAGACACACGTCAGCTCCGGGGCAGAGGCTGAAGAATCTTTTCTGCAAAAGCTTCAACAATGCTGTCAAGGCAGGCCATGCCTTCCAGGGAAAGACAGAACCTGCCGTTTCTGATAAAACCCATTGACTGCCCGGAAATTGTGAGAACAAGATCATGAAACTTTGAGGTAAAGGATGTATCGAATTCTGCTGCAAATTCCTCAAGATCAATTCCCTGGCAGGTTCGCAGGCCAAGCATGACAGTTTCAAGCATCTTTTGCTCAGGTTCAAGCCTTTCCATGCCTGATGAAGGCAGAATGCCGGCATTAATATCCCGTATGTATGCACCAAGGCTGGAGCGGTTCCAGAATCTTGAGTCCCTGTCATAGGAATGGGCTCCGGGGCCGAAACCAGCATAAGGCGTCATGTTCCAGTATGAGCTATTATGCCGTGACCTGAACTGCTGCCCCTTTGCAAAACTGGAAATTTCATAATGTTCATATCCTGATCCTGTCAGGAATACAGAGGTCTGTATGAACATGGAATGCACAGTTTCAGGCTCGCAAGGGCTTAACACCCCTTTTCTGACCCTAAGTCCCATGACAGTGGAAGGCTCCAAGGTCAATATATAGCATGACACGTGGTTTGCCCCTGTATCCACAGCTTTTTCAAGATCAGCCTGCCATTCATCAGGTGTTTCCGATGGAAGCGCATAAATAAGGTCCAGTGAGACTGAGTCGAATCCCGAAGCCTGGGCATGGTTTATTGCGTCAACAGCCTGATCTGCCGTGTGTATTCTTCCCAGAAATTTTAATTTTTCATCATTAAAGGACTGAACCCCGATGCTTATGCGGTTTATGCCGGCCCTGCGCACTTGTTTCATATAATTTGTGCCGATTGTGCCTGGATTTGCTTCCAGGGTAATTTCAGCATCTGAATCCACATTAAAATTTCTTTCCACGGCCTCCAGTATCTGTCCTATTTTACGGGCTTCAAGCACAGAAGGGGTGCCTCCGCCAAAATAAACGCTTTTTATTCTGGCCCGTGGACATCTTCTGAATCTGATCTCCTTTTTGAGGCAGTCCAGGTATTCAGGCACAAGAGATATTCTGACGGTGGAATAAAAATCACAATACGGACATTTTTTCACACAGAATGGCACATGGATATAAATGCACTCAGGGTCACACAAACCGGTTCATCAGTTCATCAATTACATTGTCCACATTTTCAGGTGTCACATTGTAACGCCTCACAGCCTGTCTTACCTGTTCCACATGGGGGCTGTGTTCAAGATCCTCGGGGCCTCTGAAAAACCCCATTCTTCTGCCGATCTGGTACAGAACCCTGTCTTCGGAAGAAAGACTGAAAAAATGATCAATAATTCCTATCATTTTTTTCTTGTCACGGGGATAACGGCCTTCAATGGTTTCAAAAAGGTTAAGAATATGATCGCTTTTAATAAATGAATCAATTCCGTCCAGGGTCTCAAGAAACAGCCTCAGTTCCTTGGCCATCATGGCATCACTTGGTTTTTCAAATTCACCTTTCTCAGCCTCAATGGCAAGCGCAGTGCCTTTTGTGACAGCAAGGGTTCTGATTCTGATGAAATCAGCATTGATGCTGTTAAGTGCAGATGCTGTTTCAATGGCATGCTCAACAGAGTGCTCAATACCGCCAAGGCCGGGCATTACATATTCAGACAACTGCATTCCAGCTTTTTTAACCTTCAGGCCTGCTTTGATGTGAACGGCTTTTGTGGCGCCTTTTCTGATTTTTTTCAAAATCCTGTCCGAGCCTGATTCCATGCCGACATGAATCCTGTTAAGGCCTGCATCAGCGATCCTTTTAAGGTCTGCATCGCTGATTCTTGCAATGGTATGGCTTCTTGCATAGGATGTGATTCTCTCGGCTTCCGGAAAGCATTTCTTTATATGATCCAGCACACAGACAAGATCATCAGGCTTCATTATCAGGGAATTCGCATCCTGAAGAAAAATTGAACTCATGCCTGAAGCATACCAGTTCATTGCTGCATTGAATGCCACCCTGTCCTTTTCCTCAAGCCTGTTATAAAGATCATTGATTTTTTCCGTATCCGGATATGCGCCCGGCAGTGCGACCTGTTTTATATGATCAATATAGGTCTTTAATATGTCAATATCCTTTATGATATGATCAAGCGGCCTTAATGAGAATTTTCTTTTTTTATAGACCCTGCAGAAGGTGCAGAAATTCCAGGGACAATTGCGCGTCAAACGGATCAGAAGGCTGTATGCCTCGCTTGGCGGCCGTATGGGCCCCTGTTCAAATCCTTTGTAAACTTCTGGTTCTTTATTTTTCATGTGGGTAAAAATCCTTGTTTTCAAATAAGCAGATATTTTTTATGTATAAGCACTTGCAGGGCCAAAGTCAATTTTAATCATCCTGAATTCTGTTCATTGGCCTGTACCTGCCGGAAATTGCTGATTTATTGGAACATACCTTGAAACTTTGATGATTTATATGGTATTTATCCAAGACTTGGAAAAATACCGGGTTTAAATATCCATCTTGCATATAAAATAAGGAGAAGCTCATGCCGGGATTTGAAATATTCGGAGACGAGGAAAGAAAGCATGTCAGTGATGTGCTTGAAACCGGTGTTCTCTTCAGGTACGGATTTGAAAATGTCAGAAACGGGCATTTCAAGGCAAAACAATTTGAAAACAGGCTGTGTGAAATCACGGGAAGCCGCCACGCCCATCTGTGTTCCAGCGGAACTGCTGCATTGTGCACAGCCCTTGCGGCATGCGGCATTGGCGCAGGAGATGAGGTGATTGTACCGCCATTTACCTTTGTCGCAACCTTTGAAGCTGTGATAGGTGCAGGTGCCATACCTGTATTCAGTGAAATAGATGAAACACTGTGCCTTGACCCTGACATGCTCGAAAATGTCATAACCGAACGCACCAAGGCTGTTATTCCGGTTCACATGTGCGGAGCCATGGCAAGAATAGACGAAATCAAAAAAATCTGCGAGAAAAACGGGCTGATTCTGCTTGAAGATGCCTGCCAGTCCCTTGGCGCCACATTCAATGGGAAAGCACTTGGCCGATTCGGGCTTGCCGGCTGTTTTTCCTTTGATTCAGTCAAGACCGTGACCTGTGGAGAAGGCGGGGGTATAATCACGGACAGCAGCATGGTATATGAAAAAGCTGATCAATTTTCAGACCACGGCCATGATCACCTTGGAGGGCCTGACCGGGGAGCTGACGGCCATCCCATCATGGGAACAAATTTCAGGATAAGCGAACTTAATGCTGCCGTGGGCTTAGCGCAGCTTGAAAAACTTGAACGCATCATTGAAATCCAGAGAAAAAACAAGCATGCGATCAAGGATGCCATGGCAGACCTGCCTGAAGTGAGTTTCAGGTATCTTCCTGATGCAAAGGGAGACTCAGCAAGCTTTTTAAGTTTTTTCCTCCCCGATGAAAAAAGGGCCAGACAGATTGCCGGAAATCTTGCGGCAAATAACGCTGCATCTGCATACTGGTATGACAACAACTGGCATTACTACAGAAAATGGGATCATTTAAAGCAGATGAAAAGAGCTGCAAAACTCGGATTTGAACTTGCAGACAATCTGCCGGACTACGCCGGTATTACTCTTAAGGAATCGGACGCAATCATGAAACGCACCATTTCAATGCAGATAATGCTGTCATGGACAAAAGAAGATATTGAGAAAAGAATTCAGGCAATAATGAAATCGTTTAATGACTGATCTATAATTTTAAGGATAACAGATGTACAGAAACTTCAGGCTGGTGTCCAATGTGATATTCGGACGCGGGTGTTTTTCCCAGCTGGATGAAATAATTGAAAAACAGCGCACTGACAGGGATTCCTGGGCAGTATTTGTAATTGACGATGTATTTTCCGGCAAAGCCCTTGAAAAAAGAGTGCCCCTGCATGAAAATGACATGCTTTTATGGGTGAACGTGGATGACGAGCCAAAAACACAATATGTTGATAAACTTACCCTTGAGGTCGGAAAATTCCGTCCGGGCCTTCCATGTGCCGTCATAGGCATGGGGGGAGGCAGTACAATGGATCTTGCAAAATCCATATCCCTCATGCTCACAAATGAGGGCTCCTCAACCCTTTATCAGGGCTGGGACCTGATAAAGAATCCTGCTGTCTGGCACATGGCTGTTCCCACTCTTTCAGGTACAGGTGCTGAAGTCTCCAGAACCGCTGTATTGACAGGCCCTGAAAAAAAACTGGGCCTTAATTCGGATTATACTGTCTTTGACCAGGTGCTTCTTGACCCTGAGCTCATTGCAGATGTACCGCATGACCAGAGGTTCTACACAGGCATGGACTGCTATATCCACTGTATTGAATCGCTTGAGGGAACAATGCTCAACGAGTTTTCCAGGGCTTATGGCGAAAAAGCTCTGGATCTCTGCCGCCAGGTCTTCCTTGACGATCACCCCGACGGGGATGACAAGCTCATGATGGCTTCGTTTTTCGGCGGGATGAGTATAGCCTATTCACAGGTTGGTGCATGCCACGCCCTGTCATACGGACTTTCATATGTTCTTGGCACCCATCACGGAATCGGCTGCTGCATTACCTTTAATCAGCTTGATGATATCTATCCGGAAGGTGTGGAGGAATTCAGAAAAATAATGAAAAAACAGAATATTGAACTGCCGGCAGACCTTGTCAGCGGGCTTGATTCTGAAAAGATAGAACAGATGATTACAGTGGCGCTCGGCCTTGACCCCCTGTGGGAAAACTGTCTTGGAAAAGACTGGAGAACCATAATGACAAGGGACAGGGCAAGGGATCTGTTCCTGAAAATGTAAGACAGAACAGATATGACAACCGCAATCATACCATCAAGATACGGCTCCAGCAGGCTTGAAGGCAAACCCCTTGCCATGATAGCAGGAAAACCCATGATACAGCGGGTATATGAGCAGGCTGGAAAATCAGATATAATTTCAAGAATCATTGTGGCAACCGATGACAAAAGAATTGTACATGCAGTTGAAAAATTCGGCGGGCATGCCCTGATGACTCCTGACACCTGCCGTTCAGGAACAGACAGGGTGGCAGCGGCAGCTTCAATGATAAAATCTGGGCCTGATGAAATCATAGTGAATATTCAGGGAGACCAGCCCCTGTTCAACCCTTTAAGCCTTAACGAGCTGATAGCGCCGTTTCATGAGGACTCATCTGTGATGATGACCACCCTGGCTTACAGAATAAGGGATGAAAGGGAAATCACAGACCCCAAGGATGTCAAAGTAACATTTGACAATAATGGGTTTGCCCTTTATTTTTCAAGGGCCAGGATTCCATATCCAAGGGACAGCAAAACCAGGGTGGATTATTACAAACATCTTGGTTTTTATGCCTATAAAAAAAGTTTTCTGGATATAATCTGCTCTCTTCCGACCGGAACCTGTGAAAACATTGAAAAACTTGAACAATTAAGGGTGCTTGAAGCAGGCCATAAAATAAAGGTAGTTGTCACGGAACACGATTCTCCGGAAATTGACCTGCCCGAAGATATAAGAAGAATTGAGGCGAAACTTGAACGATCCTGAACCTGTACTGCAGTCATTTTACAAGATAATTCACACGACCTGCCACACCCAGTGGGGGGGGCTTGAAAAAAGAATTTTCAATGAATGTGTGTGGATGGAAAAAAACGGGCACAGGCCTGTTATTGTCGCGCCTGAAAAAACCCCGCTGTTCATCAGGGCAAAGCAGCACGGATTCAAGGTATATGCTGTTTCATTCAAAAAATTGTCAATGATTGGGGAATATAAATTTTTAAAACGCATTTTTAAAAATGAAAAACCCGATATAGTCAATACCCATGGAAACTCAGATTCAAAGATCGCCCTTGAAGCTGCCGCAAAAACCAGGGTTCCCCTGAGAATTCTTTCAAGGCATATCAGCGCCCATGTGAGAAATTCATGGTACAACAGAAGAATATATAAAAAACTGTGCCATTATGTTTTCACAACTGCCGACTGCACAACCCAGCATATAAAAGAGGTTTTCAGGCTAAGGGATACACAGGTTTTTTCCATACCAAGCGGAATCACACCGCCTGAATCACTCATGGATAAGGATGAGGCAAGAAAACAGCTTGCAGATGAGCTAAAACTTGACCCTGATACAAGATTTATTGGATTCGCAGGCAGGGTTTCACAGGACAAAGGTGTTTCATACCTGATTGAAGCCTTTAAAAAAATCAGTTCCCGCCTTCCTGAACATCATCTTGTCATTGTGGGCTATGGCATTGATACCCATATAAAATTTTTAAAAACACTTTCATCCAGTCTCAATATAAGCCCAAAGGTTCACTTCACAGGACTGAAACAGGATATATGGCCCCTGTACCGCGCCTTTGACTGCAAGGTACTGCCATCGGTCAACATCAATAATGTGCCATTTGAAGGAGTGCCCCAGGCTCTTCTTGAGGCCATGTACTGCAGATGCCCCGTCATAGGCTCCAGAACCGGAGGAATTCCTGATATTGTCAGACACGGGGAAACAGGCCTGCTGACAGAAACGGAAAATTCTTCAGATATTGCGGATAAAATACTTGAAACACTTCTTGACAATACAGCAGCCCGAAAAAGGGCAGACCATGCCCGTATGCTTGTCGAGAAATATCACACCATTGATGCAATGGGCAGGAACATAACAAGAATATACCGGCTGCACCAGATAAAACTTGACCGGAAATTTATTTAAGCCAAAAAGCAGATTTTCACCCCATACCCGGCTATCCTGACTCCAGACGCAAAAAATTCACCCTTGTCAACCTTGGAATATTATCATTGAGTATCAAGCATGTTCCAATAAATAACATTTATGTTAATAAATAAATAACAAAAAAGTTAATTATAATTTTAAATTATTTTTTTGTGCATAGTTTAAATATCGAGCCTCTAAAATAATTTCTTTTTATTTCAAATAATTATAAAATAAAAAGAAATTATTACCATTATTGGCACTACCATTGCAGGATATTTTGATCAGATATTTTTAAATACCAAGAGAAAGGAGGGAGAATGAAAGAAATATTAGCAATCATCAAACCATTCAAAATTGAAGAGGTAAAAAATGCTCTATCAAAGATCGACATTAAAGGAATGACTATCTGCGAAGTCAAGGGATTCGGAAGACAGAAGGGTCACAAGGAAATTTACAGGGGCGCTGAATATGAAACCGATTTTATTCCCAAAATTGAAATAAAAATCGCAGTTGATGACGACCAGGCAAAAGAAGTGGTCAATACCATAGTAAAGTCCGCAAGAACTGGCAAAATAGGGGATGGAAAAATCTTTGTCCTGCCAGTGGAAGATGCCGTTCGGATCAGAACGAATGAAACAGGCGCAAATGCTCTATAACGATGAAAAAGGAGAAAAATAAAATGAAAAGACCATTATTTGTAATTTTTTATCTGCTGTATGGAATTTCCGCTGCATGGGCAGGTAACGGCAGCCCTACCGCAGCATCGAACAAAGCTGCAATCGACCTTGTGCAGACCAATGCCAATTATGTATGGACCCTTGTGGCAGCAGCCCTGGTGTTTTTTATGCAGGCAGGTTTCGCCATGGTGGAAGCAGGTTTTACAAGGGCTAAAAATGCTGTGAATATCATGATGAAAAACCTGATGGACTTTGCAATGGGATCAATAATATACTGGGCCATTGGATTCGGCCTCATGTTCGGTGTTTCCAAAACCGGTTTCCTAGGCACGACAGGTTTTTTTCTAAGCGATTTCAAGGTTGGCGGCGACCCATGGGTACTGGTCTTCTGGATGTTTCAGGTTGTATTTGCTGCAACTGCTGCAACAATTGTATCAGGAGCCATGGCTGAAAGGACAAAATTTGCAGGATACCTGATTTATTCTGTTTTTATTTCAGGATTAATTTATCCGGTTTTCGGAAGCTGGGCATGGGGAAGCCTGTTTCATGGAAACGGATGGCTTGAAGGACTCGGGTTCATCGATTTTGCCGGTTCCACCGTTGTCCATTCCGTTGGTGGATGGGCAGCCCTTGCAGGGGCCCTGGTATTAGGCCCCCGCATCGGAAAATATACCAAGGACGGGAAAGTAAGACCCATACTGGGGCACAATATCCCGTTGGCAGCAATAGGAGTTTTTATTCTATGGCTTGGATGGTTCGGGTTCAATCCCGGGTCAACAACCGCAGCATCCAAAGACACTGCCATGATTTTCGTAAACACAAACCTTGCCGCTGCTGCCGGATGTATCATGGCCATGATGGTTTCATGGATCAAATTCGGCAAACCGGAAATAGGAATGAGCCTGAACGGCGCACTTGCAGGGCTTGTGGGAATAACAGCCGGTTGCGCAAATGTCACGCCGGCAAGCTCGGTCGCTATTGGAGCCATTGCAGGTGTTATTGTAGTATTTGCCGTATTGTTTTTTGACAGGATCAAAATTGACGATCCTGTGGGAGCCATTTCCGTGCATGGCGTATGCGGAGCATGGGGAACACTTGCAGCAGGGTTGTTCAACATGTCAGGATTCAGCCTTAAAATCGTAGGTGTTCAGTTGATCGGTATAACAGCCTGCTTTTTATGGACATTTCCATTGACATATCTATTGTTCAAGGCCATTGATATGACCATGGGACTCAGGGTTTCCAGAGAAGAGGAACTGGAAGGTCTTGACGTTGCAGAGCACGGCGGACATGCATATCCTGACTTCACAACCATAAATCATGGAAATTCAAAAACCCCGTATGAGCACAGAAGCCCAGAATTTGCCAATACAGCATGTACGGATCAGGTTCTTTTACCCTCGGAATAATCACAGACAGCTCAATATACCCGCTCTCATGCCTGTTCCGGCCGGTTTTATACCCTTCTGCACCGGCCGGAACACCCTGACACTGTAATATGAGCCTTGAATATTGACATGCGCCATATCCCGGTCAGGCTAATTCTGATATTGATTTTTACCACAGATCATGGTATTTTGTTAACCTGTAATAATAACTATGGTTAACAAAATAGATAATGAAGACCTATTCTGAAACCTGTTTATCAATTGCCGGAGCCATAACCAGGGGTCAATTTCCGGATATCACAACGCTTGGCATGCTGGCGCAGACAGCGGATGAAAACGTCTTTGACCTAATGGCAGGCGCTAACATTATCCGTAATTTTTTTTTCAGGAACCAGATACATCTGTGTACCATCTGCAATGCCAAATCCGGCAAATGTTCAGAAGATTGCGGTTTCTGTTCCCAGTCAAAATTTCACAACACCAATATTGAAATTTATCCACTTATCCCAAAAGAAGACCTTGCCAGGATAGCCGGAAGCATTTCCGGAACACCCGTAAACCGCTTCTCCGCCGTCACCAGCGGACGGAACCTGACAACGGATGAGGTGATCTGTCTGGCTGAATCCATGTCAGCACTTGAAAAGTTCACCTTTTCCTGCTGCGCTTCCCTGGGCATCATCGATGAAAAGGAATTCAAAATTCTTAAAAATTCCGGAATAACCCGGTACCACCATAATCTTGAAACAGCAGAAAGTCACTTTGCAGATATCTGCACTAGCCACTCCTACAAAGACCGGATTCAAACCATACAAAAAGCGAAACAGGCCGGTCTTGAAGTCTGTTCAGGCGGAATCTTCGGAACAGGAGAAACCGATCTTCAGGTTCTGGAACTGGCACTTGAGCTGAAAAACCTGGATGTAAACGCTGTTCCCTTAAATTTCCTGACACCTGTCGCCGGAACCAGGCTGGAAAATTTTTCAGATCTTACCCCTCTAAGATGTCTTAAAATAATTTCACTGTTCAGATATGTACTCCCTGAAAAAGATATAATAGTTTGCGGAGGACGCAGGCTGAATCTGAAAAAACTCGAACCATACATATTTTATGCAGGAGCCAGCGGAATAATGACAGGAAATTATCTTACAACCCCCGGCGCCGCCATGGAGGAGGATCTGGAAATGCTGGAGCAGTTAAAACTTCAACCCAGGCAAAAAGACAGATATACAGGGCCTGTAAAACCAGAAGTTTTCCGGTCAGATAACGATTTATGAATGGATGTCCTTTTTAAACAGGACTATTCCCTGGGTCAGTACAATGGGCCATATAATACCCCGTTCCAGTTCGGTTCCATGCAATTGTGCAGTTTTTCCAACCTCATGCATGGTCAGCGGGCGTTCATCATGAAATATCCACATCCCAAGTTGCTCAGCAATTATTCTTGCAGTTCTGTACATTACGGTCGGAGTGGGAAATGTCATGAGAACATGGCCTTCCGGCTTTGCCAGATCAAAATGCGCCCTGATCATCCCTGCTGTGCCACGGAGATCAAAATGTTCAATCAGACCTGTGCTTATGACAAGGTCAGCCTCAGGTATATCAGGCTGCCAGGTTAACAGATCCCGGTTCAGAAGATGAACATGATCGCCAGGCCTGATTTTTTGCCTTGTTTTTTCAAGGCCTGCACAATTATTGTCAATAATGGTATATGAACACGGTTCAAGTTCCCTGATGAATACTTCAAAAAAAGCACTGTTGGCTCCGCCAAGTTCAATCAGGGACAGTCCCTTTAGGCCATGAATATGCTTTTTAAGCATCTTCATGATCGCGGTGCATGTAATTTTTCTGGTGACTGCCGCTGTTTTGAAGGGGGATTGATAATATTTTGTCCAGTCTGTTTTCCGCAAAACTATTTTTCCTGTTTTCTGAATACAAATTCTTTTTGTGCCACAAAAATTATCAGGTACAGCAGCAGTTCAGCCGTTATTTTGGACAGAACAATATTAAAACCCGCCACATTATGAAAATATTCAATGGCAACTGATGAGACAAACCCAGAGATGGCAACAATCATGCAATATTTGAAGGCCACAGCAGAAAACCTGCCCCTTGAATGAAAGACATATTTTCTTAAAATCACAAAATTCACAAAAAGAGCCACAAACCTTGCAAGGTATGTGCACAAAAATATTTTCGGAAAAAGCGAATACGAAGCAAAAAAAACAAAATAGTCAACCGCAGCCGTAACAAGGGAGGCAATTATATATCTGAACAGCACAAAATAAATTTTTGCGGAATCCACAACAGGGTTGAATGACGAGCCTGCATTATTATTCTCGTAAATTGTATCGATTTCAATTTCCTTAAATGCCAGGCCCTCTTTTCTTGCCGTCAAAAGCATTTCAACTTCAAATTCATACCCATTATAGGCAATGCCCGCTAATTGCGGCAGCAGGGAAAAGGGAATGGCCCGCAAACCGGTCTGGGTGTCACTGAGATCAATCCTGAAAAAAAATTTCATCACACTGCGCGTAAGCCTGTTTCCGAAACGGCTTCTCAGTGGAACTTCAGAATCAAAGCATCTGCTGCCCATGACAAGACAGGGCTTTTCAGCATCAAAACCGGTTGCAACAGCCAGTATATCTTCTGGTGAGTGCTGTCCATCCGCATCTGCCGTCACAACAAAGGAGCAGTCATCAAAATGCTCCATAATATGTGAAAAACCGGTTTTAAGTGCAGCACCCTTGCCCAGGTTCTTTTCATGGGTAAGGATAACAACATTATCAATTTCTGTCAGCCCGGTGAAAATTCCATCATATTGGCCGGCACTGCCGTCATTTACAATGATTACGCATTCAAAATCTTCATGAATCTGCCTGATCAGGGGAATCAGTCTCCTGTCAGGATTATAGGCCGGTATAAGCAATAGTCTTGTCATTATATACTTCAGTTCTCCGGATTGCAGACAGGTATGTTTTCAAGCAGGCAGGTGCCATTATCAGGAACATTGTTTTTCAATCCTCCTTTTTTAACGGCAAAAAACCCGATTTCCCCCACAGGGGCATAATCCCTGTTTGCAGGGCATAAAGACCTGATCCATTCAAGAATCACGGCATCCGGCTTTATGACAATAATATAATCAAATCCCGCAGCATAGGCATCAAGCCGGGAGGGTGTCCTGAAATTTCTCACATGATAATCAACCCTGTCAGGCAGAAGATGGTACAGGAACTTGAGTCCTGACACATCATCCGGTGTGCCGGATATCACTCCAACAGAATGGGTTTCATTGTTCATTGCAGCTTTTATCTGCATGGCTGCGTCCTTGATTACGGCATCATAGGGATTCATGTGCAGTGAAATTTCAAACCTTGACAATACCAGTACCAGAATGACAGATGCGCAGGTTATGGCACAGGCTCCGGCAGAAATCCGCATGGATGCCAGAAAATATTTATCAAGGCTGTATACAGCTGCAATGAAAACTATACCTGCAAACACAATATTGAAATACCGTGAAAACCCTATGGCATGGTTATTTGATATCCCGACACTGAAAACAATCAGCTCAAGGCAGTACAGCATAAAAAGATAAATCCCAAAACAAATCACAACCACTGAAAAAAACGAGAGTATTCTTGTTTTTCCACGGGTTTCAGTATCTTTGAAAATTCTGTACCCCAGAAATCCAAGGACTGCATACCAGACAAAATAGGGAATATTCAGGCGGTCTGCCCCGCCTGCAAAAACCTGCCCGATAAAAATCATAAAACCATTCCGTATCCTGTCATCGGAAAAAATATGCAAAACAGATTTTATGGAATCCCATTGAATGGCCCTGTCAAATTTTACAAAACCCATCTCATTGACATGCCTGATCCACAGCAGCCTGAGCATGAAAACTCCCGCTGCTGTCAAAACAATGAAAATCACTGCCCATATTCTGTTTTTAGGGTTATGCATTCTGCCTGCAAAAACATCAGCAAGCATTGCACCAAGGGCAAAAAGAGTGACAACTATACCGATTTCCTTGATCAGGAACATAAACAGCAAGGGCATGGATACGGTCAGAAATCCTGTGTAAAAATTGCTTTCACTGATATATATCCAGAAAACCGCGAACAAAAACACTGAAATCAGATAATCAACCTGAAGTTTTGTGAATATACTTCCGTAAAAAACAGTCAGAAGAACAATAAGAACCCCGGCCCTTATGGCTGATTTTTTTATTTGGTCGGGATTTACAACCACAAAAATTGCACTAATCAAAAGCATGTTCTGGGCAAAATATGACATATGAACATTATATCTGCCGCTCAGAAGATAGAAAAAATAATGAATAAGGCCGGTACCCGGAGTATAGCCAAGGGTCCTGGGATCAAGAGGACAGTCAGGGCCTGGAAGATGATTTGTTAAAAAAAGATATTTCCCAAGGCTTCCCCAATACACATAATCATCCACCACAGTGAAATTCATGCCGATTGTAAGTATAAAGCCTGCAAGGGTGAGAACAAGGAAAAAACCTGCACCCTTAAGCAGAAAAGAATAATCCCTGTCATGTCTGGTCTGAAAAAAATACACACACCCTGCCATGCACAATACAACCCCTGACAGAATCATGACACTGGTTCCTGTCTGAAGCAGGTCTGATATGGCAAGCAGATACAAAACCACACCGGCACAGGAAACAGCAAAGAAAGGGGCATGGGAAGGTTTTATCCTAAGCCAGCGTATGGCTGCAAATACATACCCTGCAAGGCAGGCAAGCATTAAAAATATATCAAACATATTCTTTATTCATCTGCAAAATTTCCATGCACAAAGGAATCATATCCCTTTGTTTTCAGATCCAGTTTTGCGTATTTATAAAATGTTCCCTCAAAATTTCCAAGAGCAATGACAAAGCCCGGCCACCCATCCATGAATCCAAGTTTCAGTACATAAATGGCAAAAGCTGCCCAGAATCCATGGGCAAGCGCCCTGAACATGCCTGATTTTTTCCCTGCTTCATGTAATTTTTCAGCACCAAGGCTGGAATACCGGTTAGCTTTGTCAATAAGCTCTTCAAGGTTTTTAAACGGTATCTGACAAATGGATGAGTTCAGATAGCCGCATTTTTTTGTGCTTATCACCTGATACCTTTCATGCACTGCATCGTTTTCAAATTTCAATGCGCCTTTTCTGAAAAGCTGGGGCTGCCTGAAATCAGGATAAAACCCGCCGTGGCGTATCCATCTGCCCATGAAAAAATTTCTGCGCGGCACATAATAGGCATCAAGGCTGTCAGGAGCCTCAATAATTGTCTGAATTTCCTCTTTTACGGCCTTTGTACAGCGTTCATCAGAATCAAGGCTGAAAATCCAGGGGTTTTTACAGGCATCAATGGCCTTGTTTCTCAAATCTCCAAATCCCCTGAAGGGAATCTGAATCACCTTTGCCCCGAAATCTTCCGCAATCCGGGCTGTATTATCCGTGGAAAATGAATCAGCCACAATTATCTCATCAGCCCATTCAACACTTTCAAGGGCGCGGGCAATCTTATCCTCTTCATTGAAGGCTATTATGTAGACAGACAATTTACAGGTCATATCCGTCACCACCATCATCCGGGGATTTTATTCCCCTGATACAATAAAAGGTTCGGGCCTGAAGGGTTTTTTCAAGCAATTCATCATTTCTGCCCAGCCCGGTTCTGGAATTTTCCCTGTGCCAAAGATGATAGCAGATTGCCCTGAAAGGATTTTCACGTCTTTTCAGCCCGTATCTGTACAGCCTTGCAACAAGCTCAGAATCCTCCCTGCCCCATCCCGTGAACTCCTGGTTAAATCCATTGACAGCAACAAGATCTTTTTTAAAAAAACCCATATTACACCCCCTGATTCCGGATAATTTTGCCGTGGTATATGAAGGGAAAAAACAGAGCCTGAATATGTGATGGCCATTTGAGATATTACGGCAGGCAAGATGTTTCAGTCTCTGCATCAGGGAAACAGTATCCCGGAATCTGAAAAAAGGGGTACAATGTTTGTTTACAATCACCCTTTTGCCCTGAAAAAAACACCCAGTCCGGGCCAGGTCAAGGTGATCCTGCACAAAATGCCTTTCAGGAATGCAGTCTCCGTCCAGAAAAACCAGATACCGGCCCCCTGCCCTTGCAATGGCCTTATTCCTTATTTCTGCCAGGCGGAAACCCTTGTCTTCATGCCAGACATGAATTATGTCAATATCAGAATTATCAAGATAAGGCCTGAGCATATCCCCTGTTTCTCTGCCTGATCCATCGTCTGCCACTATGATCTCATCCGGCAATCTGGTCTGGTGCAAAAGTCCGTCCAAAACCTTTTCAAGCGCATCAGGCCGGTTATATGTGGATACAATGACAGATATTTTCATCAGAAAACCGCCTTTTCATTGATGGCATGCAGCACATCTTCAACATGTATCTCATTCATGCACATAAAATTATTGCACGGTTTTTTTGCATAGCAGGGTGAGCATTCAATTTTTTTGCGTATAATTGTATGCATGGGGCCATACGGGCCTGTCCGCACGGGGTTTGCCGGCCCGAAAACAGCAAACACAGGTATGTCAAGGGCTGCTGCAATATGCATGGGGCCTGTGTCATTGCAAATGAAAAATTCTGCCTTTGAAATAATGGCAATAAGGTCCTTGAGCCCTGTCCTGCCGGCAATGGAAATTGCATTGCCCTTTGAATTGAGTTCCACCTCATCTGCAATCTCAGTTTCATTCGGGCCTGCAATCACAACACAGGGAATATCAAGCCTTGAGGCAAGAATCCCGAACCTGTCAGCAGGCCAGCGGTTGGCAGGCTTCCCTGCTGAAGGACAGATCACAGCGAATTTTTCAGGCAGGGAATCCAGGATCGGCGGGTCAGGGTCAAAGGGTGCAAATGGATATTCAATCCTGTCTGCCGGACACCCCATGAATTTTGCAATTTCAAGATAGCGGTCAATGGCATGAATGTTCATGCTTCCGTGAACCTTATGGGTATAGAAAAAAGGACTGCCTTCGTCAGATTCCCTGAACCCCAGTCTCATGGGGGCATTGGAAAACCATGAGATCACACCTGATCTGAAAAGCCCTGAAAGATCAATTGAAATATCATATTCTGCAGCTTTAAGGCCTTTTCTGAGCGTGTTGATCTCTCCAAGTGTTTTTTTTAACCTGTCGGTTTTTTTCCATTCGTCCTTTTTAATCACCCACAACCTGTCAATCATGGGATGGCCCTCAAGAAACCTGTGCAGACCGTGGGCAACCACCCAGTCTATTGAAGCATGGGGGAATCCTTTTTTCACAGCCGCCAGAAAAGGCAGGGAATGGACAATATCCCCCAGGGCACTGGGTTTTATAATCAATATGCGTTTTACATGATCAAACAAAAAAATTCTCCTGAAAATATTCAGACGCCTTTGCTCAAGAGGCGGTCACAGGTTTCCATGACCATGTCAACACTGACCCTGTCCATGCATTCATGATCAAACGGGCACACATCCTTAAGGCAGGGACTGCACGGGACAGGTTCCCTGACCATAACACTATTTGTACCGGCAGGGGATGTGGCAACATGGTCTGTTGATCCGATCACGGCAGCCTGTGGTATATCCAGGGCTGCTGCCGCATGCATCAGGCCTGAATCATTTGTCACAAACAAAGAACACCTTTCAATCAGGGCAAATGCCTGTCCCAATGTTGTGGCACCTGCAATATTGATACATGACCCGTTTCCTGCCTCTTCTGCTATTTTATTGCCAAGACCCCTGTCATTCGGGCCCCCGAAAATAAGCACCCTTGTTCTGTATTTTGCACAAAGCCCTGCTGCAAGCCTGGCATAACGTTCCGGAAACCATTGTTTGGCAGTTCCGCCCGTGGCACCCGGGTTAATGCCTATGACAGGACTGTCCATCTTTTCCTGTTCTAAAAATTCATCTGCATAATCTCTGTCAGCACGGCTGATAAAAAGATCAAGGCTCCTGCCGTCATCATCTAAGCCGGCTTTCTTCAATATACCGATATAATAATCAATGAGATGGCCTTTTTTAAGGGCAGGATCAAGCTTTATCCCCCTGTTCAGAAGCAAGCCCCTGGCATCTGTATTATAGCCCAGCCTTTCCTTTATTCCTCCAAGAAACGAAATCAATGCAGCTTCAAATGCATTCTGCATCAAAACTGCAAGATCAAAACTTTGCCGTCTCAGATCCCTTGCAAGCCTTAATGTTCCAAAGCCTTTTTCATGCCTGCCGGTATTTTCATATACCATGACAGAATCAATATAGGGATTGTGTTCATACACAGGTACAACCCAGGGTTTTGCAAGCACTGTAATCCTTGATCTGGGGAAATTTTTCCTGACCGCCCTCACAACAGGAGTTGTCATTATGGCATCACCAACCCAGTTGGCAGCCCTGATCATGATCCGGGCATCTGGGTTGTCAGCAAGCTTTATGAAACTCATCAGATTTCACCCGCATCCCGGGATTCAGGATTAATCATGCAAAAAGGCTTGGTTTTCCATCTGTTATGAACCCAGAAATATTGTTCAGGGCATTTTCTCACCATGTTTTCAATGGCTGAAACATAATTCTGGGTATTGTTCTCAATATCCTTTATCATATCACCTGTTTTCTCAAGGGCAATTTCAGGAAAAAATTCCATAATAAATCTGCCTTCCTTCTGAACAATGAATACAGGAACAACCGAGGCCCCCGTTCTGAGCACAAGCTTTGCAAGCCCGTTATTGGTGCAGGCAGGCCTTCCGAAGAATTCCACAAACACACCCTTGTACCAGTCCACATTCTGATCCAGTAAAGTTCCTATCAGTTTACCCTGCCTCAACAGCTCCTCAATCCTTTTGGATGCTTTACGCAGCGGAATCATGGTTGTGCCAAAGCGCTGGCGCATTTCACGCACAAATATTTCAAGGGGATTGAAATCAAGTTTTCTGTACAGCACATATGGATTGATTCCGGTTTTTGCAATGGCTGCCACAAGCAGCTCAAAATTTCCCATGTGACAGGTCAGGCCGATGACGCCTTTTTTCTTTTTCAGGGCATTTTCAAGATGGTTCATGCCTTTTATGGAAAAATACTCAAAAACCTTTTCCCTTTTTTTGGGGTAAAACCAGATTACATCAAAAAGAATACCTATTGTGTGCCTGAAATTGGCTCTCACAAATCTTTGTGCATGCTGAGCTGAAAACCGTCCCGGATATGCATGCTGTATATTTTCAAGCACAATATTCCTGTGGCGGCTGTCAGCATGGTACCAAACAAGCCCCAGAATATCGGCAAAAAATTTCAGAACTGGCCGCGGAAGATGCCCCAGCAGGACAGCAGAAAGCCTTATCAGTTCATATATCTGTATGTCATTCATCTTCCTTCAAGTTTTTCCTGTATGAAATTGCTGAATTTTTCAGGAGATTCAAACTGTATTCTGATTCCCACCACAACCAGGGCGGCAGACCATCTGATGCCATGCCCCAGCCTTGCCATATCCTTTTGGGTTGTAATTATGAAATCTGCTCCTGATTTTTCAGCTGCCCTGTTTATCATTTCAATGTCACAGTCCTTATACCGGTAATGGTCACTGAATTCAAGATGATCCACAATATTAATGCCGTATTCCCTCACAGACCGGTGAAAAGAAAAATTTTCTGCAATTCCTGAAAACACCACAGCCTTTTTTCTCCTGAGCCGGGCCGGGTCTAAGGATATATGGGAGCAGCCTGTATCTGAATGCGGAAGGATATCGGCAATAAACGGGATATGAAAGGTCTTAAACCATGGAACTCCAGGATAATATTCAAGGATTTCATCCAGTGCTGCATCATCATTTATGCCCTGCCTGCATCTGGTAAAAATCAGGGCATCTGTTCTGGAAGATGACATCAAAGGGGTTTCCCTTAATCTTCCGGCAGGAAGAAATTTTCCGTTCCCCAGAGGTTCTGTGCAGTCCATGAGAACCAGGTTGAGATCCCTTTCAAGCCTCAAATGCTGAAACCCGTCATCCAGAACAATAAGATCAGGATTAAATGTATCAATGGCTGCAAACCCTGCCTTTGCCCTGTCTTTTCCCACCACAACCGGAAATCTTCCAGACATGGCCATCATAAAGGGTTCGTCCCCTGCCAGATCAGCATCTGCCAGCACCCTGTTCCCGTCTGAAACAATCAGGGCTTTTCCCCTGTATTGCCCGCCATAGCCACGGCTGAGCACAAGTGTTTTCTTGCCCATTTCACCCAGAAGTTCTGCCAGATAAAGGGTCATGGGGGTTTTTCCTGTACCGCCCACAACAATATTGCCTATGGAAATAACAGGACAGGGAAGCTTTACGGATTTCAGGATACCCTTTTCATACAGGAAAAGCCTCAGGCCCGCACAGATCCCATATATTCCTGAAACTTTTTCAAGCAGCCATTCCACAGAGAACAGCCGTGCATGAAATTGTGAATGGCAAATCTGTGTAACTCTGTTTTCCAGACCCCTGAACCATTTTTGAACTGACAATATAAAAGGCCCCTTTTCAAATCCGTTAGCTGCAGGGAAAATATCTGCTGTGCTGAAAATAGTCAAGTGCAGGAACCGGTAAAGGCAAATCCTGCCCGTATCTATTTCAGGGTATGCAGAATGGTTCTGAAATCAACCCTGTCCTGAAAAGTCTTGTCCCGTACAAATTCAGGATCAATCACATCTGTACACAATGCATCCCGGCCCGATGCAGCGACCTGCTTCCATCTGTCATGGCCTTCCGGAGGAGTACAGATCATTGCGGTGTCATTGCCTGCCACAGCAATTGCTACCCTGTCCAGGGTTCTGCCTGCAAAAATGGAAAAATCCATGTCTTTTCCATGACAAAGGCATGAAACAAGAATATCACATCCAAGTTTTGCGTGTGCAATGCCTGTTTCAGGCTGCATCAGTTCTTCAGGAGTGCAGATACCAGCCCTTGCAGGGCCTGTGTCCACGATTGAAATCCTGTCAGGGCGTATCAAAAACATTATTCTGCAGCGGATCACCCGGACACGCCCATCTGGCTTCAGCATTAATTTTGCGGTACTTGAGGATAATTCTGCCGACAGGGCCTATGACCAGAGCAGTGTTATAATACAAAGATGAATCAGAATCCTTTTCAGCAAATCCAAAACAAATATAGGCGCCACACTTTCCTGCAATCTGCATCAACTGCCCGATCATTTCATCATGGTCAGTAATGACCAGCCCGGAGATATCCTCTCTGGACTGAAAACTGTACCCTGTCACACCCATTTCAGTATTAATTATTATCCTGCTGCCCTGCTCGGCAGCCTGACGGTTATATTCCAGAATCTGCCTGCGGTTGAACTGCAGATCACCATACCGCACATCAGCATGAATAAGCGCTATTTTAAGATAATCTTCCATGTCAGAAAAAATCCCTGAACCATAAATAATTTACAATCCAAGGATATCCTTTTTCTATCTTTAAGCTCATTTGAATCAGGGGCCTGCATCAGCCCGTACACAATTGTACCAAGGAGCCTGTCCTGCCTTCAAACAGAACAAAATTATCCGGTATTATCCCAGCACAGTGTTGACGTCATCAGATTTCAGGACTCTCACCGATGGGAAGCGGGAACTGTCGGTGTGCGGATAAAATTTGGCGCCTGAAAACATGTTCATGAATTCCTGGTTCACATTCAGTTCAATATAGGTTATGGAACTGCGTATATTCATGACCCTGTCAAATGCAGAGGGATCATTCAGAAAAATTTGCGCCCCCCCAAGGGAACTGTTGCCAAGCACTTCAAAATTTTCAACTGGAATATCGGGAAGCATTCCAATGGAAATTGCCGATACAGGATCTATGAACGAGCCAAAGGTCCCTGCCACATAAAATTTTTTCAGGTCTTCAAATTCAAGCCCTGCTGTATTCCTGACAATTACCTCAAGAATGGTATACATGGCGGCCTTGGAACTGGTCAGAGAATTCAGATCAACCTGGCTTAAACATATGGGAGCCCCTGTTCCGGAATCCTTTTCATCCGCAATCACAAAAGAGACAACTCCCTGATCTTCAATCAGACTGCCCCGGCAGGCTGCCCTGGAAAACCTGCCTCTGATATCAATTCTGCCGGATAGAAAAAGTGCTGCAGCAAGGTCAATCATGCCTGAACCACAGATTCCAACAGGTTTTTCATCATTAATGGTATGGATGCACAGCCGGCCCGAGTCTTTATCAATCCACACTCTGTCGATAACGCCCGGCTCTGCTGTCATGCCGATCTTGCTGACTCCGCCTTCAAGGGCCGGGCCTGCAGCTCCTGCACAGGCAATGAGCCAGTCCCTGTTTCCAATCACGATTTCGGCATTTGTTCCCACATCAACCATAAGGCAAGGTTCGTCCTTTCTGTCAAGGCCGGAAAAAAGAATGCCTGCAATGAGGTCTCCGCCGAAATATGAGCCGATATTGGGGAAAAGAAATATCATTGCATTTTCATTGGCCTTTATGTTCAGATCCCCTGCAGCCATTGTATCTGGAATATTAACGCAGGGAATATACGGCTCCCTTATTATTCCCGAAGGATCATGGCCTAAAAAAAGATGAGTCATGGCTGTATTGCCTGCTCCGGCAATGAGATATACATCCCTGGCCGAGCATGCGTTTTGCCTGCACAAATCAGCGAGATGGCGGTTGATTCCATTAATTATCAAGGCCTGCAGTTCAGAAAGTCCGTCTGGATTTTCAGCATAATGAATCCTTGCCAGTACATCAGGCCCAATTGTTTTCTGGGGGTTATCAAAACTTTTTTCACAGATTTGCTTTCCTGTTTCAAGATCAACTATGCAAATAACAATCCTTGTTGTGCCTATATCAATGGCAGCACCAAGAACAGGATTTTCAGAAGATGGATCAAGAATATCAGTCACTATCCAGGAATATCTGTCCCTGAACAATACAATTTTCACCTCAAAATCCCATGCCCTGAGCTTTGACGGAAGACTGCCAAGCAGATGAGGGCCGATTCTGACCAAATCTGTTCCAAGCTCACGGCAAAGCTGATGTTCAAGCCGCTGTGCATCCGCAGTATTGTCTGCCAGGCTTGGGCGGGCAAGCCTTATTGTTCTCACATAACCTTTCTGGCCTGTCATTTGTGCAGTTTCTCCAGACGCTCTTTTACCTTTGGGAAATAACTCATTTCCGTATGGGGCAGAAACAATGCACCCATATAATGATCCATATAGGAAGGAGTTGATGCAAGTTCAAAATTTGTCATCATATTCACAACATTGCCCACATCACGGCGCAGAGCATTGGTCAGGGAATTTATCTTGCAACCGAGAAGGGAGCCATTGCCAAGATATGTTACTTTTTCCGTTTCTATTTCAGGCAGAAGCCCTATGGTTATTGCACTCTGAAGGTCAACATAGCTTCCGAATCCACCTGCAAGAATTATTTTTTCAATATCCTGAATTCCAAGGCCTATTTCCTCAAGCAGGGTAAGTGCCGCACTGTACATTGCACCCTTGGCACGGATAAGATTGTCAAGGTCTGGCTCAGTGATCGTGATATCCCTGTCTATCTGAGTATCATCCTTGTAAACAATGACATATTCCCATATTTCATCTGTCTGCCTTATTCTGTCAGTATCAAGATTCTGATTGAATTTACCCCTTGAATCAATGATTCCTGTCTCAAGAAGCTTGGCAGCAAGTGTGATAAGGCCAGAGCCGCATATACCCTTTGCTTTTTTATTGCCCACTGTAATAATCATCGGCTCATAGGTTTCAGGATTGATGGACACATCCTCAATCGCCCCTTTTGTGGCCCGCATGCCGAATTTAACCCCGCCGCCTTCAAATGCAGGGCCGGCTGATGCTGCCGTGCATACCATCCAGTCTTTATGGCCTATAACAATCTCAGCATTGGTTCCAATATCCATGTAAAGGGTCAAATCCTGTGTCTTGTACATGCCTGAAGCCATTATTCCGGCTATGATATCTCCTCCGACATAACTTGAGACTCCAGGATAAATAAGTGCAATGGTATGATCGCCAAGTTCAATGTTAATTTCAGCTGCACGGAAAGGCGGATACAGGATCGATGCAGGAACATAGGGATCACGCCTTATATATCTTGGATTAATCTTCAAAAGAAGCTGAGTCATGGTGGAGTTTCCGGCAAGTGTGATGGTGGTGATCTCATGTTTTCCCACATCAGCTTTTTCAAGTATCCTGCCGATTATCTGATTAATGGTGCCAACGACTTTATTGTGCAGCACCTCAAGGCCGTCTCCTTTTTCAGCAAAAATGATTCTTGAAATAACATCCTCGCCATAGCTGATCTGACGATTGAACTCTCCGTGCTGGGCAAGCACTTCACCCGTGTGCAGGTCAAGGAGCTGCCCATACACCGTGGTGGTGCCTATATCAACGGCAATACCGAAATTTCTGTCTGTGGTATCAAAGGGCTCTATGTTGACAATCTCGTTTTTACCGTCTTTTCTCACCGGCCTTACAATGGTTGCCGTAACCTTGAAATCACCTTCGCGTATGAGATCAGGAATCTTGCGTATGAGTCCCAGATTCATGGTAAGACGGTGTTCATCATGATTCTGGCGAAGATGATTTATTATGCGGGTCACATCTGCCTGGTTGTCACCCACGGCTGCCGGAGACATCTCAAGATAAATCTTTTCAACAGGCGGAATAAACATGCCGTCCTGCCGGAGTTCATTTACATCGGAATATACGGCCTTTGCCATGCGCCTGCCGCTGGCCTGAACATTCAGGCGCGCAGTATCGGTCTGGGATTCCACAGGAATTCTGACGACAATATCTGAAACCACTTCAGAAAGGCATGCAAGACGATATCCCTTTTCGCGGTCTTCTTCTGAAAGATGCTCGGAAATTCCTCCTTCAACCATTCCCTGCTCAATCATGACACGGCATTTCCCGCACACGCCACTGCCCCCGCACGAGGCATTGATATGCACACCCGCAGCCATTGCAGCACGTATCAGAGTGTCTTTTTCCTCTGCCTCAACCTCTATGTCATAGGGCAGAAATTTAACTTTATATGTCATATGAATATCCTTTTTATTATTAATATCGCAACGCAGTACAAGAGTATAAACCTTATTCCGGTGATTTGGCAAGAAATGAAAAAGGAAATTGCCAGATATTTGTTGGACAAATTTGCAGATATCAGGCAGTAAAAATCAAAGGCCTGAAAAACAGCAAGGGGGAAAAGCAGCTCTTCTGCGTTTTCCCCCTGTTGTATTCCGGAAATGCGGAATAAAGGACTAAAGTTCCTTTACAGCATCGGTAAGCTCAGGCATAAAATCAAGGATATCTTCAACAATACCCACATCTGCCACCTGGAAAATGGGAGCCTTGGGGTTTTTGTTGACTGCAACGATGAACGGATTGCCCTTCAGTCCGCCAAGATGCTGAAAAGAGCCTGAAATACCCATGGCCATATAAACCTTGGGTTTGACGGTCTGGCCTGAAGTTCCCACCTGACGTGATTTTTCAAGCCATTTGGCATCAACAATCGGCCTTGAGCATGACACAACAGCATTCATTGCTTCTGCAAGCTCTTCTGCTATTTCAATATTTTCCTCATCTTCGATCCCGCGTCCAATGGAAACCAGAACATCTGATTTTGTAATATCAACATCGCCAACTTCAGCTTCAACAATTTCAAGGAATTTCCTTTTTGCGGAAAGATCGCCGGCATCACCTGATTTATCAACAACAGAGCCGGATCCCGCAGGGTCTTCCACTCCTGCAAAAGAGCCAGGCCTGATGGTCAGCACAGCGCCTGAAGATATATCTATTGTGACATGAGTGCTGACAGCACCGCCCAGTTCCTGACGCACAGCCTTGAGAGTGTCTCCCTCAACGCCTTCAAGGTCAACAATATCTGCTGCATATGCACTGTCCATTTTGACGGCAAGACCGGGAGCAAGATCCATGCCCAGGGTGTCATGGGCAACAAGGACGATGGCATCAGACGGTATTATATTCACAAGCGCCTTTCTGACCACTTCTGCATTTGGATATGCAAGGGCCTCGTTATCAATTTTAATAACCTGCGCATAAAGAGAAGTCAGATCCTGAGCCGCCTTGTCAAGGTCAGCGCCTGAGCCTGTGACAACAGCTGTCACAGAAGCACTGTCGTCTATTTTTGCGGCAGCCGTGGGAAATTCTGCTGCAACATCGTCAGGTACACCGTTTTTATACGGGATATATGCAAAAATCTGTGTCATGATTTAAAGCCCTCCTTTTGCTTTAAGCTTCTCAATCAATTGTTCAATGATCTCATCTGTGGAGCCCTCAAGCATTTCAGCTCCTTCTCCCATATCAGGAACAAAATAATCAACACGTTTCGTCTTTGCCCCTGCAGCACCTACCTGTGCTGCGTCAATGCCAAGATCGCCCGCACCGTTTACAGGGATATCAACACTTGCAACTTTTCTGATTCCACGGATTCCCACATATCTTGGCTCATTTATACCTGTCTGGATTGAGAGCACACATGGAAGCTCGACTTCATTCATTTCCTGGTTGCCGCCTTCAATTTCCCTTCCCACGATAATTTTACCGTCACCAACTTCAATTTTATTGACAAGAGATGCATATGGGATATCCAGCATGGCTGCGAGCATTCCTCCGACCTGGCCTGCACCTTCGTCGGCCTGTGCACCTGTGAGGATCAGATCATAATTCCCCTTTTCAACGGCAGCCTTGAGGATTGCGGCAATTCCCCTTCCATCCGAGCCTTCAAAGGCCTCATCAGACAAAAGCAGGCCATTGTTGGCTCCCATGGCCATTTCACGCCTTAAAACTTCCTCGGATTCATCATCACCTACCGTAACAACAGTTACATTGCCGCCCACTTTATCAACAATCTGGATTGCTTCCTCAACCGCATAATTATCCCATTCATTAACCGAGTAAACCAGGTCATCTCTGTCAAGGTCATTTCCGGCACTGTTGAGTTCAAATTCGTTCTCAGCAGTATCAGGAACTCTCTTGACGCATACCAAAATCTCCATTATTGCCTCCTTTAAATCAATTCAAACCTGCCAGCCGGGCAAAAAATGCAGGCCGGCAATCCATTATATTATATTTACGCCAGATGCTGCTCAATGAGCTGTGTAAAATCCAGTGCTTCCATCTGTCCTTCCATGCCTGCGACCTTGATCGCATCCTGAATATTGACAAGACAGAAGGGACAGGCGGTTACAATCACATTCGCCCCTGCTTCAGCAGCCATTTTCACCCTTAAAACCCCCATGCGTGTTTCTTCTTCAGGTTCGTAAAACAGCATCAGTCCGCCGCCGCCGCAGCAGAAAGACCTGTCACGGCTTTTTTCAAGTTCCACCCGTGTCAGGCCCTCAATGGCATCCATGGCCTGCCTTGGATCTTCATAAACTGCATTATGGCGTCCAAGATAACACGGATCATGATAAACATATACCTTGTCAGGAGTCTGGCAGGGCTTGAGCTCAAGTTCCCCTGTTCTGATCTTTTCAGCAACCACCTGGGAAATATGTTTTACAGGAGGAAGTCCTGTATAGTCATTTTTCAATGCATTATAGGCATGGGGGTCAGCAGTAACAATATTTTTCACTCCGGTTTTCAGTATGGCTTCTGTGTTCTGCATTTTCAGATCCTGATACAGCATTTCCTCGCCAAAACGGAGAACCTCGTTGCCGCTGTCCTTTTCTTTCTTGCCGAGAATGCCGAAATCCACTCCTGCCTTTTTGAGTATAATTGAAGTCAGCCTTGCAACCTGCTGGATATTATCATCATAGGATGTGATACTGTCCACAAAGTAGAGGGTATCGGCTGCAACTCCCTTGGCAGTGAGATCCTTGACCTGGAAATCGGCTGCGAATTCCTTGTCTTTTGCCCAGTCAGCCCTTTTCTTTTCCATCTTGCCATAGGGATTGCCGCGTTTTTCAAGGGCTTTCAAGGGTTTTTGCAATGACTGGGGAACCATTCCCTCGTCAACCATTCCGCGGCGCATATCAACCATCTTATCAATATATTCTATGCCAAGCGGGCATTCTTCCTCACAGGCTCCGCATGTGGTACATGACCAGATTTCATCCTCAGTATAAATATCCTCAACAAGCATTTTGCTTTTGTAGATTTCACCTGACAAAGGATAGTTTCTGAATATCAGATCCCTTGCCTTAATGGTGATAAAACGCGGAGACAAGGGACGTCCTGCAGCATTGGCAGGGCATTGGTCAGAGCATCTTCCGCAGTCAGCACATGTATAAAAATCCAGCATGTGTTTCCAGGTAAAATCCTCCAGAACCTTTACTCCAAAGGATTCAAGATCATCAAGCTGTTCATCTGACACACCGTATCTGACAGGTTTTATCTTACCCTTGTGAATTCTCATGAAAAACACATTAAATACAGATGTAATGACGTGGAAATGTTTTCCAAGGGGCAGAAAGCACAGAAAAAAGAAAAAGGTGATATCATGCACAAAAAATGTAAAAATATGCAGGCCCTGCAGGACATCAAGGGGAGCGCCTGCAAGCATGGCCCTGAAAATCCAGACAAGTGAAAACGGAGCCAGAAAATGCTGCACTCCGCCTGCCTGAAGCTCATAGGCCGCCTTGGAAGCTTCAAAAAGACTTTCAGAAATCATCAGGGTTGAAATGATCCCAAGCACAAAAACAGCTTCTCCTGTATGATCCTTGCCGTATTTTTCAGGGACATTGTAACGTTCAGGTTTAATGATACCTCGTCTTACAGCAGCGACAACACATGCGATCAGAACAAAAGTGGCTGCATAATCCTTGAAAAAATTATAGACATGACCCATTATCCCGCCAAATCCCGGCAGCACAAAACCATCACGAAGCCCTATGATGACAAGCGAGGTGGATCTTACAGACAATACCAGAAATCCTGCAAAAATGACTATATGGATAATTCCTGCCGCAAGGTATCTTGGATGCCGGTTCTGGCCCAGCCATACAAGAATCAGGTTCTTTATGCGTTTCCCGATATGATCAAAGCGATAGTCAGGATTTGCCCTTACAAGCGGTGCTATTCTCCTGGCCATGATATAGGTGAATACCCCCACTCCCGTGACAGGTATCAGAAAGGACAGAATCGCCACAGGAAAAATACCGAAAAGCTTGAAACTTGCCGGCCCGATTATTGAAGTCATACTTCTTTACCTCCCAGATGTTTTATAATATTTGATAATGAATCCAAACTCAAAAAGCTTTAATAAACATAAGTGACCACGTCAAGCAAAAAGCCGTGTTCAACAAATTTATATCCTTCATATACTGAAAGGGGTTTATCAACCCTTGACACCCTTCATATAAAGGTCAACAAGCGGATCAGCCATTGCAACCAGGTCATATCTGCCGCCTGCAGACACCCATGTGCTTATGACGCCTTCCACTGCTCCCAGTATGAACCGTTTTACAAGCCCTATGAACAGATCCTGACGCATTGACCCTTCAATCTGTCCCTGTTCTATTATTTCCGAAAGAAGATCCAGATACATTTTGGAAATATCCTTGATCTGGGGCTCAATCTCCCTGAGATAACGCACTTCTGACTGGAAGATAACAGCCATGTTTCTGTCATTCTGAAATTCCTCAAGATGACAGCGGATTAGGTGCCTTAATTTTTCTTCTGCAGTGACACCTTTTTTCACGGCAGCATGCATCTGCCCGAACACGGCTTCAGTCTTGAAACTGATAAACTGATAAAGTATATCATCCTTGTTTTTAAAATAAAGGTACAAGGTGCCGTCTGCCACACCGGCCCTTGCAGCTATCTGCGAAATTGTGGCCTTGTAAAAGCCGTGCTCGGCAAACACAGCACCTGCACTGTCAAGAATTTTATGGTATTTTTCCGATTTGTTTTTCTGCAATCTTTTACTGCCCTTCCTCTTTTTTATAAATGAATAAAGATTCATTTATCTAACAATAGAATTTTCCAAAAGTCAAGAAGATATTTACAAAATTTATTTTGGGTTCAATTTAATTTATTTAAATTTTACTAATAGTTACATATAAACACTGTTCTTGCTTAAAAACAGAAAACAAATGAAAAGCAGCGCAAGTCTATGAATAAGCATTCATTATCCGATAATCCTTGATTTTCACCGGGTTTCGTGCAACAAATAGATTCAAAATTAAGTTCAATCAAAACCATCAAATTTCGAGGAGGATCACATGGCAATTTCATCAAAATACTCTTCAGACTTTGAGGCTGCCGTAGATCTTGGCAGGCCCCCCAATATAAAAAAACTTTTCCCCAATTCAAAGGCTCTCATTGTCAGCGGAAAATACATAGACCTGGCAATGCTGACAAAGGGGCAGTGCATGACAATTGCCGCAAACGGGCGCAACAGCTTTGTCATAAGAGGGGTGCTTGCAGCCGCACAAAGGGCAAATGCAGCTGTTATAATTGAAATTGCCAGATCAGAAGGCGGGACAAATGCCTATTGCGGCGTAAACCTGTGGAATATTGCAAGGCAGACAGATGCCTTTATGAATGAACTTGGCATCACTGTGCCCGTGGCAATCCATGCAGATCACTTTGGAATAAAAAAACCCGAAGACATAGAACCTGCAAAGCCGGAAATCCAGTCCCTGTTTGATGCAGGCATAACCTCCATTGCAATAGACGCTTCCCATATGCCTGATGAAATGAACCTTCTGGCCAACCTTGAATTATTCCCCTTTATTCCTGACTGGGCAGGCCTTGAAACAGAGGTTGGAGAAATAAAGGGCAAGCTGGGCCTTTCCACCCCAGAAGAAGCCCTCTTCCTGATCAGGGGCCTTAACGCCCATAATATATTTCCAAACTGGATAGCCCTGAACAATGGCACCACACACGGCATAGAGGCAAGTGATACAGGCATCAACGTTGATCTTACGGCCCGGATCCATGAGGCATTGTCTCCGTATAAGGTTTCAGGAGCCCAGCACGGCACCTCAGGCAATAATTCAGAAAAACTCAAAGACATTGCTTCACGGACAAAAACAACAAAAGCCAATGTTGCAACAGCCCTGCAGATGATTTCATGGGGCCTTGAAGTTAATGATTATGGAAACGCCATCATGGATAACGGCAATTTCATAAAACAGAAAGACAAAGGGGTATCAGAAGAAGTATGGGAAAAAATGCTGGCCTGGGCGAAAAAAAACGGGCTTGAAGGCGGGAATTTCAAAAAACTGAATCTTCCCTTTGAGAGCAGACTTCTCACCCAGCCAAAACAGATCCGTGAAAGAATGGCAAAAGGTGTGGAAGAATTTGTTTACGGGCTTCTGACACGGGTTTTCAATGCAGAAGATACAGCCCCGATTGTCATCGAAGAAATCCTGAAAAACAAATCATTTGACCCCGGCCCAAAGGCCCGTAAAATTGAACCTGAAAATGAATGGACAAAAGAAAAAATAATGGAAAAGGCATCAGCACTTGATGTGGACAAGGGTCCGGACGGAAATTTTGATGATTAAAAAAATTAAAGTTTTAATTTTCTCTTACCGATAATGGAAGTTTAAGGAGAAAATTAAACAATGCAGATACCTTCATATCAGATACAGAATGTCCTGAAAGTATACTCAAGGCAACTGAGCCAGGGGAAGATACTTAGTAAGGGGAAATTCGGCTCTGCCGTCAAATCCTCTGCTGACAGCGTCACCATTTCCTCTGAAGGAAAACGTCAGGCAATCATTGACAAGGTTGCAGAAAGCATTGTTGAAAGAATAATCACCGAAGGCCCGAAAGAGAAAAGCGAAGAAGAAATTACAAACCAGATTGAAAAGGAAATGGGCAAAAAGATTGATTTCACAAAAGGCAAAAACCAATTCACATATACTGTGGTTGATGAAAACAATCAAAAAGTCACGCATACGCTGTCGGTTGAAGATTCAAAATTCATAGTGAAAAGAATGACCCAGTTGGCAAGAAAGGTTGCAGACAGCAATATGGAGGCATAAGGAGAATAAACCATGAAAATATCCAGTTCAACTTCCAACTATATAAGCCAATCCTATGCCAATCAACAGAATTCTGCAGCGAACAGGCCCCAGAATACATCAAAATCAGGGCAGGACCCCAAAACAGGGCTCCCTGTTGACAGCATTAATCTTTCCGGCAAAACAAAGGATCTTCAGAAAATATCTGCTGCCATGGAAATACAGCCTGCAGGCCGCGCCCAATATATTTCTGAAATCAAGCAGAGAATTGAAACCAACCATTACACCATCAATGCTGAAGCCATTGCCGGAAAAATGGCTGGAACCATAATGAACGAGATCGGATGACAGAAATATTTACCCGGCATTTTTTTCTTTTCATGACATTTTTTGACCCCCTGAAGAAGCGCCATGCCTGATTTTAAGCCGGGTTCACAGATGGCACGCCTTTTGCTTTTTGTTTTTTTGTAAGTTAAAAGGAGAAAAAATTATGGCCGATATAAACCCTGTAAATGAATCAGCAAAAGCCTTTCAGGTTGCAAATATCAAAAATCAGGACAATGCAAAGACAGATGATGCCTTTGACAAACTTTTCAGCAAAGCTCTTGACAAAACGGAGGCATCTGAAATGGAAAGCTCATCAACCGGTCTTCTGCAGGAAATCGCTGCACCTGAAAACCTTAAGTTTATCAGCTCATCAGATATTGTTTCCCGGAAAACCGGCGATCTTCTGGATATGCTTGACTCATATTCAGCCAGTTTGAAGAATCCTGATGTATCCCTGAAAAGCATAGCTCCGGTTCTGGAAAAAATCAACAAAAGCGCCGGCAGCCTTTTAGAGGAGGCAGGGCAGCTTCCAGAGGCAGATTCAGGCCTGAAGAAGATTGCCACCCAGACCATTGTAACGGCCCAGACAGAATATGCTAAATTTCAAAGGGGAGATTACCTGTCATAGGCCTGTTTGGCTGCCGACCACAGGGTTTCAACCTCTTCGGATGTCAGATCGGCCAGTCTTATCTGCTTTTGCTTCAGCATAGTTTCCATCAGCCTGAACCGGCCTTCAAATTTTGCAGTGGACTCAGCCAGAGCTGTTTCAGGATGGAAACCGGCAAACCTTGCCACATTGACCAGGGAAAACAATATATCACCGAACTCCATACTTATCTGTGCATCATCACCTGATTCAAGGGCTGCTTCAAACTCATCAAGCTCTGATCTGACAGTATCGACAACCCCGTGGATATCATCCCATTCAAACCCTGATTTTACTGCGCATTTTGATACCTTCAGCGCCCTGAGAAGTGAGGGCATTCCCTTGGGAACACCGTCCATGACTGAATTTCTATTTTTTCTGTTCCCTTTTTGTTCAAGCTGTTTTATGGCATCCCACTGACGATCAAGTTCTTCCTTTGTTTCCACTACAGCGTCTGAATATACATGAGGATGACGGCGGATCATTTTGGCTGCAACTGAATTTACAACATCCCTGAACGAAAAAGCCTCAAGCTCCTCAAACATCTCTATTATGAATACGAGCTGAAAAATCACATCTCCAAGCTCTTCAAGGATATTGGCAATATCGTTCTTAACAATGGCATCTCTGAGTTCATAGGTTTCTTCTGCAAGACATTTCCACATGGACAAAGGAGTCTGTTTTTTGTCCCAGGCACATCCGTTTTCACCCCTGAGGGTGCGGACAATATCAAAAAGCTTATCCAGATTTTTCAAATTCTGTAGATACTCCTGACTCTCTTTAAAAATCTGGCCCGGTCTTTTCCTGATACAAAGACTGTCATGGTTTTGGAAATCTGTGCAATATACGGAGACAATTTTGAATGTGAAAATATATTTGAACTTTTAGGAATGAATGTGGTCATCATTATAAAAAGCACACATACCACAAGCACTCCCTTTGCCGCTCCGAAAACAAGGCCGAAAATTCTGTCCACCCATCCCAGGAAAATAAGATTCAGAAGTTTATGGATCAGCATGGATACAAGATTGACGCAGATTACAACAGCACAGAATAAAACAAAAAAAGCAGCGATATTTCTCAATCCGGAACTCTGAATCCATTTAACAGCATATCCTGTTATCATGGGATAATAGGTAAAGGCGGCATAAAACCCTGCAATAACAGCTATAATTGCTGAAACTTCCCCGATAAGCCCCCTGAAAAGCCCCCTGATCAGGCAAAACGATACAATTAAGATTACTACCATGTCAAATGCATTCATATTTTTCCCTTCTTTTCCGGATGAAAAGCGTTTTTTGAATACCAGTTTACCTGTTTTTTAGTCAAGATTTTTATTGACCTTTCAAAAAATAAATTGCACCCTATAGGCCATGAAGACCATAACTTTTCAGGACATGGCCGTTTCCAGGGAGCTTTTCGGCCATCACAACAACAACCTGGACAAAATCTGCAGAGCATTGAATGTCACAATAAACACAAGGGGAACCTCCCTGCTTGTCAGCGGAGCTCCGGAAGATGAAACCCTTGCCGAGACATTAATCCATCAGCTCTATCACATTCTGAAAAAAAATTTTTCACTTGAAGAACCTGAACTTGATGCTGCAATCAATACAATCAAAAACCACAAGGCATCGCAGCTGAAAAAAATATTTACAACAAGAGTATACAAAACCATATCCAATAAAAGTATCACAGCCAGGAACCCTGCCCAGCAGAAATATATTGAAGCAATAAGAAACAATGACATACTGATCTCCATAGGCCCTGCCGGCACAGGCAAAACCTATCTTGCCATGGCAATGGCAATGGCTGCCTTCTCAAAAGGAGATGTAAAAAGAATCATATTGACACGCCCTGCAGTGGAAGCAGGAGAAGCCCTTGGCTTTCTTCCGGGAGACCTTTCCCAGAAAATAAATCCCTACCTGAGGCCATTGTATGATGCTCTCTATGATATGATGGATTTTGAAAAAGCAAGGGGGCTGATTGAACAGGAAATTATTGAAATAGCACCCCTTGCCTTCATGAGAGGAAGAACGCTCAACAATGCCTTCATTATCCTGGATGAAGCTCAGAACACGACCTCAGAACAGATGAAAATGTTTCTGACGCGCATTGGATACGGGTCAAAAGCCATAGTAACCGGAGACATTACTCAGATTGACCTTCCTTCCGGTAAAAAATCAGGGCTGGTGGAAGCCGGGAAGATATTGACCGGTATCAAAGGAATCGAGTTTATTCATTTTTCAAAAACAGATGTTGTCCGGCACAGACTGGTGTCCGATATAATTGATGCATATGAAAAAAAGCAAAAATGATAATCATATCAAACAGATAAAACAATTTCTGCTGACGTCTCCTGCTGTGTTATGGGCAATGCTGGTAATTATAACCCTTCTTTTTACTGTCACCCAGCATCCGCAGACAACAAGACAGACATATTCATATCACCTGGGAGATGTTGCCCAGCGGGATATCAAGGCCCCCAAGAATTTTTTCGTTGAAGACAGAGCTGCCACCAATATTAAAAAAAGCGAGGTAAAGGATTCTGTCAAAATGGTATATGATTTTGACGCCAACCTTCTTAAAAAAATCAATTCCAATATTGAAGCTGCAATGAAAATACCCGGAGATCTTTTCAGAAAAGCAGCCAAAGATCCGAATGAACCGGAACCCACACTTGCCATCATAATGGAGACAAAACCCGCATTTGAAGAAAAACTTGGAATTTCGATAAGCAAAGGCGCATACTCCATATTGTACAAGTATAAATTTTCACATGATATCACCCTTAAAATAAAAACCATTCTTGCCAAAATCCTTACCAACGGGGTTGTTGCGAACAAGGAAATTCTTCTCAAGGAGGAAAACAAGGGCATCATTCTCAGAACCATCGGTTCCGGCGATGAAAGAACTGTAAACAATCTGAAAGTGTTTTACGGGCCTGACCAGGCAAAGGCCATGGTTCGAATAGAAGGCCAGCCCATATTAAAGGGTGTAAACTATACCCTTGCCAATCTCATAGTTGATCTGTGCCAGAGGCTTTTGCTGCCCAACATCACCCTGAACAGGGATGAAACGGAAAAACGCATACGCCAGGCCCAGGCAGAGATCAAGCCTGTTCTGTACAAAATCAAGGCAGGGGAAATGATTTTAAGGGAAGGAGAAAGGGTGGACAAGGTGCAGCTGGTCAAGCTTGCAGCTCTTCAGAATCAGGTCGAGGAAAAGGATATTTTCATTTCAGGCACAGGTATTGCCATGACCACTTTTATATCCATTCTCATGATTTACCTGCTGTTTCTCAAAGACCATAAAAAACTGAAGCAGGATCATAACAAACATATATTGTTTCTTGCCCTTGGACTGGTTTTATATATCACGTTTGCCAAATTTGCCATTTATATTGCCCAGGCCACAAGCCCCAAAGGCCCTTGGGATATTGCATCTGTATCATTTTTCATGATAATTCCCATACCTGCTGCAGCCATGGTTGTATGCCTGTTTTCAGGTTTTGATATTGCGGTTTTCTTCAATATGGCATTATGCCTGCTTACAAGCCTTTTATTCAATGCCAGTTTTGAAGTTTTTGTTTTCTTCTTTTTATCCGGGATTGCAGGTGCATACTGGATAAACCAGCGTCAGGAAAGAAAAAACTTCATAATTGCAGGATTCAAACTTGCCGTGTTCAACGTGGTACTGGCTTTGTCACTCGGATTTTATTCCCTTGCCCAGCCGGATGTTGTCATACTTGCAAAAGAAATGACTCTTGCGTTCTGCGGCGGGCTTTTCTCCGCCACTCTCACAATCGGATTCACTCCACTGATTGAAATGCTTTTTGACTATACAACAGATTCAAAACTGCTTGAATTTGCAA
The DNA here is from genome assembly GCA_964446145.1 of uncultured Desulfobacula sp. Classification (GTDB taxonomy): domain Bacteria; phylum Desulfobacterota; class Desulfobacteria; order Desulfobacterales; family Desulfobacteraceae; genus Desulfobacula. The sequence continues at coordinate 48,237 of CAYUOB010000004.1, forward strand.
ACCTTGACCGCCCCCTCATAAAACGGCTCATGATTGAAGCACCCGGGACCTATAATCACAGTGTAATTGTTGCCACACTGGCGGAAGCTGCAGCTTCTGCCATTGAGGCCAGCAGCCTTAAGGCAAAAGTGATGGGATATTATCATGACATAGGCAAACTGGACAAAAAATTATATTTCATTGAAAATCAGGCAGACGGCAAAAACAGGCATGATAAGCTTTCTCCGTCAATGTCCGCCCTCATCCTGATAGGCCATGTCAAAAAAGGAGTGGAACTGGCCAGAAAATATAAACTCGGCAATGAAATAATAGAAGGCATCATACAGCACCACGGCACATCTCTTATCAAGTATTTTTATCAGAAAAGCCTGAAAAGCGGCAATGACACGGTCAAGGAAGAAGATTTCAGATATCCAGGCCCCAAACCGCAGACCAGGGAAGCCGGCATTGTCATGCTTGCAGATGTGGTGGAAGCCGCAGTAAGGGCGCTTGAGCGTCCGACCCCTGCAAGGATACAGGGACGGGTAAAAGAACTGATCAATGATGTTTTTGCCGATGGCCAGCTTGAATCATGCGAATTGACCTTAAAGGACCTTCATCAGATCGCAAAAAGCTTTAATAAAATCCTAACCAGTATTTACCACAGCCGAATCGAATACACAGATAAGGCCCAGGAAAAAAAGAAAGAAAAAAATGAACAATCCAGAGATCCAAATAGACAACCACAGGGAAAAGACCATCCCAACGGACATAATATACAAAAAGACAAAACTGATCTTAAACGCCTTGGGCTGTGATACCCATGAAATTTCCATTGTCATAACAGGTGATGAGAGGATAAAACAGCTTAACCGGCATTACAGAAAAATTGACAGGCCTACAAATGTTCTGTCATTTCCCATGCAGGAGGGACAGTTCTCGGATATAACCCCGGGACTTCTTGGCGATGTGGTTATTTCATGTGACACAGCACAAAAAGAGGCTGAAAATGCCGGGATATCACTTGAAGAAAGAATATCCCAGCTTCTGATACACGGGATACTGCATCTCATAGGGTTTGACCATGAAACCTGTGAAAATGATGCAGAAAAAATGGAAGCAAAAAGTATTGAACTGTTAAGAAAAATTGAGGCAAACAAAAACCTGAATGCGTTTTAATACAGGGAGGAAATAAATATGGCTGACCTTGCAGTTAATGTGGATCATGTGGCAACTTTAAGAGAGGCACGCGGAGTTACCCGCTATCCAGACCCGGTAGCTGCTGCCGTTGCAGCGGAAACAGCCGGAGCAGATGCAATTGTAGTGCATCTAAGAGAGGATCGCCGGCATATACAGGAAAGGGATGTCAGGCTTCTGCGGCAGACAATATTGTCAAAGCTTATTCTTGAAATGACAGGATCAAGCGAGATGCTGGGCATAGCCCTGGATCTGAAGCCTGACTGCGTCACCCTTGTACCGGAAAAAAGGGAAGAAATCACAACAGAGGGCGGGCTTGATCTTATCACCCACCAGAACCACGTCAGGGAAGCGGTTGCCACCCTGAAAAACGCAGGGATTGAGGTGTGCATTTTCATTGATCCTGATCTTGACCAGATCAAAATGGCTCACAGGATTGATGCCGATGCCATTGAAATTCACACAGGAGCCTTTTGTGAAGCTGCAACAGGCACCCAGCGCAACAGGGAGTTCTCACGGGTAGTTGATGCAGCAAAAATAGGTACAAAGCTCAAATTAAAGGTCAATGCAGGCCATGGAATCTGCTACAACACAATCAAGGCGTTTAAGGGGCTTTATGAAATAAGTGAATTCAGCATAGGGCACAGTATTGTATCAAGGGCCGTCATAACAGGCATGGAACAGGCTGTCAGAGATATGAAACAATTGATCTATAGTCTTTGACAATCTGCCAAACCATGATATAGTAAAAAATATTGTGAATGACGGAATCGTAAAGATATGGCAACAGAGCCTCCCACCATATTGATCATTGATGATGAAATATCCATACTGAACAGCCTGAGTTCCTTTTTTGAGGATGAAGACTATAATGTCTTTACAGCTCCGGACGGAGAGCGCGGGCTTGAAATCTTCTTCAGTGAAAAAATAGATATTGTCCTGACTGATCTGCGTATGCCCAAAAAAGACGGAATCGAGGTCATGAAGGCAATACACCAGACCAGGCCTGAGACACCAATGATAGTAATCTCAGGAGCCGGCAAAAAGCAGGACATCATAAAAGCACTGCGCATGGGAGCAAAGGATTATATCACAAAGCCCATTGATGACCTTGACATGATAAGCCATACAGTTGGTCAGGTACTTGAAAACAAGCGTCTGAGCGATGAAAATAAGCTTTACCGCCAGAAACTGGAAAAAAGTGAAAACCAGTACAGAACAATTACGGAAAATATCGCAGAAGGGGTATTCAGTGTTGATGAACATGAAAATTTCACATACACGAATCATGCTTTCTGCGATATGCTGCAATACAGCTCCGGCGAAATACTGAAAAAAAACCTGAAAGATATTGTAACCCAGGACAGTTTCGACATCATCCTCCAGGAAACTGCAAACCGAAAATCAGGGCTTACAGGCCGCTATGAAATACAGATGCTTGACAAGAATCTTGGTATCATCCATACAGAACTGACCTGCAGCCCGATCTTCAAGGATAAAAAGAAATATTCAGGCGCCATTGCCATTGTCCGTGACATAACCAAAATGATTAAAATGAAAAAAAAATTTGAGAAATTTCTTGCTGCGCAGAAAGCTGCTCCAAAAGGCGTGCTTCCCATCTGTGCCAGCTGTAAAGACATAAGAGTCAGCAAGGGGCATTGGATGAAAATTGAAGATTATTTTGCAGATATCAATTTTTCCCACGGCATATGCCCTGAATGCTGCAACAGGCTGTATCCTGAATTTGACCTGTCAGAACTTGACCCTGAAAAATAGGTCCCACCCTTACAGGATACCTGATTTTTCAGCAGCTTCTGTCACCCCGCACTCATCATTGGAAGCTACATTGCAAAACTTATGCTTCAAAATTTCAGGCGCATTATTCACCACAAATGCCTTGCCCGACCATTTTAGCATATCATGATCATTATAATCATTTCCCACGGCAATTACATTATCTTTGCATATACCGAGCTTTTCACTCAGAAAAGCCACAGCCCCTGCCTTTGAAACCTGTCTGTGAAAAACCTCTATCCAGGCAGATTCATGATCGAGCGGAGAAGTGGCATGAATGACACTATAGTCTGAAAGCTCTGTTCTTATCATCCTTATATATTCCATATCAGGGCTGCCAGGTATGATTGCAAGCACCTGGGTTTGTTTTTTACAACTGAAAAATGACCCGCTTTTATAACTCAAATTTGACCCAC
>CAYUOB010000005.1:0-47199 GCA_964446145.1 uncultured Desulfobacula sp.
AGCCTTTATTTTTTTATCGGCAAAAACAGTACCGATTCCGCCGCGGCCTGCCTGTTTGTACCTGACCAGTTTGCGGCCAGCATCAAACCATGAAAAATTCAAACATCCAAAAAAAGTATTTTCAGCACCAGGCCCTGCCGTGACCACAGACACATTACCTGGTTTCTCAGAATCAAAATATCTTGTCAGGGTATCTGATAATTCATATGCATCACAAGGCAGGTCAGATGCTTCAAATATTTTGATTCTGTTCTCAATACCGTCAATCAGAATCACAGTATCTTTTTTTGCTTTTCCATCAAGCTGAATGACATCAAACCCTGCAAATTTCTTGTAAGGCCCGAAATATCCTCCCACATTTGAATCAATGGGAGCGCCTGTAAGAGGAGAGATTGAAGTGACAATACTTTTACCCCCGCCGGGATATCCGGGAGTCCCGCCCAGAGGGCCCGACGAAATACAGATCGCATTTTCGGGATCATTCCATTTTGTGTCGCCTGATACGGCATTCCACATGAACCACAGATCATATCCCTTACCGCCGATAAATTTATTTTTTATTTTTTCTTCAATCGGGGAGATAATAATATCCGGAGAATCAAGATCGATCCTCAACATTTGATCTGTATACCCTTTACTGATGGCAGGTTTTTCATAGTCAAGGGTTTTAGTTTCTTTAAGATTTATCTGGCCCATTTTCAATGACTCCTCAAATAAAATATTTCAAATTCATAAATAAAAAGATATATCATATTTACCGGCCAAGGTACATGGTTTAATGACTGTCCGACAAAAAAATAAAATGGTTAAACCATTGGTTATTATAACAATGCCATGAAGTCAATACAAAAAAAACCAACTATCGGACAGAGGGTTTAAGCAGCTTTTCCTTTTCCAGTAGATGATAATATTCCCCTTTCAGGCCTGCAAGTTCATTGTGCGTACCCTGTTCTCTTATTACACCGTCCCGCAGCACAATAATTGAATCACAATTTCTTATTGTGGACAGCCTGTGTGCAATTATTATGGACAGCCTGCCATTCATCAGATTTTTCAACGCTGCATGAACCAAGGATTCAGAACGGGAATCCATGTATGAGGTTGCCTCATCAAAAATTATGAGGTCAGGATCAAAGGCAAAGGCCCTTGCAATGCATACAAGCTGTTTCTCCCCGCTGGACAAAGGGCTGCCTCCCTGTTCAATAACGGTATCAAGCCCAAAAAATTTTTCAGACAAGAATCTGCAGTTTGCATTCTCCAGGGCTTTTTCAAGCCATGAATCTTCACATTGCCGGTCCGGCGGCATGATATTTTCACGCACCGTCCCTGAAAACAGAAGAGAATCCTGCATAACAAGGGCTGTTCTGGCCCTGATTTCCGTAATATTTATTGATGCCTGATCAATGCCGTTGAACAGGATCCTGCCTCTGTCAGGAGAATAAAACCCTGCAATCAAATTGGCAATGGATGTCTTTCCTGATCCTGTCCTGCCCACTATACCCGTGGAACTGCCTTTTTTTATGTGAAAAGAAATATCTTCAAGCACATGAAATTTTTTATCATATGAGAACCAGACACGATCAAACTGAAGTTCATGAATTCTGTCAATATGGTTTCTATGCCCTGCTGCCGATTGTTCTGCAGGCACTTCATCAAATATATCAATAATACGCTCTGCTGAAGCAAGGGCATTCTGAAGCAGGTTGAATTTCTCCGACAACTCCCTTAAAGGCCTGAAAAAAAGCTTCATATAGCTCAAAAAAGCAACAAGTTCTCCCAGGGTCATATTATGGCGGACAACATCAAAGCTGCCTGCCCATATGATTAAAGCTGTGCTTACCACCCCGAGAAACCCTATAAAGGGCATGAATATGGAAAACATTCTGATCTGAAACAGGGTTGCCGTAAAAAGGGAAAAATTCAATTGCTCAAATCTTCTGACAAATCTGTGCCGGCTTGAACTTGTCTGGATTATCCTTATGCCGCTCACAGCTTCTGCCAGGCTGTGATTAATCTGCGCCATCTTTTTACGTATAAGCCTGAAACTTTTCCTTAAAACCCTTGAAAACAGGACAACACTTATGATTATTAAAGGTACAAGGCATGACAGAAAACAGCCAAGCCTTATGTCAATGCAGAACAGAATCACAAGAATCCCTGCCATCATGGCAATATCCCTGAATATGAAAATAAGGACACTTGTGAACATTTCATTCATGTTTTCAACATCTCCAGCCACTCTGGAAACCATCCTTCCGCTGGAATTTCTATCATAAAATGCCACCGGCAGAGCTGTCATATGGGCAAACAGACGGCAGCGCAGATCAAGGATAATTTTCTGGCCCGTATATTCCATAAAAAGGCTCTGAACAAAATCAACAACAAACAAAGACAGAATAAAACAGGCAAAAACAAGGGAAAAAGCCCTGAATGATTCAATTTTAATTCCAAAAATGGAAGTGTGCCCTCCTGAACCGGCAAGAATAAATCCGTCAAAGGCCTTTTGGGTAAAAACAGGCATGGCAAGCTCAAAAAAAGTTACTGCAAACACAAGCAGGGTTGTGATCAAAAGCACAAGTCCATAGGGCCGGATAAAGGGCCACAATTTTCCGGCAATACCCGTATGAATTGATATTTCCCTTTCTCCTGCGGCAAACTCAGAGCCCATGATTCTCCTCAAACTGCTGGACATGCATGGCTTCACCATAGAAACTGTCCACCTGTGCAAGGTGTTCATGGGTGCCTGAGTGCAGAATCCTGCCGTTTTCCAGTATATGAATCACATCACAGGGCGCCAGTGCAGAAATCCTGTGGGAAATTATTATGCATGTTGTTGTGCTGACAATTGTTTTTATGCCTGAAATTATTGCACAGGCAGTTTTTGTATCCACCTGGCTTATGGGATCATCCAGTATTATGACAGGTTTTTCCTGAATAAGGGTACGTGCAAGCGCTATCCGCTGTTTCTGGCCCCCGGAAAGAGTCACCCCCCCTTCTCCCACCATTGTATCCAGGCCTCTGGGCATTTTTCCGATTGTATGTTCAAGGCAGCAGATTTCAAGAATGGATTCAAGCTTTTTCATGTCAACGTCCCGGCCCATGCCTATATTATCCATGATAGTTCCTGAAAAAAGAAAAGGCTCCTGTGGCATGAGTGCGATATTCTGCCTCAAAAAATCAAGATCAAACTGCCTGATGTCTTTCCCGCTGAAAAGAATCCTGCCGCGATCTGCATCATAAAGCCTCGGAATGAGGTTCACAAGGCTTGTCTTGCCTGAACCCGGCGGCCCGCTTATACCGATACATGCACCTTCAGGAATATCAAGACAGATATCAGACAGGACAAAGGTTTCATCATCATGAGAAAACCAGACATTTTCAAACCTGATATCCCTGCCTTTTTCAATGAAATCAATTCCGTGCTCAGGAGAACTGACCACGGGTCTGGTTTCAAGAAGCTGGTTTACCCGTTCAAGGGAAGCCATTCCCCTCTGAAACAGATTAGTCATCCAGCCGATGGCAACAACAGGCCATGCAAGTATTGCAAGGTATTGAATGAAAGCTGCAAGCTCACCCGCAGTTATTACCTTTTTCATTGCAAGAAAACCCCCGTACACCACAATCACAAGGGTTGACAGATTAAAAAACAATCCCAGCATAGGTTTCAGCAAAGCTGTCACAACAGCCCTCTTCAGGTTTTTTCTGAAATACTCATATGCAGAATCTGCAACCTTGCGGTTAATGAATTCTTCAAAATTGAAAACCTTTAAAATGCGTATGCCAAAAAAATTTTCCCGTATAAGCTCGGTCATCCTTGAATATGATTCCTGTGCAGTCTCATGCAGAGCATACATTTTTTTGCCCAGTATTCTTGTGGTGATGACAAGAAAAGGCATGGGTATCATGGACACAAGGGTCAGTTCAGGGTGGGTAAAAAGCATGATGGCAAGAGTGGAACCCCCCAGAAGGACCGTGTCCACCATGGCGATGAGGCCGAACCCGAAGGCCATGCGTATATGATTGATATCGCTTGTGGCCCTTGCCATGATATCGCCTGTTCTGAGCCTGTCAAAACAGGCCATGTCAAGGGACATCACCCTGGTGAAAATTTCATCGCGTATCCCCCTTTCAACATCCCTTGCACTGCCCATTAAAAGGTTTCGCCAGCAATAGCGCAGCACAGCCATTCCAAGGCCAAGCAGAATTATGAAACCACATTGACGCGCCACAGCAGCAGAACTTGACAAGGACATATCCAGAGCATCAACAGCTGACCTGATAATCTGAGGAATGATAAGCTGAGCTCCGTCCACAAGTGCCATGCACACAATACCTGCAAGGATCTTATAAATATTTTTTTTAAAATATGGATATATGAGCTTCAAAATATTTCAGAACCGTCCAAGAATTGTATTCCATATACCGTCAGGACACCTGCGCTCAATTATCGTGGCTCTGCTGCGTTCAAGCCGTTTCAGTATCTTCTTTGCTTCAGAATTCAAAAGCCCGGACAAAATAAACCATTTTTTGCGCATGAAAAAAGGGTCCTCAACTATATGACGCATTATATCATAATGTATGTTTGCAACAACAAGATCACAGGCAATGGACAATATCTGTTCCCCCATTGCCTGGAATGCAGCAACCCGGTTTTCAAGCCTGTTCAGCTTTATATTGTTATGCGCTGTCTTGACGGCAAGAAAATTAAAATCACAAGCCATAACTCTTTTACAGCCCAGCACGGCAGCCCCTATGGCCAAAAGCCCGGTTCCTGTGCCGATATCAAGGACAGAATCTATTTCATATTTTGTGCAAAGCCTGTGAACAAGGCAAAGGCAGTCTTCAGTGGTCTGATGGCGGCCAGTTCCAAATACAACACCCGGATCAAGTATGATTTTCCTTGTGTCCTTGTCAGAAAAATCAGGCTCATGCCATGGAGGAAAAATACACAGGTCTTCCACATAATAGGGTTCTATTGCATCGCCGTGCCATTGCTCTCCTGTCATTTCAAATCTGTCAACCAGGTTTATTCCCGGATTGCTGCAAAGCATGCGGTCAACTGCATCATCTGCAGCAGACGAAAAAAACATGAAACATATATTTTCCTCCACCCATGTTCCAAGGAAAGATTCATGTGAGTGCAATTCCCTGTTCTGTGCAGGGACAGCATCAAGATAATATATATAAAGGTTTTCATAGGGATTGTTCATTGTTTTCACTTCAGCACAGATTCAGCACCATGAATCCTTGTGTAAAAGAAATTTAAGTTTGACATTCAACAAAATATGAAAAATAATCCTTTTTTATGCAAAATACAAGAAAGAGCTGTTTTTCAATGAAATTCAATGAAATAACCATCCAGTTTGAATCACAGGACAATATTATTGCAGAGGAGCTTGTCTGTAATATTTTTTTTTCATTTTCCCTCAAGGGAGTGGTCTGCAATGTTCCCATACCCGAACCTGACGAAGGTTTTGGCACTGACACGCTGGCCCGGCCCAGAACCTGCTCTGTGACCGGATACCTGCCCATGATTGATTCTTCTGACATCATCATTGAAAAAATCAGGCAAAAGGCATATGAACTCGGTGAATCAGGGATCAGGACACAGGTCAGGATACGCCCTGTTGATGAACAGGACTGGGCAGAAGCATGGAAACAATACTTTGAGGTCACAAGAATTACAGACAGGCTGGTGGTAAAGCCTTTATGGAAAAAATACATGCCAGATAAAAATGAAATTATCATTCACCTTGACCCTGGCATGGCATTCGGCACAGGCACCCATCCCACAACAGCCATGTGCCTTGAGCTCATTGAATCCAATCTTGTGGAGGGAGATGATTTTCTCGATATAGGAACAGGCTCAGGCATTCTCATGATTGCAGCGGCAAAGCTGGGAGCTGCCCACATGACAGGAATAGACACGGATGAGCTGGCCGTGGAAGTGGCAGGCAGAAATCTTGAAATCAACGGGATCGCCCCTGAGACATACGACCTTAAATGCGCAGGGATTGATTCCGTAACCACCAGGCCATTCAGGCTTATTGCCGCCAATATAATTGCCGGCGTTATTGTGCATATTCTGCCAATGATTGCCCAGAGAATGACAGAAAAATCCACGGCCATAATCTCAGGTATACTCAAAGAACAGAAAAATGAAATAAAAAAAGCGCTTGAATCCTGTTCTCTTGGCATCATACAGACAATATGCAAAGAAGAATGGATAAGTTTTGCCATTAAAAAAAAGGAATGACATCAGATGATAAATTTTACTGCCCCTGATATATATGAAAAAATTACAACAATTGATTCCCATACAGCAGGAGAACCATTCCGGGTCATCACATCAGGAGTTCCGTCCCCTGAAGGCGCCACCATACTTGAAAAAAGAAAATACGCAGAACAGAACCTGGATCATTTCAGGAAGATTCTCATGTTCGAGCCAAGAGGCCATGCAGATATGTATGGATGCTTTATCACAGAGCCTGTGACTGAATCAGCTGATTTCGGAGTGCTGTTCATACACAATGAAGGGTTTTCAACCATGTGCGGCCACGGCATAATTGCAGTCACAACCATTGCCGTGGAAACCGGTTTTGTAAACCCGGACAATACAGGAGGCATAATCCGCATTGACACTCCGGCCGGCCTTGTCACTGCAGTACCTGAAATCCGGAACGGGCAGGTAAAATCCGTATCATTTGAAAATGTTGCATCATTTGCTCCTGATCTGGATGCAACAATCAGGGTGCCCGGGCTTGGAACCGTCACATACGACCTTGGATTCGGCGGAGCTTTCTATGCTTTTGTCAATGCAGAAGATTTAGGCATGTCATGCACCCCTGAATATTTTTCCGGACTCATTGACTGCGGCAGGCGCATAAAAAATGCCATAATGGATTCAAAAAAAATAGTCCACCCCTTTGAAAAGGATCTTGGTTTTCTGTACGGCACCATATTTGTGGACAAACCGGAAAACTCCAATGTGCATTCAAGGCACTGCTGCATATTTGCAGACGGGGAGGTGGACAGAAGCCCGACAGGAACAGGAGTAAGCGCAAGGCTTGCTGTTCTGAATGCAAAAAATGAGATTGAACCTGAAACCTGTATTGAGATTGCAAGCATCATAGGTACAAAATTCAGGTGCAGGATAAAGCAAAAAACACAATTTGGAGGGCATGAAGCTATTATTCCGGAAGTTGCCGGCAGCGCATATATCACCGGAATTCACCAATTTCTGATTCACCCTGATGATCCCTTGTCCCGGGGATTTATCCTGAGATGAAATCAGGTTATGGCAGGATATTTTAAATATAATATTTCACAGACAGATAACGGGCCTATTCTGCATCTTGAAGGAAACCTTGATACATCCACTGTCCCAGTGGCATGGCGCAGGCTTGTCAAAAAGTTTCCTGAACATGCATGCCCGGTAATTGACCTGAAAAAAATCAAAACCATGGATATGGCAGGAGCAAGTTTCATCTGCCACCTGGAAACCAGGCTCAGAACAGCAGGAATCTGGCCGGTAACCATATCAGGGCTTAAACCGGATCATTCATCCCTGATCGACCTTGCAAGAAAGATAAGACAGCACAATATCAGAAGCACAAAATCCGGAAAAAAACTGTCCTGTGTGGAAAAACAGGGCAGACGCCTGTGGCAGGTATCTGCAGAAGCAAGGCAGTTCATATCATATACAGGAAAAATTTTTTGGGCCCTTGTCAGAAGCCTTGTTAACCCCTCTTCCATACGGTGGCAGGATGTATTTCACACAGCAGAACAGGCTGGTGTGAACGCGCTTCCCATCATCGTCCTCATAAGTTTCATAGTGGGGCTTGTCATGGCTTTTCAGGCTGCCATTCCCATGAAAATGTTCGGCACTGAACTTTATGTCGCAGATCTTATCGGAATTGCAATGGTAAGGGAACTTGGCCCTCTTATGACTGCCATTGTGCTGGCAGGCAGGTCTGCTTCGGCATTTGCAGCTGAAATAGGCACAATGAGAATCAATGAAGAGATAGATGCCCTGAATGTCATGGGGCTTGACCCTGTGCGTTTCCTTATTGTACCGCGAATGATCGCATCGACCTTCACCACTCCGCTGCTTGCTGTATTTGCAAACCTTGCAGGAATTCTTGGCGGTGCGCTTGTAATCATATCCATGGGCTATCCTGTAGTGGCATATTACAGCCATGTGGCCTCATTTGTGGAAACAGGTGATTTCGCAGGCGGAATGGTCAAATGTTTTGTTTTCGGCATTCTCATTGCAGGAGCAGGCTGCATCAGAGGATATCAGGCAGGAAGCGGGCCTTCTGCCGTAGGAATTGCCACCACAAAGGCCGTTGTGACAGGGATAATTCTGATAGTGGTATTTGACGGAATTTTTTCAGTTATTTATTATTACCTGGGAGTATGAAAATATCAGACCCATTATAGAAATAGAGAACCTTACTGCAGGATATGATGATTACACTGTACTTGAAAATATCAGTTTCAAAGTGCACCAGGGAGAAATTTTTGCCATTCTGGGAGGCTCAGGCTGCGGCAAAAGCACCCTTTTAAAACATATGACAGGGCTTATGCCCCCTGTCTCAGGAAAAATTGAAATCCTTAACAGGGATCTTGTACAGGCATCAGGCAGGAAAAGAACAGATATTCTGAAACAGATAGGAGTGGCTTTTCAAAGCGGCGCACTCTTCGGGTCAATGACCGTACTGGAAAACATAAGCCTTCCCCTTTGTGAATTTACCGCACTTGATTCGTCCATCATAAAGGACATTGCCCTGATGAAACTGGAGCAGGTCGGACTTGAAAACTCTGCCTTTCTCATGCCCGGAGAATTATCAGGCGGCATGAAAAAAAGAGCTGCCCTTGCCAGAGCCATGGCCCTTGATCCTGCCATTATTTTCCTGGACGAACCCTCAGCAGGACTTGACCCTGTAACCAGCGCGCAACTGGATATACTGATAAAAAATCTTGCTGCAGACCTTGGCATAACCTTTGTGATTGTCACACACGAGCTTGCCAGTATAAATGCAATATCAGACCGGGTCATAATGGTGGAAAAAAATACAAAATCAATCATTGCCGAAGGCACGCCGGAACAGATGAGAAATGACTCCGGCAATCCATATGTATATAATTTTTTTAACAGAATAATTGATAAAGGTGAAAAATGAGCCAAAAACCTGATTTTTTCAAACTGGGCCTGTTTGTCATTCTTGCCTTCGGCCTTGGGGCCGCTTTTCTGATTATTTTCGGGGCAGGCAGGTTTTTTCACAAGGAAATTCTTGCGGAAACATGTTTTAATGAATCTGTGCAGGGGCTCAGTACAGGTTCCGAGGTCAAATATAAAGGCATTAAAATCGGCACAGTAAAATCCATTACCAGTGCAGCAAGAATCTACCATGCAAAGTCCGATTATGTGCTTGTGGTGATTTCACTGGAAGACGGTATATGCCTGGGCCAGACAGGAGATACCACGGAACACAGGATTCGCAAGGCAATCAGTGACGGCCTTGTGATCCAGCTGGCTTTCAAGGGACTGACAGGGTCTGCATACCTTGAAACAGATTATGCCCCCAGGGATACACAAACCCGGCTTTCATTGTCATGGAAGCCTCGCAATATCTATATTCCGTCACGCAGAAGCAATATGAAACAATTTGGTGATTCAGTAAACCAGATCCTTGAAAATCTTGCAGCCATCAACCTTAAGGCCATGACAAAAGATATTGCAGCACTTTTAAAAACACTTAATCAGAAAGCTGAATCCTTTGATATAGGAAAAATTTCACAGCTCACAGCCTCTTTGCTTGAAGAGCTTAAAAAAACAGACATAAAAATAAATTCAATACTTGCATCTCCCGGAGCAGCCAAACTTGCCGGTGATGCAAAAGCCTCATTTGCAGGCATCAGGACAATTATTGATGCATCAGAAGGGCCTTTGATAAGCGCCATCAAAGATTTTCAGCATGCTGCGCAGAAAGCCGGATCCCTTGCATCTGGAATTGAAAACCTGACATGGCTGAATGCGGACAGAATAAAGAATATTCTGGAAAATCTCGAAGTCACCTCTGAGAATCTGAAACAATTAAGCCAGGACATCAGGCGTTATCCCGGCAGACTGCTGTTTGAGAAACCACCCGAAAAAATATCCGGGAAAAAAACAAAATGAGACAAATCAATTTCCCATTATCTTTAATGTGCATTGCAGTTATTTTGATATCTGCATTTTCAGCATGCACAAAGGCAAACAAAATCACCCTTGAAAAAAAATTTTTTGATCTTGATATAAAAATTGATGCCAGGTACAGAACACACTCAGATACAGGAAATGTGCTTCTGGTAAAACAATTTTTCATCAGCCCTGAATATGATTCCTGCTCATTTGTTTACAAAATAAAGACAAATGAACTCAAACAGGATTATTATAATGAATTCATACGCTGCCCTTCCAGGCTGATAACCCGGAAAACTGCAAAGGCTTTATGGGCATCACCATATTTCAAACCTGCCTCCACCGTCATGGAGGACAATATTGACCTGCGTCTGTCAGGCAGAATAACAGCACTTTACGGAGATCTGCGCACAGAGACAGGGCCTGAAGCTGTTATTTCAATTCATATGATTCTGGAAAAAAAAAAGAAAAAAACTTTCTGCCCTCTGATGAGCCGCACCTACACCCGGAAAATACCAATATATTCTTCTGCGCCGTCTGAGCTTGCAGCAGGCTGGGCAAAAGGACTTTCAGAAATCATCACGCAATTTATCAAGGATTATTCAAACCAGCATTCCCGGGGATGCGGGTAATTTTAAGCTTTCTCATCCTTGAAGCAAATGTAGACCGGTTTATGCCTGCATCTTTCGCAGCCCAGGTTATATTCCAGTTATTGCGTTTCAAAAGGACTTTGACATATTTTTTTTCAAGCTCAGGCCATGTCATGGTACCCAGCATATGGTCAAACTGATCTGAGCAGTCACCGGGCGGCACCGTCTGAACAGAATATGGTTCAACTCCCTGTTCACGCTCCGTTATATGCAAAGGCAGGTCCCCAAGATCTATGCATTCGTTTTCGGTCGTGACCATAAGATAGCGGATAAGGTTTTCAAGCTCCCTGATATTGCCCGGCCATGAATATGATACCAATGCCTGCATGGCCCTGTGTGAAATCTTTTTTTCAGGCATATCAAGTTTAAGAGCCTCCTTTTCAAAAAAATGCCTGATCAAAAGAGGAATGTCCTCACGCCTTTCCCTTAAAGGCGGCAGATGCACCGGCAGAACAGACAGCCTGTAAAAAAGGTCCTGCCTGAAACGGTTTTCAGCAATCATCTGCTTGATATCCTTGTTTGTGGCTGCAATTATCCTGACATCAACCACCCTTGGCCTTGTTTCTCCAAGGGGCTTTATTTCATTTTTCTGGAGTATGCGCAAAAGGCTTGCCTGTATACTCATTGGCATATCACCTATTTCATCCAGAAAAACGGTTCCACCGTCCGCTGCCTCAAAAAGCCCTGTTCTGTCAGACACAGCGCCCGTAAACGCACCTTTTTTATAACCGAACAATTCGCTTTCAAGTAAAGTTTCAGGAATGGCGCTGCAATTTTGTACCAAAAAAGGCTTATTGCTTCTTTCGCTTGACTTGTGGATCTTTTCCGCAACAAGTTCCTTGCCTGTGCCGCTTTCTCCCGTGATAAGAACGTGAAACCCTGTTTTTGCATAACTTTTTACAAGGTCAAGGCACCTGCGGAAACCCGGGCTCTGACCAATCATGCCGGGCCCTGTTTCAGCCTCCTTAAGTGCAGACCTGAGGGTCAGGGCTTTTTTCTTTTCCTTGGAATATAAAATGGCATTGCTCAGGGCAATGGAACAGATGTCGACCAGGTTCTGAAGCTGCTCCAGATATGTCCTGTCCAGATTAAGACTTGTTTTCCCCCTGGCAGTATCAATAACCTGAACAGCACCATAGACCTGCCGGTCACGGAAGAACAGCGGAAAGCACAGGATCATGCTGCTTTTCACGGCAATATGGTCTTCAACCTCTTTGCAGTGGCGCCTGTCACTTTCCGTTTCAGCCACTGTCATCTTTTTGTTTTCAATCACCCAGCCCACAATACTCGGCTGATTTATATCCAGGCTGACGCCCTTTATGTGTTCGCTCTCAGCTCCTGCTGCCTCAACACAAAGATATGTATCATTTTTTCTTATCCAGATTGAGCCCCTTCTGACATTCTGAATTTTGAGCAGAGAATTGAGAAATTTTTTCTGCAATGCTTCCGGATTAAGTTCCTTGAAAAGTTCAAGACTGGCCCGGTTCATTGACCCTCCCGTTGTGTTTAAATATAATAATTTTTATGAAATACAATCAATTCATATTAAATACAACCACATCTTTACCCAAACCTGAAGGCAAAACATATTACAGTTTCAATATATATAGTAATTTCAATAAGATCAAATGATATTTTTGGGCATGGCATAAAAAATGAATTAATGAATATTCAGAAGTGTGTAAAATTCCAGGGTTATATGAAATCAGGAGTTATAAATGCAGTTCAAAGTACTTGTTGACAGCCTTGATACAGCCAGGTTCACCTGCCCTGAATGCAGCAGAGAAAAAGTCATGCAGCTTTCCGGGTACAGGATAAAACCGGGGCCTAATAAGGTTAAATGCAGATGCGCATGCGGATATGAATATATTGCCGTACTGGAACACCAGCCTGAGCCGGTGCATCACACCCAGCTTCTGGGAACCTTTGTGGCAGATGATGACAAAATAAAATGCAGCGGCAAGATGATTGTGAAAAAGCTGAACACAAGAGGCCTTATGCTCAAAACCAATATAACCCATAAAATTCCACCGGGCACAAGGCTGGTACTTGAATTTGTACTGGACGATGCAAAACAATCCATTGTAACAAAACAGGTTATGGTAACAGCAAAGAAAGACAAACATCTGAGTGCAAAATTTCTGTCAGGCACCCATGATGACAATCTTGGCCCATACCTTGCCCTTAACCGGGTTTAGCAGGAGGAACCGGGCTCTAGCGCAGGCTGCAGAACAGTGCAGCCTGCGCTAGAGCAAAGAATACGGATCAACATCAGCAATCATTCTGACCCCGCCCGGAGGAGCTGCACCCGGATCATTCATCATGGATTTTACAAGACAATTCAGCAATGATGAAAAAGGGCTTTTTAAAAGGATAAGCCATCTGAACCTGGCTGAAATCCGCTGAATAGATGCCTCAACAGGCCCCATGATATCCATTTTCCCTGAAAATTTCCTGTCTGCCTGCACCATGGTATTTAAAATACAGGCAAGTCTGTGTGCATATTCTTTAACCCTGTCAGGATCCGGCCCTGAAATCTTCAATTGAATCATTCTGGAAAACGGGGGGTATTGCAATGCTTTCCTGAAAGGCAGTTCCCTGTGAAAAAAACCTGGAAAATCCTGTTTTCCCGCAGTTTCAATGATAAAATGATCAGGATTATAAGTCTGCATTATCACTTTTCCCGGCACATCTGCCCTGCCTGCCCTGCCTGCAACCTGGGCCAGCACCTGAAAAGTGCGTTCTCCCGCCCTGAAATCAGGCAGGCTCAGGGAAAGATCCGCACACACAATACCAACAAGAACAATGCCCGGAAAATCATGTCCCTTTGCAAGCATCTGGGTTCCCACTATTATATCCACATTATGATTCCGGATATTTTTAAGCAACCTTACCATTGATCCTTTTTTATGGGTGGTGTCCTGATCCATCCTTGTCACTCTTGCATCCGGAAACATGGTTTTCATAATCTTTTCAACCTTCTCAGTACCGAATCCAAAAGGCTTTATTCTGCCTTTTCCACACGAAGGGCACATGAGGTCTCCAGGCCTTTTAAACCCGCACAGATGGCATCTGAATTCATTGGCTGCCCTGTGAAAAGTCATGGTCAGGTCACAATATTCGCATAAAAGCATACTGCCGCATGAAACACACACAGCACAAGAAGCAAACCCTCTTCTGTTAAGAAAAATCAATGATTGTTTGCCCCTGTCAAGGCAGGCCCGTACCGCCCTGTAAAGCTCAGGAGTGATAATTCTGGCATCAGGCCCTTCATCTGTATATTTTTTAAGATCAACAACGGTAATCTCGGGCAAAGGATACTTGTTTATCCTTTTTTCAAGCTTCACCAGCCTGAACCTGCCTGAAACTGCATTCTGATACGTCTGCACAGAAGGGGTTGCCGATCCCAGGATCACAGGGCATTGATTCATTTTTGCCCTTACCACTGCAAGGTCCCTTGCATTATACCTCAGGCCGGTTTCCTGCTTGTAGGAAGTATCATGCTCCTCATCAACAATAATGACCCCTATTTCATCAAGTGGAGCAAAAACCGCAGACCTGGCCCCGATAACTATGCCGGCCCTGCCAAGTGCAATCTGCCTCCACTGGTCATACAATTGTCCCTTTGTAAGGGCTGAATGAATTACGGCGATCCTGTTACCGAATCTTGCCCTGAAACGCCTTTCAGTCTGAGAAATAAGGGAAATCTCAGGTACGAGCACAAGAGCTGTTTTGCCCTGATCAACCGCATCTTTTACCAGACGCATATAAACTTCTGTTTTTCCGGAACCTGTAACCCCGAACAAAAGAAACGGCACAAACCCCCTGCCTGATTCCTTGTGAATCCGGCAAACAGCTTCTTTCTGCTCCGGTGTAAGCTCAGGGGCGGTATCAGGTTCCACAGGATCCCCAAAGGGATCCCTGAAAACACGGCGCAAAACAATTTTTACAAGCCCTGCCTTTTCAAGTGGTTTTATCAGAGCAGGCGCCGTGGGAATACAGGCTTTCAGCGCTGTAAGTGAAATTTCCCCTTTTTCCCGCACAATGCCAAGAAGCTTTACCCTCTTTTTTGACATTCTGAGAGTGTTTTTATTTCCATTGCACAAAACAATGAATTTTTCCTTTTTTACAACAGGCCCGCCTTTTTTCATCACAGATGAAATACTGATCAGCCCCTTTGATTCCATTTTTCTGACAAGGGCATTGATCCCGGGAATACCTGATTTCTGCCTTAAATATTTCAAAGAACAGGGTTCATGGCCTGCCACAAGATCAATAACCCCAAGCTCACCCGGCCCAAGGCTCTGATCCCTGAGTTTTTCCCTGGCAAGCTGTGTAACAAAAACGCATGACACATCATGCCTGTCAAGTCCGGCGGGCAGAGCTGCCTTGATGACCTCTCCGGGCGGATGAATATAATAATTGGAAATCCATTGAAAAAATGCAATTTCAGATTCAGGAAACATGGGGTGTTCATCAAGTACATCCAGTATATTTTTCACTGAAAACTTACCGCATTTTTCCTGACCTGAAATTATATATCCTGTAACACGCCTCTTCCCGAATGGAACCAGTACACGCATGCCAGGACAGCATGCAGCTTTCAGATGATCCGGCATGCCATAGGTATACAAATGCATCACAGGCAGGCATACAGCAACTTTTATATAAGGCTTTTCAATCATCTGATCTATTGTGCACAAAACAAAAATTAATTCAACAATGGATTTTCACCTCAATTTAAAAACCAACTTATTTGCTTGACTCATTTCAATGATTCTAATAGTTTCCTATTGATATTTTTTACCGGAATAAAACATCATTTACGAGGAGGAATAATGACAGTATTTGTAGAGGATCATCCTCTTATCAAACATAAACTGGGCCTGATGCGCCAGAAGGACATCAGCACAAAGGATTTCAGGGATCTTGCCTCTGAAGTGGCAAGGCTTCTGACCTATGAAGCCACAAAGGATCTTGTAACGGAAAAAAAAATAATCGAGGGCTGGGCAGGCAAGGTTGAAATAGAAAAAATCAAAGGCAAAAAAATCACCATTGTCCCGATTTTAAGAGCAGGCCTTGGCATGATGGACGGAGTCTTTGATCTCATTCCCTCTGCCAAGGTCAGTGTGGTGGGGTTTTACAGAAACGAGGAAACCCTGCAGCCTGTGCAGTATTATGTCAAAACAGCAAGCTCCATGGATCAGCGCATAGCATTGATACTGGATCCAATGCTTGCAACAGGCGGCACACTCATCGCCACCATTGATCTTCTCAAGGAGGCTGGATGCAGGACAATAAAAGGGCTTTTCCTTGTCGCTGCCCCTGAAGGGCTTGCAAAAGTAACAAAAAAGCACCCTGATGTTGATATATATGTTGCAGGTGTTGATGAATGCCTCAATGATATCGGCTATATACTGCCCGGCCTTGGTGATGCGGGCGATAAAATTTTCGGAACCAAATAAAAAGGAAAAAATAAAAATGGCAAATTCCAACCCAGACCCCTCTGATTACAATTTCAGGCTGAAAGACTGTTTCCTCGGCGCCCAGATGCTGTTTGTCGCATTTGGTGCCCTGGTACTGGTACCTTTGCTGACAGGGCTTGACCCAAATGTCGCATTATTTACAGCAGGTCTTGGAACCCTGGTATTTCAAATTATCACAAAGGGCAAAGTACCCATTTTTCTTGCTTCTTCATTTGCATTCATAGCTCCCATTATTTACGGGGTCAAAACATGGGGCATACCAGGGACATTGTGCGGCCTTGCCGCGGCAGGAGTTGTATATATTGTGCTGAGCACACTTATCAGGATACAGGGAAGCGATATAATTGAAAAAGTATTGCCACCAATAGTAACAGGCCCTGTAATCATGGTCATAGGGCTTATCCTTGCACCTGTGGCTGTTCACATGACCATGGGCAGAACAGGAGACGGATCTGCCGTGCTTTTCCCCCATACCCAGGCCATGACAGTCGGCCTTCTCGCACTTGCCACAACTGTACTGGTTTCCATCCTCGGCAAAGGCGTATTCAAGCTCATACCCATCCTCTGCGGTATTGCCGTGGGCTATGTTGCAGCACTGGCATTTGGGTTTGTTGATTTTTCAGGAATTTCCAAAGCCCCGTGGTTTGAAATTCCCCATTTTGTGTTTCCTGAATGGAATCTTCAGGCTGTTTTATTCATCGTCCCCATTGCCATTGCTCCGGCCATTGAACATTTCGGAGATATTGTGGCCATCGGAGGAGTTACAGGAAAAGATTACATAAAAGACCCCGGCATTCAGAACACAATGCTGGGAGATGGAATTGCAACCTCCATTGCCTCTTTTCTCGGCGGGCCTCCCAACACAACCTATTCCGAGGTTACAGGTGCAGTTGCCCTCACCAAGGTATTCAACCCGGCCATAATGACCTGGGCTGCCATTGCCGCCATTCTGCTGGCATTTGTGGGAAAACTTGGAGCGGCGCTCCAGACAATACCAGCCCCTGTTATGGGTGGAATCATGCTTTTACTGTTCGGAGCCATAATGGTTGTAGGCCTGAACACACTGGTAAAGTCAGGTCAGGATCTCATGGAAGCAAGAAATCTTTCCATAGTTGCTCTTATTCTGATATTCGGAATAGGAGGAATGAGTTTTTCAGCAGGCCAGTTTGAGCTGCAGGGGATAGGGCTTGCCGGTATACTTGGAGTTGTTCTGAACCTTGTGCTGCCCAAGGGCGGTAACACCCGGACAGACAATTAGGGCCGGTCAAACAACTTGAACAAAGCCTGGGTTCCTTCAGTTTCAAGGCCTTGTGCCGCCAGTTTTTCATACAGAGACAAAGCAAGATCAAGCCCGGGAGTATAAACTCCCATCTGTTCCGAAGAACGGGCGGCAATTTTCATGTCCTTGATAAAATGCTTTATATAGAATCCAGGCCTAAAATCCTTTTCAATCATCCTGGGCCCAAGATTATTCAAAGACCACGACCCTGCAGCTCCGCTGCCTATGCTTTTCAATACTTTTTCCGGGTCAAGGCCTGCCTTTTTCGCATAGGCAATGGATTCACACACACCCACCATGCCTGCTGCAATGGCAATCTGATTTGCCATTTTTGTGTGCTGGCCTGATCCAGGCCCGCCCTGAAACACAATATTGCTGCCCATGATTTCAAAAAGGGGCAGGGCTGCTTCAAAAGCCTTTTCATCACCGCCCGCCATTATGGAAAGGCTGGCATTTCTTGCACCCAGATCACCGCCTGAGACAGGAGCGTCAAGGGCCATTATGCCTGCATTCTGAGCTTCATCATAGATCCGGACAGCAAGTTCAGGGCTTGATGTTGTCATGTCAATCACAAGGCTGCCTTTATCCATGTTGGCCAGCAGCCCATCTTTTCCAAAATAAATCTCCTCTACATCATCAGGAAAACCCACGATTGTAATTGCTGCCTCGCAGGCCTGCGCCAGGCCCTGCACAGAATCTTCCCAGACACACCCCCTGGCTGTCAGATCATCTGCATCTTTTCTGGTTCTTGTGTATACATGCAGTTCATATCCTGCATCCAGAATATGGCCTGCCATGCTTTTACCCATGACACCAAGCCCTGCAAAACCTATACATGTTTTTCCAGGTTCTATTTTCATAATTAATATCTCCTTTATATCATTTTATCTGTGTCTTTTCTGAAACCGGAAAACACCTGGGGAAAATCAGTAAATATGCCGTCTGTTCCCATGTCGGCAAAACATGAAAAAATTTCAGGATCATTTATGGTAAAAAGATTGATTCTTGCCCCTTCTGACTTCAGGTTCCTGACCATGTCGGCATCAACAGCATCCACATTGACACTGCATGCATCAAATTCATTGTTGATAAAATCAAAGGAATTTATGTCATTGTCCTGCACAAGGGCCTGGATTTCAATTCCAGGGCATTTTTTTCTTATATAAAAAAGCCAGTCGTGGTGGAAAGATGAAATAACCACCCGCTCATGATCAATTTTTGTATTGCGCACAGCATCAAGGGTTTTATCCGGAATCAGGGAACAACGGGAATTGCCGGGAAAATATTTCAGTTCAAGATTGATTTTCCAGCCTGCCTTTTGCGTGAACAAAAGCCCATGCTCAAGTGTGGGGATAAACTCTCCTGCAAATGATGCAAGGGTATCGGCATCAACATTGCCCTTCACAATCTGTGAAAAGGGATCGGTTCTGCCATAGTAAGAACCTGCATCAAGGGCCTGAATTTCCTTTAAAGTAAAATCCGCCACTCTGTATGAACTGCGGCCCGCAAATACAGAACAGGCATCTGAGCATCGCAGAAGAGTTTCATCATGAAACAGGACTGGACAGCTGTCATATGTGATATTGACATCTGTCTCCCAGAGGTCGGCACCTGCTTCAAAGGCGATACGCGCAGCAGTGATGGTATTTTCCGGAGCCACGCTCCTGGCCCCCCTGTGTGCAATAACCAGGGTGCCGGCCCGATCCTGCGCCATATTCACCTGATTCTACCTCTCATCAATGGGAATATAGTCCTGCAGGGTTTCACCCGTATAAATCTGACGCGGACGCGATATTTTCATTTCAGGATCTGCCACGTCCTCCTTCCACTGGGCTATCCAGCCGGGCAGCCTGCCGATGGCAAACATGACAGTGAACATGTTGGTGGGGATTCCCATGGCACGCAGGGCAATGCCCGAATAAAAGTCAACATTCGGATAAAGATTTTTATCCTTGAAATATGAATCCTCAAGGGCAGCTTCTTCAAGCCTTCGTGCAATGTCAAGCAGAGGATCCTTGCGTTTCAGCTTGGGCAGGATCACGTCAACCATTTTCTTCATGATGAGTGCCCTTGGATCATAGGTTTTGTAGACTCTGTGACCGAACCCCATAAGCCTGAACGGATCATTTTTATCCTTTGCCTTTGCAAGGCATTCCTTTATGGTCAGGCCATCATTGTGAATTTTTTCAAACATATTGATAACAGCCTGATTGGCGCCTCCGTGCAAAGGCCCCCACAATGCTGAAATACCTGCTGAAATCGTGGCATATATATTGACTTTTCCGCTTCCGACAACCCTTACAGCCGTGGTTGAACAATTCTGCTCATGGTCTGCATGAAGTATCCAGAAAACGTTCAGAGCGCGCACAACATCTTCATCAACCTTATAGGGAATCACGACATTGTCAAACATCATGTTCAGAAAATTCGCACAATAACAAAGGTCAGGCCTGGGATAAACAACCTTTTCTCCCTTTGAAATCCTGTATGCCATTGCCGCCATAGTCCTTATTTTGGAAATAAGGCGAAGATAAGTCTTGTTCATCTCCTCTTCAATGTCAATCAGCTCAGGATAAAAGCTTCTCATGGCATTCACCATTGCTGAAAGTATTCCCATGGGATGAGCTTTGGGAGGATAATTCTGATAAAACGCCTTCATGTTTTCATGAATCGGAGAAAAATCATTCAGATAAACGGAAGTTCTTGTCAGCTCCTCCCTGGTCGGCAATTTTCCTGTTATCAAAAGAAAGGCTGTCTCCACAAAGGTTGAACGTTCAGCCAGGGTTTCAATGGGAATCCCTCTGTATCTGAGAATTCCCTTCTCACCGTCCATGTATGTGATTGTGCTTTTACATGTTCCGGTATTGCCGAATCCAGGGTCAAATGTGATATAACCGGTTTCCTGCCTCAGGGTTCTGATATCTATTGCTTTGTCTCCTTGAGTTCCCTCAATCACAGGAAGAGTCAATTCCTTTCCGTCAATTACAAGTCTGGCATACTCTTTCACAAAAAACCTCCTTTGGCATATATGTCAAAATCATCTGCAAAACAAAAACTTAAAACAGATCAGCCTGGATACAGCAATGGTTTCCGGGTTGCAAACCGCCTTTCCAGGATACGGATAGATACTATCTGGTTTCGCCCGGTATGGTATATGTGGTGCATGATCCGCTGGAGCAATTGCGTTCCTGGGTCTGTACCCCGGATGCCCCGGAAGCGGATGAGCTTCCCATTGTAAAATTGGTTTTTGAAACTATTCTTTCAAATTCAGTTGATTTGCATTTGGGGCAGGCAACAGCTTTGTCATCATCGGAAGACATTATAATAACTTCAAAAAATTCGTCACATTTCAAGCATTTAAATTCATATATGGGCATAGTTACTCCTTTATCCTGATTTTTGATAATTACTTAACATAACCATAGTCTGTAATTTGTCAAGATCAGGATAAGGATGCCTTCTCCAGCAATTCCCTGGCATGGGCAAGCGTGGCATCAGTAATGTCTTCGCCGCCTATCATCCTGGCAATTTCCGAAATTCTTGAAATTTCATCTTCCAGAGGCACAATGCGGGTGAATGTACGTCCTTTCTCCACTTCCTTGAAAATCCTGAACTGATGATCAGCATATTTTGCTATCTGGGCCTGATGGGTTATGCAGATCACCTGAGCTGATTCTGACAGCCTTTTTAATTTCATGCCGACTTTCTCAGAAGTCGCGCCGCCTATGCCTGCATCCACTTCATCGAAAATCAGGGTCTCAAGGGAACGGTTTTTTGACAACACAGCTTTCAGGGCCAGGACTATCCTGGACAGCTCTCCACCTGAAGCTATTTTTGCAAGGGGTTTGAAATCCTCGCCAGGATTTGACCTTAAAAAAAAGCCTGCCCTGTCAATTCCTGAGGGGCCTATTCTGACACCGTCATGGGTTATGATATCATCCGGATCATCTGAATTATACTGCAAAAGGCGAACGGAAAACTCAGCTCTTTTCATTTCAAGGTCTCCCAGTTCTTTGCCTGCCAGAATACAGATCTGCTTTCCTGCTTTTTTACGGTATTGTGATAATTCTGCAGCCTTTTTCCTGATCTGGGCCAGCAGATGCTGTATTCCCGATTCAAGTTCAGCTATCTGATGCCTGATTTCATCCAGGCTGCCAAGCCTGTCAGACATGGCTTCATAAGCTTTGAACACATCCCCAAGAGTTCCGCCGTATTTTCTTTTCAGTTTTGAAATAAGATCAAGTCTCTGATCCACAGATTCAAGCGCATCAGGATCAAGATCAATACAGGAGGAAAACTGCCTTAATTCCCCTGCAATATCCTGAAGGTCAAAAACCACAGAGGAAATACGCCGGGCGATTGCCCCGAGTTCCTCATCTTCAGGGTCGGATCTTTCAATCTCGTTTCCTAAAAATGACAATTGCTCTGCAAGGGAATTTTCCCTGTCATGAATTTCATGGATTGAACGGGAGACAGCCTCAAAAATTCTGGAAGCATTTAAAAGCGACCTGCGTTTGCGTTCAAGCTTCTCATCTTCATCCGGCAGAAGTGCTGCATCATTGATTTCGTCAATCTGGGAACTTAAAAACTCCTGCTCCTTAAGGCCCTGTGCGAGCTTAAGCTTAAGGTCCCTTATTTTCATCTTCATGGGAACAATTTGTTCGTATAATTTTCTGACCTCATCCCTGAGTTCCATTGTTCCTGCAAATTCATCCAGAATATCCAGATGATTCTCCTCCTTTAACAGCCCCTGGTGTGCGTGCTGGCTTGCGACACCGGCAAGGCCTGCCGTAACCTGTTTCAAAAGCTCAAGGGTTGCCTGCCTTGAATTGATAAAAATACGGCTTCTGCCTGAAGATGAAATCATTCTGCGTATCATGAGCCCGTCCAAAGTGCTGATTGACTGATCATCAAGGACAGCGGCAGCTGCTGAGCCCTGATCAATATCAAAAAACGCTTCAAGTTCAGCAGCCTGGGTACCAGCTCTGACAAGATCGGAAGCTGCGCGCGCGCCCAGAAGCAGATTCACTGCTTCAATAATAATTGACTTGCCTGCCCCTGTTTCACCGCTCAGCACAGAAAGGCCCTGCCGGAAACTTATTCGGACATCATCAATGACTGCAAAATTTTTGATGGATATTTCCCTGAGCATAAAGTCTCCCTGCAGATCCCTGAATCGCTCCGTAATTTATTAAAAAAACGGTCTTCAGTCCTGGCGGTCATCGGAAAAGGTTTTATCGTTCACACTGGTTTTAACGGTTTCATTGACAGTGGAATAAATATCCTTAAAAGATTCATGTATGTTGGAAGGAGACAATCTTCCCATTTCAATGAATTTAACAACTATTTCCTTGGTGACTCTTAATATCTGTTCATCTATTGATTTCATGAAAACCTGAATATCAGAACCCGGAGACAAGGTCAAGAATCTGACTGATTTTGTATTGCCATGAATAATTTAATGGTTATAATACGGTTCAATTTTAATTATTTAAAAGGGTATATGGTTCATGGAAAACCAGGCAGGCAGCACAGACAAAAAAAACAGCATGGTAAATGAAATATCATGCAGGGGCAAACAGATAATACTCATAGGAACAGCTCATGTATCAAAGGCCAGCGCAGAACTTGTGACCAGGGCAATAAATGAGCATGAACCGGATACGGTCTGTGTGGAGCTTTGCGACACAAGGCTTGCTTCTCTTCAGGATGCTGACAGATGGCGTAATATGGACATTGTAAAAGTTATAAAAGAAAAAAAAGCTCTTTTATTGTTCATCAATCTGCTGCTGGCATCATTTCAGAAAAAAATGGCGGACAAATTCGGAATAAGGCCAGGCCAGGAAATGATCAATGCCATTAATTCTGCCGAACAGGTAAATGCCACAATTGTACCGGCAGACCGTGAAATCCAGATTACCCTTTCCAGGGCCTGGCGCGGCATGGGGCTGTGGGAAAAAATAAAGCTGATAACATCAATAATATTTTCCTTTGGACTTTCAGATGACATTAATGAAGAGGATATCGAAAGAATGAAACAGGAAGATATCCTGCAAACCCTTTTAACTGATGTGAAAAAAGCCCATCCAATCATTGAAAAATCCCTGATAGACGAAAGAGACAAATTTCTTGCCGAAAAAATAAGAACAGCCCCCGGCAGCAGAATAGTGGCTGTTGTCGGTGCAGCCCATGCCCCCGGCATCACAAAATACATCACAGACAATAAAGAAATTGACCTTGATGAACTGAACAAAGTTCCTCCGGCAGGGGTTGCAGGCAGTATACTGAAATGGGCCATACCCTGTGCCATAGCTGTATTGTTTGCAGCAGGCTTTTTCATAAAAGGCAAGAGTGTGGGCACGGATATGATCTGGGTATGGATTGCAGCCAACGGCATATTCGCAGGCATGGGCGCACTTCTCGCACTTGCCCATCCGTTTACCATACTTGCTTCCATTGTTGCAGCCCCACTGACTTCCCTGAATCCCATGATTGCTGCAGGCTGGGTATCAGGTCTGGTTGAGGCTTTCTCAAGAAAGCCAAAGGTAAAGGATCTTGAATCCATACCCGAAGATATAGTATCTGTAAAAGGATTCTGGCATAACAATGTCACCAGAATTCTTCTTGTGGTTATTTTCACAAATCTTGGCTCATCCATAGGAACAATGACTGCTGTACCACTTATGCTCAAACTCATGCATTAATACAAAATATTTTATTCATGCATGAGTTTGAGGCTGCAGATGCCACGGTATTGCAATTTCATTTTTTTTACGATAAAATCAATGCATGAACAGATAAATTTCTATTTTTTCATCAAAAAGCGGCCTGATACTATCTGTTTTCCGGCAATAAAGTGGAATTACTCAAAAGCGTATAATAAAAGGTTATAACAGGCAGATATCAGGTCTGTTTCAAACATAGCAGCAGGAAATCAAATCAATGCCCGATGCCGGTACCATAGTAAGGAACATGAAACAGATGAAAACCCTGCCTGGCATCGCCATCCGCCTTATACGCATGATTTCGGACGGGTCAAAAAGCCTGCAGGATTTTGAAGAGATAATAAAACTTGATCCCATTCTTGTGCTTCAGGTTTTAAAAACCGTTAACAGCTCTTTTTATGGCCTGGACACAAAGGTTGACACCATAAGGGAAGCCCTGGCTTTCATAGGCATGGACAATCTGAGGAACATGGTGGTCATGGATGTTGTAAAAAATATCCTCAAAGAGGGCCAGAATAACGAACCCTGGTTTTCAAGAACAGGTCTGTGGCTTCATTGCGCAGCAACGGGTATATGCGCGCAGATGATAAGTGAAAGAATTTTCGGTATAAAGGGAGAAACCTGTTTTCTATGCGGGCTCATCCACGACATAGGCATGATCATTGAAGATCAGGTTGTGCCTGAATTATTCATGGAAGCCTGTAAAATTCACAGCCAGGGGAAAAACCAGATTGACGAATGCGAGCGGATTGCCATAGGAACGGATCATGCCTGCATAGGTTTTCAGATTACAGGCGACTGGAATCTTTCCGATGAAATTCAGATGGCTGTCCGGGATCATCATAAAAACATACCAGAAGTCAAACCGGAGACACTCACAGGAATCATAAAACTTGCTGAATACCTGTCATACAGGTTAGGTTACATGCCGCTGCCGGACATGCAAATCATTCTTCCTGAATCCCTGATAAATCATCTGCACGCATCAATTCAGGATTATAAAACCATTATCGCTGATTTGCCAGAAGAGCTTCAGAAGGCAAATTCCATTTTTTTACTGGACCAGGAATAGAATATGAATTTAGATAAGATCCTCTTTAATGACAAGTTTGCTGAAAGATCTGATCAGGAAAACCTGTGCAATTTTATCGAAGCAAGACTGCCGGGCTGCCGGTTCTGCCTGATTCCCGGCAAAGGTAATCCAATATTTTCAAATCCTGCGCCCGGAATAGATCAGTCAAAGATACAAGATTTCTCTATCATGACAGACCCTGATAACCTGACCTGCATTGCCGGCAAAAATTCCTCTCATCCAGTTGTTGTCCACAGGATTTCAAGGCTTGAATCAACAATTTTAGTGGATTGCACAGGGTTTAATGAAGCTGCGCTTGAATTTGCCTGCAAGGCAATCCCTCTTATATGCGAGGCATTTCTCATCAAAGCAGATCTTGAAGAAGAAAAACAGATTGCCCGTACAAGAAAAAAGCAGATGGATAAAAAATTCAGGCTGCTTGAAAAAAAGAACATGGAAATTCTGACCCAGAAATTCGAACAGCACGAGCAATATGCAAGACAATTAAAGGCTGAAATAAAAAAACAGACAAAGGATCTGATAAAAGCACGTGAAAGCGCAGAAGCGGCCAACAAGGCAAAATCAGATTTTCTGGCCAATATGTCCCATGAGATCAGGACTCCCATGAATGGAGTTATCGGCATGCAGCAGCTGCTCATGGAAACAAAACTTTCAAAGGAGCAGGAGCGCTATGTAAAAGCAAGCCTGCACAGTGCCAATGCCCTGTTGACTCTGTTAAACGATATCCTTGATTTCTCAAAAATCGAGGCTGGAAAACTTGAAATAGAAATAATAAATTTCAGCCTCAAGGAACTCATGGACGGCATAATAGACACGCTTGCTTCCCAGGCCTTTGAAAAGGGGCTTGAGCTGTTCTATCTTATTGAAAAAAATGTCCCTGATCTTCTGTCAGGAGATTCCACACGTATCAGACAGATATTGATAAACCTTGTGGGAAATGCCATCAAATTCACCAAACAGGGCCAGGTATTCATAAGAATCCAGGTTGAAGATGAATCTGAAAACCAGTGCCGCCTCATGTTTGAGGTAAAAGATACCGGCATAGGCATACCAGAGGAACGCACCCAGGATCTGTTTAATCTGTTCTCCCAGGTTGACCCGTCAACAACCCGCAAATTTGGCGGCACAGGCCTAGGCCTTGCCATATCCAAACAGCTCACTGAATTGATGGAAGGAACCATAGGCGTCAAAAGTAAACTAAATGAAGGGTCGGTATTCTGGTTTACCCTGCCCCTTGGAAAACCTGAAATAAAAAAACCCGGATCAGGTTCTGATGAGCATGATATGACATGCAATGATTCTGTGCCGGCCGGACTTAAAATTCTTGTGGCAGAAGACAATGTGATAAACCAGAAAGTTGTTTCCATCATGCTTGAAAAATCAGGGCATTTCACAACCATAGCAGATAACGGGCAAAAAGCTGTTCAATTATATAAAAAGGGCGATTTCGACCTTATTCTGATGGATATACAGATGCCTGTGATGGACGGAGAAAAAGCAGCCATTGAAATCAGAAATATTGAAAAACAAACCAATACCCATATCCCCATAATTGCCCTCACAGCCAATGCCATGCGCGGGGACAGACAACGCTATCTGAATGCAGGCATGGATGATTATGTTACCAAACCGGTCAAAAAGGACGTGCTTTTCAAGGCAATTAACTCTGTGCTTTCATCTGCACAAACCACAAGTTAAAAAGCTGATCTATATATATTTATTAAAAATCTGCTCATGGGAAATATATTTTTCCCTTCCAGGGTCGAGCAGGTATCTGCGTATGGCATTTACCCTTTTCAGGATTTGTGTTTCAGCATATTTTCTCATTTCCAATTTGGTTTTTATGATATTTTCCTTGAGGCCTGGATTTTTTTTGCCGGCATAATATTTTTCATTTTTAAATTTTATGCGCATTTCAATGAGTTCTTCCCTGAGTCTGTTATGCTCATCATCCAGAAAAACCACTTCCGGCATAAGGTCTGCAAAATGGGTCACTGCAATGACATCCTTGCCGCGCTGCCAGTATCCCATTAAAAATTCAGTCTCAAGGTCCTTATAATTTTGAAGGGGCATATACATCAGCCTTAAATAAAGAAGCACTTTTTCGGTTTTTTTACGATGCCCTCCTATGATGACGGAGCCTCCGACCTGATCTTTTCTGACTCCCTTTGTCCAGGGCGCTCCCGTAATCCCGAAATCAATGCACAGGGGAAGGCGCAGCAGTGCTGAAAGCGTGTTAAGAGCAAGGGCATACCCGGCTGAGGGCCCGCCCACATTATAGGAAGCTGACAACAACTGGTGGTGAAGGGAATAGCGTCTGAGAAAATCACCGAAAATCCACGGAATGCTGTAATCAGGTGCAAGCTCCTGAATATAGTTTTTCACCATTGTAAGCGCTTCCTGTGCTGACTGCTTTGTCATCTGTACAGCCATGTCAAGCTGTGCTGATCCGGCAGTTGCAGAGGACACAGCACCCGTCACAATAATGGGTGAGCCTTCCACCTTTGCTGTGAGGCTTGTGGCAATGGGCAAAAGCATTCCTGTCATATCATTCGCCCCCACCCCTATGATAAAGCCCACCTGAGGTTCCTTGCTCAGTTCAGTTTCAAGAAATTCATTGAGCTGAACCGAGCCTTTTCTTACAGGGCTCTGGGATATTTCCCGCCTGGCAGATTCAAGATGTGTTTCAACAAGTGGATAATCTTTTTCCGAGGTGATATGGTCTACGCTGGAAAGAATCCTGTCATAATGATCAACAAAATTGTTCAGATCGTTTTTGATTTTGGACTTGATCAGGGGAGGAGCCTTGACTGCATCAAGAATGCCCATGATTGTCTTGAAATTAAGCTTTATAAAATCGCATTTTTCCCGGTTTGAAGAATTCTTGAGCTGGCGCAGTTTTAAAAGCACTTTGTATTCCGTGCTGCAAAGGGCAATGGCTTTTTCCGTGAATGAAGTATAATCAGCAGGAGTATTGCAGATTCCCTGAGCTGTTTCAATTATTCTTTCTATTTCAAATTTCCTTTTATGCAAAGTATTATCAAACTGCTTCCTGATTATGTCAAAAATATCCTTTTGTCTCATATGCCCTGATATTTCAAGGGTTTTAAGCCTTTTTGACCTGATAAGGGCAGGGTCAAGTATATCCAGACGATTGGTTGTAAGAACAGTGAACACTTTGTTTAAAGGAATTTCACCATCAATTATGTTTAAGAACTTATTGGTAAGCGCATCTGAAGGCTGCCCGCCTGTGGCACTTCTCCTTGGGGCAAGGGCATCTCCTTCATCAAAGAAAATAATGGTGGGAGCAATCATTTTTGCTATGTCATAAACCTTTTCAAGATTGGCAACAGCGCCATGTACCGGGCTTGACGGATCCTGAAGCGCAGACGGGCTTGTGGCAATATCATGCACATTCAGATTGGCGGAAAGCCATGTTCTGACCAGAAAAGTTTTTCCGCTGCCTGGCGGGCCTGTAAGCACAACTCCCTTGTCTTCGCTGATACCGTAGCTGAAGCAATTGTTTGCCATTTCAGAAAATTTATCCTTGATATCACCCACATATTCTTCCCATTTAACTGTCCTGTCCATGCGGTCAACCACCTTGCCGTACAGCTCTCCGTAAACATTTTTGGCCACAAGCTGAAATGCACTTCTGATCAGAATGCTGTTATCCAGAAATTCAACCAGAAAATCCCCTCTGATATGTATAATGGATTCAATGAGTTTTCTTACATATGCCGGGCTGATTTTAAGGCTCCTTTCCCTGAAAATGGCATAAATTTTCTCTGCTGCTTCATCAAGAACCGGAGAATCATGGGAACATCCTGAAGGAATCTGATGCCTTTTAATCTCAAGAAAAATAATTTCCTTGAGATTGTCTGCATTCATCCAGTATTTTGAAATATCAATGATACAGCCTTTTTCAACAAATCTTCTGTATATGGCGGAATCAAACCTGTGGGTCTGATCACTTGTGGCTATCACAAAACAATCCCTTCTGCCGTCAATTATTTCGTCAAGCACGATATTAGCAGTATCTATCAGGGTCCGCTGCTGTTTTTCAGCGCCGGAGCTGCTGCCAGGGCTGGTTTCAGATTTTCCGAAAGCTGAATGTGCTTCTTCAATATGCCTTATTGATGTCACCTTGGGATGGCCCATGGCTTTTTTAAAATAATTTCCCGGCTCGCCTGACAGAGCTGTCTGATAGTCATTGGGGGTTATGATGGAGGAATCCACAATGATCCCCCTTTCTTCAAAATATGTAAGATTATCCATGATGCGTTTTTTAAAAATTCTGCGTATCACCGGTATATTGGCAAGCCTGCTGTAAAAAGCCTGTTTTTTCTTTCTTGCAATTTTTATCGCAAATTCAGGATCAACATCTTCAAGGCTTGTGAAAAGGCTGTGCCCTGCAAGGATTTCTGCTTTCTTCTTTTTCCAGTCAATTGCCGGGATAACCTCATTTCTGAATATGACCTTTTCAAGCGCTTCCCTGACAGTTGCGCTTTTGCCGCTTCCTGATGTGCCTTCTATAAGCACAATTGGAGCCTTTGGCACATCCTTGTCCTCAATATGCTCCTTTCGTATATGGGCCCTGTAAATCCTGGTGAATGTCTCTTCAAGCTCAACAGGGACATGAAGATCTGTAAGCTCCCTGTCCAGAACTGCTATAAGATAATGATATTCAGATTTTGTAAGCTCCTTTTCAATGATTTTATTCCATGAAGCAGCAGGATTTGTCTGGCCTGAATAAAGAAAACGTTTTTTCCAGTCACGCAAAATTTCAGGGTTGTTTAAGACATTCATTGTCCTTTTCTTGCGGCGCATGAAAAAAACCAGGCAGAACAATTCCTTGACAAACATTATCACAGGATGGGGAGGTTTGTACTGATTCAGGCGCGATCTTACAAAAGCCTTTGTATCATAGCTCCATGATGCTGCAAGGTCCTCTATTTTCCTTATGGATTCCTCTGGCAGGCGGATCAGTATTTTTTCCTTTGTGGTTCTTTTTGCCATATCCTTCTCCGGAATTTAATATGAAAAGACAGCGCCTCATGGTGTTTTAAATTCCAGCCCGGGCAGTCCGGCCGGGTTTGCACCTTTAAGGTTTCTGCCCTGGTTTACCTCTGAAATGGGAGGCAGGGTCAAAGAGGGTTGCTGCCCTGTGCCGTGAAGCACAAAAGTTTTCTGTGATGAGGGGCTTTTGGCATAGGCAGTTGCCCATTTCTGCTGGGATAAAAACTCAAGCAGGGCCGGGCTGACCGGCTGGCCTTCCCTGCCGCCAAGGGCAAGGTGCAATGCCCTGATTCCTTCTAAGTAGGCATTGTACAATTTCCTTATACGCGCAGCTTCCTGATCAGCCGCATAATTGTCAGCCTCTGCAATGAGCTGGCGTTTCTTTTTCTCTTCAGTCGCTTCGACAAGCTTGTCGCCGAATCTTGTTTCATTGATTACGAAACTTATCACTTCAATACCGTACTTTTTTTCAATTGTGGGCCCGTTTTTATTGATGGGCCGGTTTTTCAGGGCCTGAAAAATAAGTTCCTTGATTTTTTCGCGTTTGCTTATCAATGTATTGACCTGATGAGCCTGAAGGTTATCCTTTACAATACCGTCAAAATCCCCCTGTAAAAGAATTTCAGGAGAAAGATTTTCAATTCCCCACCTTGTAAGGTTCTTGATTTCAAATGTCATCATGGCAGATGCCCACAAGGCGATATTTTCCCTTGAAATAATTCTGATGGGAGCACTGCTTCCTCCCAGAAACAGGTTCTGGTTCATCAAAGGCACCTCCTTTTCAATGCGGGTGAAAAATGGAAGCCTGTAATGCCAGCCCACCTCAGTTACAGCCTGTCTTTTCCCGTCAAACTGCTCAAGAATGACGGCATAATTGAGTTTGACCTTGTAAATAACCTTTGTTGAATACACAACAGCTGCAAGAGAATAAACAAAAGCTGCGGCAAAACAGATGAAAATCATCCTCCTGAGCGCAGTCATCACCCTTGCCCTCTGGAGAAATACCCGGGAAGACTGATCCTTCATGGCTGATCCTCTCTTTGTAATAAAATATCAGAATTGATAAAATTTAAATAAAATACAATGAAAATAAAAATATGTCAGAATCAAGACCAGGGTAAGAACAGAACAGATTCACTTTTCCTGGACAGTATACACCAGGATTCACCATGAGTCAAAAATTATATGGGCAGGGCACTTACAGGACAGAAAAGGCAGTGTAAAGTTTACATGGCAGCCCCTGAAAGCCTTTGCCCTGTTTCTCTTATCAATTCTACCAGATTCTTTATGTCAGCCATGCAGGATTCAGGATTCATGACCACAATCCTTAAAAAACGTTTTCCGTTAAGCTCGGTGGAAGAAAGATGAAAACTTCCCATACTGATCAGTTCATCACGTATTTTTATCTGAATATCATCGGGAGCATCAAATCTGAAACACAGAATATTGGTTTCAGGACGGCATGGCACCTCAAAATCAGGCTGAGACACAATATATTCATAGGCAAGGCCGGCAAGTTCAAAACTTCTGTCAATATAAGATGCAACTTCTTTTTCACCCATTGCGGCAAAAGCCATGAAAAACTTAAGGCCAAGTCCTGCCTTTGTGCATTCAATGGCCTGACCGA
Organism: uncultured Desulfobacula sp.; assembly: GCA_964446145.1. Classification (GTDB taxonomy): domain Bacteria; phylum Desulfobacterota; class Desulfobacteria; order Desulfobacterales; family Desulfobacteraceae; genus Desulfobacula. Next base: position 32,066 of record CAYUOB010000005.1, read on the forward strand.
TAAAATCAAACCCGGGCTGTTTTTTATCATGAAAAAGATAACTTGCCCTGTGTTCAAATGTATGATCCAGGCAGAAAGCGTCTCTGACCAGCAGAGCTGCGCACACTGTGGGTGTCCTTAACATTTTGTGGGCATCAATGATCATGGAATCTGCCTTGTGAATTCCTTTAAGGCGGTTTTTCTGGGCCTGTGAAAAAAGAGCTGCTCCTCCGTGGGCACCATCCACATGGAACCATATATTTTTCTCACGGCAGAAATCCCCTGTTTCATCTATGGGGTCATAAAGCCCTGTGCCAGTGGAACATGCATTTGCCACAAGCGCCACAATCCGTTTTCCCATGCCAGCAGCTGCCTGAAAAGCATTTTCCAGCTTTGAAACCATTATTCTGCCACATGAATCGGTTTCAATTCCTATTACATTATCCTCACCAATCCCGATGATGCCTGCTGATTTGGAAATGGAGTAGTGGCAGGATTCAGGGGCAAGTATCGCAAGATCGCCGGGATTGCCTGTTTGCCTTATGGTATTGTCAAGATGGTTCCGGGCTGCAAGAAGCGCTGTCATATTGGCAAGGGAGCCTCCGTGCACAAGCACGCCTGCACCATGCCTGTGGCCAAGCCTTTGTGTGACATCTTCAGGCATGGGAGACCAGCCTATCTTTTTCAAAAGAAAATTTATCATGAAAAATTCAATGGAAGAGGCAGCAGGGCCCATCTCATAAATGGCCATGGCATTGTTGGTAAAACCGTCTATCAAAGACCCAAGAGCTCCTGTCGGGTGAGGCACTCCCACCTGATGGGCCAAAAAACCAGGATGATGCAGCCTTGTGGTATTATCAAGATAATCCTTTAAAAACACCTCAAGGGTTTCGCCTGTAAGATCTCCTTTTTCAATATGTTCTGCAAGCTTGAATTTTTCATGCAGTTTTTTTATTGGTTCAAGCCGGGTAACAGGTTTTTCCCTGCCTGTACTCTGGCTGTAATAGCGATCAAGATGATTAAGAATGATTCTGCCGTCTCTGGTAAACTGCATTTTTTTTCTCCGTTGTGTATGTTCAGCTTTCAGTCCTGTTGTGAGCCGTACCGGTCAAGGTATGAATCAATTTTTCCAAGCATTTCATCGTCAATGAAAATTCTTCCGCTGATTTTTCTGTTGTGCAGAAAGGTTTTGATATCAGTTATGGTCACTATGGAATAAATGGGGATGCCAAGGACGTTTTCAACTTCCTTCAGGGCATTAAGCTGTGTTCTGCCCCTTTCCTGGCGGTCCACACTGATCACGATTCCGCAGATTTCAGGGTTTCCGCAGGATTTCAGGACTTCCAGAGATTCCCTTATGGCTTTGCCCGAAGTTATCACATCATCCACAAGGATCAGCCTGGTGGCCGGCCCTGTTTCCATACCGACAACAAGGCTTTTGTCAGCATAGGTTTTTGCTTCCTTGCGGTTGAACACATAACCCTTGTCCATGCCCATGTCAGCAAGGGCCTGGGCAGCAGAAATACACAGGGGAATACCTTTATAGGCAGGGCCGTAAATCCCGTCAAAATCATCTGCAAAATGCTCTTTCACAGCCTTTGCATAAAATTCTCCAAGTTTTCTGATTCTTGCGCCTGTATTGAACATGCCCGTATTGATGAAATAAGGCGCAATTCTGCCGCTTTTAAGTTCAAAACGTCCGAATTTCAAGGCATTGCACTGCACAAGAAATTCTATAAATTCTTCTTTATAATCCATAAAGACAATCCTTTGGTTTTTTAACAATAATCCATGTCAAAGGCTGCGCCATGCAAAATACTGAGGTAAATCAACTTCCTGCCCTGATTTTAAAAAAGCCTTTACATTAAAATCCTTCATGGAGCGAAGCCGGTCAGATCCGAATACAGGCCCGTCCATGCAGACAAGCCTGCTGCCACATATACAGGCACCGCACACGCCAAATCCGCATCTCATGTATCTTTCCAGGCTGACCTGGCAGGAAACCCCGTATTGTTCACAAAGCCTGAAAACATTATACATCATTACCTCTGGGCCGCAGGTGTAAATCATATCAAATTTTCTGCCCTGTTCAAATTGTTCCACAAGGAGATCCGTTACAAGGCCTTTATGACCAAGACTGCCGTCATCAGTACAGATCAGCCTCTTTGTATCAAATCTGTCCGGATAAAGAATATAATTCCCTGACTTTGCACCATTGATGAAACATATATTTTTATCAAGTTTTTCAACAAGGGTGGCAAGGGGAGCCATGCCGCAGCCTCCTGCCACAACAGCGCAGGAACCAGTGGATTGAATTTCAAATCCTTTGCCGAACGGGCCCCTTATACCCACAATGTCTCCTTTTTCAAGGCTGACCGCTTTTTTTGAAAATTTGCCCTTGGCTTCTATTGTAATGCCAAATCGCTTTTGTGAATGATATGAAAGAGTATAGGGTTTTTCATCAACCCCGGGTATCCATAGCATGATAAACTGGCCAGGTGAAAAATCAAGAGAACAATTAAAAAACAAGGTTGCAAACTCAGGATTTTCAACCTGCTTTTCGTCAACCCGCACCATTATATGTCTTTTGTCAGCAATCCGGTTCATCATCTGTCTTCCCTGTGTGCGGCTCCCTTGACCTGATCCAGCGTCAGGCTGTGATCCTCAAGCCAGGCATCCATTTCCCGCGTTATTTTCTCAAATACGTCAATGCCCCTGTACCTCACTCCGGTTCCGATTCCAGCAAGGCTTGCCCCTGCCATCATCATTTCAATGGCATCCTTTCCCGTGGTAATGCCACCAAGCCCTATGATGGGAATTGACACAGCCCTGTAAATATCAAAGACACAGCGCACTGCAACAGGCCTGATCATGGGCCCTGACAGCCCGCCCTTTTTAAAGGCAAGCACAGGTCTTGCAGACTCGATATCAATCACCATGCCGGGCCCAAGTGTATTTATGGCGCAGATGGCATCTGCACCCGCATCCTCGCATGCTTTTGCAATTTCAGCTATATCAGGGGCCTGGGGGGTGAGTTTTGCAATGAGCGGAACATCAATCACCTTTTTAACTGCATAGACTACATCATGGGAAGCCTTTTTGTTTACTCCGAATATCATTCCGTGCTTTTCCGAATTGGGGCATGAAATATTGATTTCAATGAAATCAGGTTTTTTTAAGGATACAAATTCGGCAACCTTTTCAAATTCAGACACACTGCCGCCATAAATACTGGCAATCAGAGGGAAATCCCTTTTTTCAAGATCCTCCCACTCTTTTTCCATGTTCAGATATCCAGGGGTCGGCAGGCCAACGGCATTGATAAGTCCGTCTCCCAGATCAATTACTGTGGGATTGTCATGGCCGTTTCTCGGTTCCGGGCCTATGGATTTCATGGTGACAAGCCCGCACCCGTTTTCATACACCCGTTTAAGAATGTCCATGCTGTTCCCTAGAACTCCTGAGGCAAGAACCGTAGGAGCTTTCAGGGCTTTTCCAAGAAAATTTACCTTCATGCAGGGTTCCTTCTGGTTTTCAAATATTTTTCATATCTTATTATCACATCTTAATGCGTTTGAAAATGCAGACATCTGACAGATTTATGCCAGGCATTGCCGGGCATTGCCAGACAGAAAAAGGGCCTTTGCAAAAAACTGCGCAGGCCCTTTTGTTATTGAACAATTAAACCGGATTATACAAGATCAGCATAAAAATCATTTCCTTTATCATCCACAATGATGAACGCAGGAAAGTTCTCCACTGTAATCATGTAAACCGCTTCCATGCCAAGCTCTTCATATTCCACAAGCTCGACCTTTTTTATAAAATCTCTGCCAAGCCTGGCTGCCGGCCCACCTGGAGATCCAAGATAGAATCCGCCGAATTTTTTACACGACTCTGTCACCTGCCGGCTTCTGTTGCCCTTTGCAAGCATGATCATGGAAGCACCCTGTTCCTGGAACACAGGCACATAGGGATCCATTCTTCCTGCCGTGGTGGGGCCGAATGAGCCTGAAGCTTCACCCTCAGGTGTCTTGGCAGGCCCTGCATAGTAGATTATATGATTTTTCAGATAATCCGGCAGGCCTTTGCCTGCTTCAAAACGCTCCATGAACTTGGCATGGGCAATATCCCTTGCCACAATAATTTTACCGCTTAAAGAAAGCCTTGTTGCCACGGGATATTTTGAAAGTTCTGCCCTGATTTCGTCCATGGGCTTGTCAAGGTCAATCGGCACAGCTTCTTTCATGGCAGGTTCCCGATCTGGAAGATACCTGCCGGGATTTTCCTCAAGCTGCTCCAGAAAAAGCCCGTCCCGTGTTATTTTTGCCTTTATCTGCCGGTCTGCCGAACATGACACCCCTATGCCGACAGGGCATGAAGCTCCGTGGCGCGGCAACCTTATAACCCTTATGTCAAGAGCAAAATGTCTGCCGCCAAACTGGGCGCCAAGCCCAAGTTCCCAGGATCTTTCCAATACCTTGTCTTCAAGGTTCCTGTCCCTGAAAGCATGGGCTGTTTCACTGCCGCTGTCTGGCAGAGAATCAAGATACCTTGCAGAAGCAAGTTTCACAGCCTTGAGATTAAGCTCCACAGAAGTGCCGCCTATTACAAAGGCTATATGATATGGAGGGCATGCAGCAGTCCCAAGGTTTTTCATTTTTTCCAGCATGAAATTGATCAGGGTCTCCTCTGAATTCAGAACAGCCTTGGTCATCTGGTATACCATGCTTTTATTGGCAGAGCCCCCGCCCTTTGCCATGAACAAAAACCTGTACTCATCACCCTGCACAGCAGCAATATCAATCTGTGCAGGCAGGTTTGTCTTTGTGTTCATTTCCCTGTACATGGTAAGCGGAGCATTCTGGGAATATCTTAAATAATTTTGCGTATACGCGTTGAACACGCCCCTGGATAATTCCTCCTCATCATCTGACCATGTCCATACCTGCTGCCCCTTTTTGCCCATTATAATGGCGGTTCCCGTGTCCTGACACATGGGATACACCTTTTCTGCGGCAATCACCGCATTCTTTAAAAGCTCAAGGGCAATATATCTGTCATTGTCACTGCTTTGGGGGTCATCAATAACAGCGCGAAGCTTTTCAAGGTGTTCACTGCGATAAAGATGAGCAACATCCTTGAACGCCTGCTGGGCAATCAGGGTCAGAGCTCTGGGCTCCACCATCAGAACCTGCCTGCCCTCAAATTCCTTTACTCTTACATGTTCCTTTGTCAAAAGCCGGTATGGGGTTGTATCCTCGCCCAGCGGAAACATGGTCTCGAATTTGAATTCACTCATTTTCTTCCCCTTATCTTACCATGGCCATTTTTCTTCTCAGATATGCAATCTGGGTCTGATGGGGCAGATCCTTGGGGCAATAATCCTCACACCCCAGCAGGGTCATACATCCGAACACACCGTCATCATCACCTATGATTTCATAGAATTCCTCATCAGTTCTCTTGTCCCTCGGATCAACAGCAAATCTTGCAAGGCGCATGAATCCGACTGCTGACAGAAAATCAGGCCTCATTCTTTTTGTGGCACATGCAGACACACAGCATCCGCATTCAACACAGCGCTCAAGTTCATAGATTTCATCAGCCACATCAGGATCCATGCGTTCTTCAAGCCTGTCAAAATTGACTTCATCGGCTGATTTGTCATGAATCCAGGATTCCACCCTTTCTGACATGGCTCTCATGAATTTTCCTGTATTAACGGAAAGATCGCCGATCAGCTCAAACCCCGGCAGGGGCAGAAGTGTGATTTCCCCGGTTTCATATTTTGAGGTAAGAGTCCTGCATGCAAGCGTGGGCTGCCCATTGATAACCATGGCGCATGAACCGCAGATTCCTGCCCTGCAAACAAAATCAAACTGCAGGGATGGATCCTGTGTTTCTCTTATGTCATTCAAAGCAATAAATATTGTCATGCCCGGCGCTTCTGTAACCTCATAGGTTGCCATGCGGGGCTTGTCCCCCTTTTTCTGGGGATTGTATCTGAAAATATGAAATTTTAAGGTTCTTCCCTGATCACTCATTATTTAAACCCCCTGCCTATACGCTCGTTTTTACCTTTAAATTTTTCCGGAATATCAATTGGATTCAAAAGATTCTGAAGTTCATACCTGTCAGCACCCGGATTTGCTTTTCTGATCTCTTCAATTTCCTGTTCTCTTTTTGGTGTGTCAGGATGATGGATGGTATTGTCCACCCCATATCCCCTTGAACCGGGAGGCATCTCCATTTTCATTATATCAAGATCTTCATATGTAACCTCAGGCAGGTCAGAAGATTCATCCTGCCAGGTTACAAGTGTGCGTTTCAGCCAGTCCCTGTCATTTCTTTCCGGGTAATCTTCCCTGGCATGAGCTCCCCGGCTCTCTGTTCTGAGCATTGCGCCATATGCCACGCACTGGGCAAGTTTTATCATCTTGGGCACCCTTATTGCTTCCACAAGTTCAGGATTGGACGAGCTTATCCTGTTTCTTAAAGCAATTCTTTTTGCCCTCTGATTCAGAACCTTAAGCTCTTCAACTGCCTGCTCAAGATCTTTGCCGTTTCTGAAAATACCGACCTTGTCCATCATAATCTTCTGCATTTCAGCCTTGAGCTGGAACGGATTTTCGCCAAAATCCCTGACCAGAAGATCAGTGATCTTTTTTTCTTCGCGTTTCATGAAATGCTTTATGGTTGAAGTGCTGATCTTAAGTGAGTTCTCCTGACAATAATCAGCAACATATTCACCAACTATCATGCCAGCCACAACTGTTTCAGCAACTGAATTTCCGCCGAGGCGGTTGAATCCGTGCAGATCCCAGCATGCAGCCTCTCCTGCTGCAAATAATCCCCGGAGCCTGGGGCTTTCACCGGTTGCCTTTGTTCTGATCCCACCCATTGAATAATGCTGAGTTGGACGGACAGGGATATATTCCTTGACAGGGTCAATGCCGAGGAAGTATTCGCATATTTCCTTGACCTCCCTTAAATTCTTTTCAATATGTTCACGCCCCAGAAGCGTAATATCAAGCCAGAGGTGATCTCCGTAACGGGACGGCACACCCTTGCCCTTTCTAATGTGTTCCGTCATTCTTCTTGAAACAACATCCCTTGAAGCAAGTTCTTTTTTATCCGGTTCATAATCAGGCATGAACCTGTAACCGTCCTTGTCCAGAAGGAGCCCGCCGTCACCGCGGCACCCTTCGGTTGTCAGAATGCCAACAGGAACTATTGCAGTGGGATGAAACTGGACAGCTTCCATGTTGCCAAGGGTTGCAATTCCGGTTTCAAGTGCGATTGCAGTCCCGATTCCCTCTGAAATCACAGCATTGGTGGAAATGGCATATATCCTGCCATATCCGCCTGTGGCAATGGTTGTTGCCTTGGCTATATATGCAATGAGTTCGCCTGTAATAAGATCTCTTACAACAGCACCATGGCAGACCCCATCCTCATGTATGATCGCAATGGCCTCTTTTCTTTCATGTACAGGTATTCCAAGCTGAATGGCCTTGTTATCCATGGCATACAGCATGGTATGCCCTGTTCCGTCAGAGGTGAAACAGGTCCTCCATTTCTTGGTGCCGCCAAAATCCCTTGAAGAAATAAGGCCGTGTGCTTCCTGCTTTTCTGTGATGGTCACTTTTTTGCCGTTGATAATGACTTCCCTGTCACCGCCTCTTACCCTTGACCACGGCACTCCCCAGGCTGCAAGCTGGCGTATCGCCTTTGGAGCTGTATTGACAAACATTCTTGCCACATCCTGATCACAGCCCCAGTCACTTCCTTTGACCGTATCTGCGAAATGGACATCTTCATCATCACCTTCTCCCTTGATACATGCTCCAAGGCTTGCCTGCATACCGCCCTGGGCTGCTGCGGAATGAGACCTTTTGGCAGGTATCAATGACAGGACAATGGTATCAAGCCCCCTCTGCCGCGCGGCAATTGCAACCCTCAATCCTGCGAGTCCGCCGCCTATAACAAGTGAATCCGTATATATGATTTTCATTTAGGTTACCCCTTATTCTTTTATTAACTCTTCTGATTGATGCTCCGGCAATGCTTCTTCATGCGATGCCTGCGGTTCAGGCGCTGCCGCCTCCTCAGCAGGCCCGGCAGGCTCTGCCTGTTCCATGTCCTGAGTCTCCGCAGGTGCGCCTTCCTGTTCTGAAAGGGCCTGCGGTGCAGCTTCCTGAGCCTGTTCAGATACTGCAGCCCCGGTATCATATCTTTGTCCCACTGCATCCCTGTGGTTGAATCCGATCACGATAAATACCAGAAGAGCAAGAACACCAATACTTAAAAAGAAAATTGTTGCCCTGTTCTTTATCTGTTTGAGTTTTTCCCTTGACTGCCTTGGATTATTGCCTCCGAACCACCCCCATTTCATACACAGTCTGTAAAGCCCTATTGTGCCGTGAAGTTCCACACAGGCAAGCAGAACAAGGTAAAGCGGCCACATATTGGCGGAAAAAACCCTGTCCGCAGAAATATAAGGATCAATGGAAGGATGGGTCAACAGAATATACAGGTGTACAGAGCCTGCAAAAAACATGATAAACCCTGTTACAACCTGGACATACCAAAGGTTGGTGTCAGTATGATTCATCATCTGCATCTGATCTCTTATAATCCTGTGCTGTTTCCATGAAATGGGAAATTTTCTGACTCCAAGCATTGCATGGATGATAAAAAGGGTAAAAACAACAAGAACAGCAAGGAATACTGCAACGGGAAACCCGTGACCTGTATCTGACAGAAAAGCCAGTTCCATCATTTTTGCCACAAAATTAAAAGAGCCTTTTCCAAGTATGATACTGGCCACAAGGATCATGTGAACCCACATGAACAACCCCAGTATCAGGCCTGTCCCGCTCTGGGCAAAATCAAGCCTTGCAGGAAGCCTGCTCTTTTTTTTCTTATTTGACTCAATAATATAACTATCCAATTTACTTGACCTCCTTATCGGTTATTTAAATACATCCCTGCATATCAGGCCGATCCGGCCCAGATTTTCGCAGACATGAACTCCGTTTTCCCTGAACGCGGCAATCTTTGCCGCTCCTGTACCGCTTGAGCCTGAAATGATTGCTCCTGCATGCCCCATTCTTCTGCCAGGCGGGGCTGTAAGACCGCTTATAAACCCCACCACAGGTTTGGTCAGATTCTGTTTGATATAGACTGCTGCTTCCTCTTCTGCACTGCCGCCTATTTCACCCACCATGACAATGCCTGTGGTTTCCTCATCCTGTTCAAAGGCTTTCAGCACATCAATGAAATTTGTCCCGTTCACAGGGTCGCCGCCGATTCCTATGCAGGTTGACTGGCCCATGCCAAGCTTTGTAAGCTGGTCAACCACCTCATATGTGAGTGTGCCTGATCTGGACACAACTCCTATGCTTCCCTTTTTATGAATATTTCCTGGCATGATACCTATCTTACATTCATCAGGCGTTATGATGCCTGGGCAGTTGGGCCCGATAAGCCGGCAGGGCCTGGAATCAAGAAATTTTTTGACCCTTACCATGTCAAGTATGGGGATTCCTTCTGTAATGGCCACAATAAGGCTTATGCCTGCATCTGCAGCTTCCATGATTGCATCGGCCCCAAAGGGCGGAGGCACAAAAATCAGGGAAGCATCAGCACCTGTTGCATCCACTGCATCCTTTACCGTATTGAAGACCGGCACATTATCCATTTTCTGCCCGCCTTTGCCCGGAGTCACACCTGCAACAATCCGGGTTCCATATTCAATGCAGGCTCTGGCATGGAAACTGCCTTCATTGCCGGTAATACCCTGAACAACAACCTTTGTGTCAGCATTGACAAATATACTCATTTAAGATCTCCTTAATTCACTGCCGCGGCAATTTTCATGGCTGCATCGGCAAGGTCGGCAGCGCTGGTCAGATTAAGCCCAGCCTCTTCCAGAATTTTTCTGCCCTGTTCCACATTGGTGCCTTCCATTCTGACAACAACCGGAATGTTGATTCCGGTCTTTTTTGCAGCTTCCACTATGCCCTGAGCAAAGACATCGCACCGGAGAATACCTCCGAAAATATTAATGAGAACAGCTTTTACCTTGTCATCTGCCAGAATGATTCTGAAAGCGTTTTCCACCTGCTGTGCACTGGCTCCACCTCCCACATCCATGAAATTGGCAGGAGACGCCCCTGCATTCTTGATAATATCCATGGTGGCCATGGCAAGCCCGGCCCCATTGACAATATTGCCCACATTGCCGTCAAGATTGATATAGTTCAGGTTGTATTCCGAAGCTTCAACCTCAAGGGGGTCTTCCTCATCAAGGTCGCGCAGTTCCAGAAGATCCCTGTGCCTGAAAAGGGCATTTGAATCAAAATCCACCTTGGCGTCCAGGGCAATTATTTTCTCATCTGAAGTAAGTATGAGCGGATTTATTTCCACAAGAGAACAATCATTGGAAACAAAAAACCTGTAAAGATTTGACAAAAGCCCTGAAAAAGATTTCATGGCAGCAGGAGAAAGACCAAGGCCGAATCCTGCCTGACGGATCTGGTATCCCTGAATCCCCATCAGAGGGTCAACATGCACCTTGATAATTTTCCCAGGGGTCTGTGCTGCAACTTCTTCAATATCCATTCCGCCTTCTCTGCTTGCCATTATCACAATGGAAGCTGTTGCCCTGTCAACAAGAAGGCTCAGATAAAATTCCTTTTCAATGTTCTGGCCTGCTTCAATGAGAAGTTTTTTCACAAGTTTTCCCTCAGGCCCTGTCTGATGAGTGACAAGGGTCATGCCAAGAATACTGTCTGCAAGCTTCTCAACTTCTTCCACGGATGCGGCAAGTTTAACACCGCCGCCTTTTCCGCGGCCTCCGGCATGAATCTGGGCCTTGACCACCACGGGAAAACCTCCCAGAGTGCCGGCAGCTTCAACAGCCTCACCCACTGAAAATGCCACCTTGCCTTCAGGAACAGGAACATTGTATTTTCTGAACAATTCCTTTGCCTGATATTCATGTATTTTCATTTAAATATCCTTTCAAATTTCAAGCAGTTCATATCGGGTTAAAGGTATGACAAGAGCTTTTCAGCTGCTGCGGAAGGTGAAATCTGTCCGTTTTCCACCTGATATGAAATTGCAGGTATGATTTCATTGATTTTTTTATTGCCCGTGAAAAGTTTTTTAAGCCCTTCCTCCACCAGGGTCCACATCCATTCAAGGGATTGTTTTCTGCGTCTTTCCTCAAATTCCCCTGAGGCCTTAAGCAGGCTGTTGTGTTTTAAAACTGTCTGCCATATATTCTGCGTGCCCCCTTCCATGATGGAAGAGCAGGTCAGAACAGGAGTTGTCCAGGTGGGAGATTCGGGCCGGATAAAATGCATGGCAGTTTCAAGATCAAGCCTTGCCCTTTCAACGGCTTCAATATTGCTGCCGTCCGCCTTGTTTATGGCAATGGCATCTGCAAGTTCCAGAACCCCTTTTTTAATGCCCTGAAGTTCATCTCCGGCTCCTGCAATCATGAGAACAAGGAAAAAATCAACCATTGAAGCCACGCTTGTCTCGGACTGGCCTACCCCTACAGTTTCCACGAGAATCACATCAAAGCCGGCAGCCTCACAGACAAGCATGATCTCACGGGTTCTGGCTGCAACCCCTCCCAGGGTTTCTCCGGCAGGGGACGGCCTTATAAATGCATTTTCATGGGCAGACAATTTTTCCATCCTTGTCTTGTCTCCCATGATTGAGCCTCCGCTGCGGCGGCTTGTGGGATCAACGGCAAGAACAGCTACCCTGTGGCCGCTATCAGCCAGGAAAACCCCCAGATTTTCAATGAATGTGCTTTTGCCCACACCAGGAACCCCGGTAATGCCAAGACGTATACTCCTGCCTGTACAGGGCAGAATTTTTTCCATTATGGAAAAAGCAGCCTGCTGATGTGAGGCAAGCCTGCTCTCCATCAAGGTGATTGTCTTGGCAATCATCCTGCGGTTGCCCTCCAAGATACCCTGCACATATATATCAGGGTCTGGCTGCTGGATCATAACCTTTATGCACCTATGATGTTTAAAGTCCTGTTTGCAGAATCCGTAACTATGGTTCCCGGGCCGAAAATCTCAGCTGCTCCTGCCTGTTTCAAAAATTCATAATCACCCGGCGGAATAATCCCGCCGACCACGACCTTAATATCAGAAGCACCCTGTTTTTTCAACTCCTCAATCACCTTTGGAACCAAAGTTTTATGGCCTGCGGCAAGACTTGACACACCTATCACATGGACATCATTTTCCACTGCCATTCTGGCTGCTTCCTCAGGAGTCTGGAACATGGGGCCAAGATCCACGTCAAAACCAAAATCAGCATACGCGGTTGCAATTACTTTGACTCCCCTGTCATGGCCGTCCTGACCCATTTTGGACAATAAAATTCTGGGCCTGCGGCCTGTTTTTTTCTCAAAATCAGCAGTCCGCTTTCTCAATGACTCAATTATTTCTGAATCCGAACTTTCCGCTGCATACACGCCTGAAATACATTGTGTTGTGGCGACAAATCTTGTAAACACCTTTTCCATGGCATCACTTATTTCTCCAACCGTGGCCCTGGCACGCACGGCAGGCAGGCATGCTGCAAGCAGGTTCTCTCCTGATTCACAGGCCTTTGTTATATTGTCCAGAGCCCTTTGAACCGCATCATTGTCCCGCTGTTTCTTTATCTGATTCAGCCTTGCAATCTGCTCATCCCTGACTTCCTCGGACACCTCTCTCACCGGAATGGGGGTTTCATCTTCAATCTGGTATTTATTCACACCCACGATAACGTCTTTTCCCTGGTCTATCCTGGCCTGACGGCGGGCTGCCACTTCTTCGATCCTCATTTTGGGCATGCCTGATTCAATGGCCTTTGCCATCCCGCCCAGATCCTCGATTTCCCTGAGAATCTTTCTTACCTCATCAATTATGTTCTGGGTAAGGGTCTCAACATAATATGAACCTCCAAGGGGATCAACAACGTCACATATATGGGTCTCCTCCTGCACAATGATCTGGGTATTTCTTGAAATCCGTGCAGATAATTCAGTGGGCAGGCCAACAGCCTCGTCAAATGAATTTGTATGAAGGCTCTGGGTTCCGCCGAGAACGGCAGACAGGCATTCAAGGGTTGTCCTTATTATATTGTTGTATGGATCCTGCTGGGTCAGGCTCCAGCCGGAAGTCTGGCAATGGGTGCGCAGCATGCTGGATTTGGGATTTTTCGGGTTGAACTGGCTCATGAGCTCTGCCCACAGGAACCTTGCTGCCCTTAACATGGCAATATCCATAAAAAAATTCATGCCGATTCCAAAGAAGAAAGAAAGCCTTGGAGCAAATTTATCAATATCAAGCCCGGTTGCCAGGGCGGCCCTTACATATTCCAGCCCGTCAGCAAGCGTAAATGCTGTCTGCAGCACTGAATCAGCTCCTGCTTCCATGATATGATATCCGCTTATGCTTATTGTATTGAATTTCGGCATATTGTCGGAACAAAAGGCAATTATGTCTGAAATTATCCGCATGGAAGGCTCAGGAGGATAAATATAGGTATTGCGGGTAAGGTATTCCTTTAAAATATCGTTCTGAATTGTTCCCATGAGCTGCTCATGTTTCACGCCCTGCTCCTCTGCTGCAACAATATATCCCGCAAGAATGGGCAGGACAGCTCCATTCATGGTCATGGAAACGGACATCTGATCCAGCGGAATCTGATCAAACAGTATTTTCATGTCCTCAACCGAATCAATGGCAACTCCGGCCTTGCCCACATCACCTGCAACCCTGGGATGATCAGAATCATATCCCCTGTGAGTGGCAAGATCAAAGGCCACAGACAGCCCCTTCTGGCCTGCAGCAAGGTTTTTGCGGTAAAAGGCGTTTGACTCCCTGGCAGTGGAAAAACCCGCATACTGGCGTATTGTCCAGGGACGGCCCGCATACATGGTTGCCATGGGGCCCCTGACATAAGGTGAAAATCCAGGCAGGTTATCGGTGAATTCAACTTTTTCAAGATCATTTGCCGTATACAGGGGTTTGATATCAATCCCCTCCGGGGTCTTTTTTATCAGGGATTCAAGGGGCTTGCCCCTCAGCTGTTTTGTGGCAAGTTCTTCCCATTTACTCAGATCAGACATTTGAGACATGGTTATCCTCCGGTCTAATTTTCAATTAAAATATCAAAACTATCTTTCGCACAACTCCACAAGCACACCTGCTGTGGCCTTAGGGTGCAAAAATGCAATCTTCGCCCCTCCTGCCCCTGTTCTGGGAGTCTGGTCTATGAGCTTTATTCCCTTCTCCTTAAGCTCTTCCAGGGCCTGTTCTATATTTTCCACCCTGAATGCAACATGCTGGATACCTTCTCCCTTTTTTTCAATATATTTTGCCACAGGCCCATCGTCTGAAGTGGATTCAAGAAGTTCAACCTCGCTTTCGCCAACCGGCAGAAACGCGGTTGTCACCTTCTGTGCCTCAATTGTCTCTTTTCCCTCAAGGCTCAGGCCCAGGACATCTGTCCAGAAATTCTTCCTGCCCTCAATACTGGAAACCGCAATTCCCAGATGATCTATTTTAAGTATTTTCATTCTGTTATCTCCAAAATTAAATTTGTCAAATCACAGTCATTATCTATAGTTGGTTCAACTGCTGAAAGTCAACCATAAACTGATACATATCGCCAATTGCAGCATATTCCGGATATGGCTTGCACTTGAATATATTGAAGTGTATATAATTATATTATCTTAAATTTTATTGAGCGTTATCTTTTTTCACATATTTTTATGGGGTAAAATATTGGAAACTGCTCAAGCACCTGCCATCTTAATTGTGGATGACTCAGGGTTCATAAGAACAAATGTGCGTAAGGCCCTTGAATCAGAAGGGATTAAAGTCTATACAGCCAATGACGGAGAAAAGGCGCTTAACCTGCTGACCCGGCCCGATGCCCCTGAAATTGATATAGTGCTAACTGATCTTAATATGCCCAACATGAACGGCGAACAATTGTGCAGAAGCATAAAAGCCAACCAGCGCCTTAAATCCATTCCGGTTATTTTTCTCACTTCCCAGGCCAACCAATCCACAGAATCCCTCATATTCAAGGCTGGGGCCAGTGATTTCATCGCAAAGCCC